>NZ_FWWU01000004.1:0-300000 GCF_900176165.1 Deinococcus hopiensis KR-140
CGAAGGGAATGGGGGACGGCGGCGGGCTGTAGGCCGGCAGGACAACAGGACAGGGCCGAACTGCCCCGGACAGGGGCGTTCTAAATCGATGCAGAAAGATACTACGTTTCACCCTGCGTGGCTTCCTCTCTGCCCCTGGCCTCACCGCCCCGCGTTTCTCAGCGTGGGTGGGTCCTCAGCCGCTGACCTTGTTCGAGCGCCACCAGTCCTCAAATTCTCCAGCGGGCAGGGGGCGGGCCAGCAGGTGGCCCTGGTAGGCGTCTGCGCCCAGCGCCTGCACCCGCCGCCGCTGCCACTCCTGCTCGACGCCCTGCGCCACCACCGACAGGCCCAGGCTGCGGGCGAGGGCCACCGTGGCCCGCAGCAGCTGCGTGGCCCCGGCGTCGTCCTCGGTCTTGGGCGTGCCAGGACGGGCCAGGGCCGCCACCACGCGCCGGTCCACCTTCAGGGCCATCAGCGGCAGCGGCAGCAGGTGCGTCAGGTCCAGGGGGCCAGCGCCCACGCCGCCCAGGCTGAGGCGCACGCCCTTGGCGGTCAGGACCTCCAGGGGCCTGACAAACCTGGCCAGGTCCGGCAGGCTGGGCAGGGCGGAGAGTTCCAGTTCCAGGGCGTGGCCGGGCAGGCCTGCAGACCGCAGCGCTTTTTCCACCCATTGCCCGAAATCGGGGTGGGCCAGTTGCGCCGGCGACACGTTGACCGTGACCCTCAGGGCCAGGTCCTGGGCCCGCCACACCGCCACCTGACGGCACGCTTCCCCAAGGGCCCAGCCACCGACCGACACGATAAGGCCGGTCTCCTCGGCCACCGGGACGAATTCGGCCGGCGACACCTCGCCCATTTCGGGGCTGGTCCAGCGCAGCAGCGCCTCGGTGCCGTGGGGCTCGCCGCCCAGGCTCCCCTGCGCCTGGTAGTGCAGGCGCAGCTCTCCGCGTTCCGGGGCATCCCGCAGCAGCCGCTCGATGTCCTGACGCCGGCGGGTGGCGGCGCGCATCTCGGGGCGAAAGACCTTTACGCCGTTCTTGCCCGCCGTCTTCACCCCGTACATGGCCGTGTCGGCGGCACTGAGAAGTTCCGAGGCGCTGCGGGCGTGGTCTGGCCACAGCGCCACCCCGACGGACACCCCTACCGTGAAGCGCGTCCCTTCCAGCGCGAGGGGCACGGTGATGGCCTGCGCCAGCTGCTTTCCGGCTTCCCACGCTCCATCCTCGTGCGGCACTCCGGGCAGCAGCAGGGCGAATTCGTCTCCGCTGAGGCGGGCGGCGAGGCCCCCGGACGGGGTCTGGGCCGCCAGACGCGCGGCAATCTCGCGCAGGGCCGCGTCCCCCGCCGCGTGCCCCTGGGTGTCGTTGATGTTCTTGAAGCCGTCGAGGTCCGCAAACAGCAGGGCCAGGCGGCCCGCCGGCCCGGTCTGCGCTATCTTTGCGTCCAGCGCTGCCGTCAGCGCCCGGCGGTTGGGCAGGCCAGTCAGGGGATCGTGGTGGGCCAGATGCGCGAGTTCGGCCTCCCGCGCCGACAGCACGCGGTTAAGCCGGGCATTGTCGGTCAGCATCACGGTCTGGCGCGCGACCACGAGCGCGGTCACGGCGGCGGTGCCCCACAGCACCCCCTGCACCTCGGGGGTCTGCACCCCTTCCAGCCGGATCAGCAGGGAGAACGAGCCCAGCAGCGCCAGGTAGGGCGAAAAGGTGGAGAGCTGGGCTTGCCAGCGCGGGACCTCACGTTCCTCTCCTGCCGGCGCGCGCGCGGCGAGGGCCACTCCAAACCCCTCCAGCACGAAGCTCCAGGCCCACAGGGCATCGACGGGCTGGCCGGTGCTGTAAGCCCCCGTCGTGCTCAGGTAGGCGAACAGGTAGTCGCCCACGATATTGAGCAGTAACCCCGCCGCGAACAGCCCCTCGTAGGTCCGCAGACGCTGACGGCGAAACACCACCAGCAGCAGCAGGCTGAGAAGGGCGAGGTCCAGCGCCGGGTACATCAGCGTGACCAGGCGGTTGAGCAGTGGTTCGGCGGCGTTCGTCGCCACCCGCGCCAGGAACAGCTGCCAGGAAAAGACGCCCACTGCGCCCACCACAGTCAGGCTGTCGAGGGCCAGACGGGCCGTGGAGAGCGCGCGCAGCGGCACCTGCGCCAGCCGCAGTAAGGCCACGCCCTGGGCCAGGTAGGCCAGGAAGTACAGGGTGTCGGCCAACGAGGGAAAGGGTGGGACCTTCAGAATCAGTTCGAGGTACGTCCAGGTGCCCTCGGCCGCGAACCGGATGACCGCCATGACCAGCAGCCAGCGGAAAGCTGGACGCAACGGTCCCGAACTGTCCCGGCCCACCTGCGCCGTTACCGCCATAAACAGCCCCACGACCAGCAGGTAGTGCAGGTCCGAGTACCACTCGCGCCATTCCCGGCCTCCCCAGCCGAAGGCCAGCCACGCCGAATGCAGCAGGCCGCTGAAGGCGAGCAGCCCCAGCGTAAGGAGAAGCGGGGAGCGGCGCGCGGTCTGCATCAGGGCTTCAGATTGTGCCACGGGACCTGACAGGACTGTGACCGCCCACCGGGGGTAGAGATCCCGTCCACAAGCCTTTTTGGCCCGTCATTGTCGCGGAGGGTCTCCGCGCCGCGAAGGACGGCAGAGGCTGTAAAGTGCCCGTAAAGTCACAACAGCGGCTGGTACAAAACGCCGGAATTGGCGCAGGTCAGAGACAACACCGCGGGAATCACGGCTTTTGCGCTTCGACCAACCAACACGATCCGAAAACATCAGAAGTACCGAAAGTCTAGGCAGCCCGAATTCTCCATCTGCGTCCCGCAAGACGTCATGAAGGGCCTGTTCCGTGAGCGGTCACATCTGCGTAAAGAGAGGTAAAAAACGAAACCGCTTCTCCCAGCCTGTCTTGACAGGGGGTGGTACGAGGGTGCTTTAATTGTCACAAAGAAATTCCGCATAGAGGTGCTGTGGCAAGGGGTCCATTTCGTGGCCTCACCGGCGTTCGTCCGTTTCCCACTCTCACCCTGTCTCCACGCCAGAGACTGGAAAGGAAGGCCCCATGAAGTCCTCCCGTCATCTCCTGACTGCTGCCCTCGCCCTCACCGCCACCGGCTTTACGGTGGTCGCTGTGGCCCAGGGACTGCCCAAGCTGGCCCAGAAAAAGACCTATAAGGTGGGCTTCGCCCAGACCGAGAGCAACAACCCCTGGCGCATCGCGCAGACCAAAAGCATGCAGGACGAGGCCAAGAAGCTGGGGTACCAGCTGGTCTACACCGACGCGGGCGGCTCGGCGGCCAAGCAGGTCAGCGACGTGGACTCCATGATCGCGCAACGGGTGGACGCCATCTTCCTCGCCCCACGTGAGGAAAAGCCCCTGGCCGCCGCCGTGAAAAAGGCCCGCGCCGCCGGGATTCCCGTGATTCTGCTCGACCGCAACGTCGATCAGAAGCTCGCCAAGGCGGGGACCGACTACGTGACATTCATTGGCAGCGATTTCATCCTGGAAGGCCAGCGGGTGGGCCAGTGGCTCGCCAAGAACATGAAGGGTGAGGCCAGGATTGTCCAGCTGCTGGGCACCACGGGGTCCTCGCCCGCCAACGACCGCCGCGCCGGCTTTGAGCAGGCGATCAAGGGCAAGGCGAACATGAAAATCCTGGCTTCCCAGACCGGCGACTTCGCCCGCGACAAGGGCCGTCAGGTCATGGAGACGTTGCTGCAGGCCCATCCCGACGTGAACGTGGTGTACGCCCACAACGACGAGATGGCCATCGGCGCGATCGCTGCGCTGGAAGCCGCCGGCAAGAAGCCCGGCAAAGACGTGATGGTGCTGTCCATCGACGGTGGGCGCGAGGCTGTGCAGCTCGTGGTTGACGGCAAGATCAACTACGTCGTGGAGTGCAACCCCAAGTTCGGGCCCAAGGCCTTCGAGACGCTGAAAAACTACGCGGCGGGCAAGAAGATCGCCGCCAAGATCATCAATCCAGACCGCGAGTACAACGCCCAGAACGCCAAACAGCTCGTCGGCTCGGCCTACTGATCTCCGCTTGCCCGGAGGGCACCTTTGCGGGTGCCCTCTTTGGGCTTTTTCCCCTCCTTTCAAGGCGGCACTGTGGAACAAGGTCAACCTCTGCTCGTGATGCAGGGCATTCAGAAAAGTTTCTCGGGCGTGCCGGCCCTGCGTGAAGCCAGCCTGCGGGTGGGCCAGGGCGAGGTCCACGCCCTGATCGGTCAGAACGGGGCGGGCAAGTCCACCCTCATCAAGATCCTGACCGGCGCCTATCGCCGCGACGCGGGCACCGTCACCTTTGCGGGCCAGGAGGTGAACTTCGCCTCGCCCCAGGCTGCGCAGCTCGGCGGCATCAGCACGATCTACCAGGAAGTGAATCTGGTGGGCTTTCGCAGCGTGACCGAAAATATCTTTCTGGGGCGCGAACTGAGGCGGGGTCCCTTCCTCGACTGGGGACGCATGAACGCTGAGGCCCGGCAGGTGCTCGAGCGCTTCAACGTCCGGGTAGACGTGACCCGGCCCCTCATGTCGTACAGCGTGGCCGTGCAGCAGATGGTGGCCGTCGCCCGCGCCGTGTCGTTTCGCAGCCGGCTGGTCATCATGGACGAGCCCACCTCGTCCCTTGACGACCGCGAGGTGGAAACGCTGTTCGGCGTGATCCGGCAGCTGAAGGCCGAGGGGGTGTCGGTCGTCTTCGTCTCGCACCGCCTTGACGAGCTGTACGCGGTGTGTGACCGCATCACGGTCATGCGCGACGGGCGTACGGTGGACGAACGGGCGATGGTGGATATCGGCAAGCTTGAGCTCGTCGCCCGCATGCTCGGCAAGGAGGTCGGCGAACTGCGCCGCGAGGGCGAGACGGCCTTTGTCCGGAACAGCGGCCCACGTGGCGAGGCCCTGCTGGAAGGCCACCGCCTTCAGACGGGTGGAGCGCTGCGCGGCGCGGATGTGGAGGTCCGGGCAGGCGAGATCGTGGGCCTGGCAGGGCTGCTGGGCTCGGGGCGCACGGAGACGGCGAGGGCCGTGTTCGGCGCAGATCCTCTGACCGGCGGTGAGCTGCATGTGTCGGGTCGCCCCGCGCGGTGGCGCTCGCCCGCGGACGCGATTCGCGCAGGGATCGGCTTTTGCTCCGAGGACCGCAAGGTCGAGGGCATCATTCCCGACATGTCGGTGCGCGAGAACCTGACGCTGGCGCTGCTGCCGGCGCTGTCGCGCGGCGGCGTGGTGGACCCGGCGCGGCAGGCCGAGATCGTGGACCGCTTCATCGCCCGGCTGGGCATCAAGACGGCCGGACCGGATCAGAAGATCCGCGAGCTGTCGGGCGGCAACCAGCAGAAGGTCCTGCTGGCACGCTGGCTGTGCCTGAATCCAAAGCTCCTGATCCTGGACGAGCCCACCCGCGGCATCGATGTGGGCGCAAAAGGGGAGATCCAGGCCCTGCTCAGCGAACTGGCGCGGGAGGGCCTGGGCGTGCTGATGATCAGCAGTGAACTCGAGGAACTCTCGGAGGGCGCGGACCGGGTGGTGGTCATGCGAGACGGGCGCAGCGTGGCTGAACTGCCGCGCGCAGAGCTGACCCAAGACGCGATCATGAACGCGATGGCGCACGGTCCGGGCGAGGTCCCCGCCGCCGGAGGTCCTGCGTGAGCCGCCCGGAAGCCGCGCCTCCCGCAGCCGTTCCCGCCTCCGGCAGCCCTCGCCGGCGGCCAGCGTCCTCGCTGCTTGGGCCGCTCGTCGCCCTCGCCGTGCTGCTGGTGTTCAACGCGGCCCTCACGCCCCATTTCCTGACGGCCCAGACCCTCAGTGTGAACCTGACGCAGGTGGCAACCACCGTGATCGTCGCCGTGGGCATGACGCTCGTCATCGCCACTGGAGGCATCGATCTGTCGGTGGGTGCCCTGATGGCGATCAGCGGGGCGCTGGCCCCCATGCTCTTCTTGCATCCACCGCTGGGCAGTCCGGCGCTGGGCGTGGGCCTGGCCTTCGTGCTGCCCGTGCTGGTGGCCGGGCTGTTCGGGCTGTTCAACGGCGCGCTCGTCACGCGGGTGGGGTTGCAGCCCTTTATCGCCACCCTGATCCTGTTTATCGCGGGGCGCGGCATCGCGCAGGTGGTCACCAACGGCCAGCTGCAGACCTTCAGCAACGCCACCTTTCAGTACGTCGGCCTGGGGCGCCCCCTGGGAATCCCCTTTCAGGTGATCCTGATGGTGCTCGTGGTGGCGCTGTTCGCGTGGGTTCTTGGGCGTACGGTCTTCGGGCGCTACGTGCTGGCCGTGGGCGGCAACGAGGCGGCGGCACGACTGGCCGGGGTCCCCGTGGCGCGGGTCAAGCTGGCGGTATACGGGATCACCGGGCTGCTGTCGGGGCTGGCCGGCCTGATTGTGATTGCCATCAACGCCTCGGCGGACGCCAACCAGGTCGGGCAGAACATGGAGCTCGACGCCATTGCCGCCGTCGCGGTGGGCGGAACGGCCCTGACCGGCGGGCGGGCCACCGTGATCGGGACGCTGCTGGGCGCGCTGATCATCCAGCTGATCCGCTACTCCCTGCTGGCCCGGGGCGTTCCTGACGCCGTGGCCCTCGTCGTCAAGGCCGCGATCATCCTGGTGGCCGTGTACATCCAGCGTTCGCGCCGCTGAAGAAAGGAGGTTCAACTTGTCTGTTCCCACCCCCGCCGCGCCCGGCCGGCGCACGTCCCGCCTGCAGGCCGCCCCGCTGATTCAGCGCTACGGCGTGCTGCTGGCCCTCGGGCTGCTCGTGCTGTTCGGAGCCCTGCGCTACGAGGGCTTCTTGTCGGCCTACAACGTCTTTACTGTCCTGAGCTACAACTCGATGTTCGGCCTCGTGGCGCTGGGCATGGCCTTCGTGATTATGACGGGCGGCATCGACCTCAGCGTGGGCAGCGTGGCCGCCTTCGCGAGCGTGGTGGCCGCCGTCCTCAGTCCGCATGGGCTGTGGCCCGCGCTTCTCGGCGCGGTCGCCGCCGCCACACTGCTGGGGCTGATCAACGGGCTGGTGATCGCGTACCTCAAGATCCTGCCGTTTATCACCACCCTCGCCATGCTGCTCGCTGCGCGGGGCCTGGCGCTGATCTTCTCGAACAACCAGTCGGTGTCGGCCGACACGGACCACGGTTTCACCACCTTCGGACAGGGCAATGTTGGCGGCGTCCCGTACACGGCCATCGTGCTGTTTGCGGCCTTCCTGATCGGCATGGTGGTGCTGCGCCTGACCCGCTTCGGGCGGCACGTGCTTGCTGTGGGCGGCAACGAGGAAGCCGCCCGGCTGATGGGCCTGCCCGTCGAGCGCACGCTCGTGTGGGTGTACGTGCTCTCGGGCGCGCTCGCGGGACTGGCAGGCGTAATCCTCGCCTCGCAGTTCAGCGCGGGGCAGCCCACCGAGGGGCTCGGCTGGGAACTCACCGCCATCGCCGCCGTCGTTGTGGGCGGCACCCTGCTTACCGGCGGCAGCGGTTCGGTGGGCTCCACCCTGGTGGGCGTGTTGCTGCTGGGCATCATCTTCAACATCCTCAATTTCGAGAACGGGCGCGGGACCCTGACCCTCAGCGCCTACTGGCAGTCGGTCATTCGCGGTGCGTTCCTCCTTGTGGTGGTGGTGCTGCAAAACCGCCTGACCCGGGGGCCGTCCGTGAAGGAAGGCTCCTGAAGTCTGCCTCACCGTCCTCCCCCTGTAAAAGGCGTACCTTTCCCCTGCTGTTCCCCTTCGCATCTCTCCAAGGAGGAATTCATGACCGCCATGAATGACAAGCCCGCGCCGTCGATGTCCATGAGTGCTGAAGCGGCTGCGCCGCAGGCTCCGGACAAGCCCATCAACGCCACCCCCTATGCCGATCCGCAGTACAACGTGCCCACCATCATGGCCGCCCTGTACGGTGACGGCATCCTGGGCCTCAAGGGGGCCTTTTCCCGCGAGTGGGTGGCAAAGCTCGGTGAGGAGCTGGCCGTGCTGTACACCCAGGCCCTGGCCCGGCCTGGCGGCGCGGTGGGACGCGGCACCAACCGCCACTACGTCGAGATACACCCAGAGGACATCAGCGGTTTTCTGGACCTGATCACCCATCCCTGGGTGCAGACGGTGTGCGCCTCGGTGCTGGGGCCCAACTACAAGATCGTGGAGATCGGCTTCGACGTGCCCAACCCTGGATCGAAGGACCAGCCCTGGCACCGAGACTTCCGCGCTGCCGAGGAAACGCTGGTGGACCGCCGCCTGAACTCGCTGGCCTTCAACCTCACCACCGTGGATGTGGAGGAGGACATGGGGCCTTTTGAGATTGCCCCGGGTACGCAGTGGGACGACCCCAGTGAGTACGACCACGGCATGTTTCCGCCGACTTCGCTGTATTCCCGTTATGAGGCCCTGGCCCAGCGCAAGATGCCCAAGATGGGCGACATCTCGGTGCGAAGCGCCCTGACCATCCACCGCGGTACCGCGAACACCAGCGACAAACCGCGCCCCGTCCTCGTGCTTGGCGTGGACGCGCCGGGCGCGGGTCACGACGAGTGGCACGACCTGCAGTTCACCCGGGGCTATTACGCGCAGTTGCCGCAGGAGGTCCGCGACCACCTGATCTGCCGCGTGGTGGACGAACTCGAACCCATCGTGCAGGGCCACACCATCGAGGGCCTGATGATGGGCGACGCCTGAGCCGTGGCCGAGTACGGCACGGTGGTGGCCCACTTCGGTGAGGCGGCCTTCCCCGGCCGCCTGGAGGCTCTGGAAGGCGGGCGCGGGATGATGCGCGTATCCCTGTCGGGCGACAGCTCTGCCCTCACGGAAGGGAGTGAGGGCGTGCTCGAGATGCACGACGGCGGACGCTTCCGGGTGACCGTCACCGAGCGGTTGCCGGGCGAAAACGAACTGCGAATGAAGTTGCTGGGCAAGGGCTGATCCTCCCTTTCCCCGAAGCGCCCTTCAGGACCTGTGCCTGAGGGGCCTACTTTTTGTCCCCCTGTCTCACGTTAACGACGGGAAGGTGGGGGCGGCAGATCTACAGAAGAGGGTCTGGGCGCAGAGCCTACCCCTTCAGAGGTGGGACGCAGAGCCCCGCCGCCCGAAGGGCGCGCGCGGGTTGGCACCAAGACGATCTCCCGGCTCTTCCCCGCGCTGGTGTCCCCAGCAACGCGGTCAAGAACCGCCTGGGAGGCAGAGGTATTCACCGCTGGTCACAGCCACGACTGGCTTTCTCCGGTTTGCGAACAGACGAAGGCGTACGCATACTGCCACGCGTAACGGTGTTGGACGCGCACGGTCGGTGCTTTGCCTCGCTCAGCCCACTGTCTGCCTACCAGGGGTCTGAACCCCACACGGTGGTCGTCCATGCACCGGACTTCTACCGCTCGTCCAGTTCCTTTAAGACGCGCTCGAGTTGCTTGGACCACCGCTGGGAGACCTTTTTTTTGAACGCTTCCTGGGCGGCCTGATCGGCCTCGACCCGTCGGGGCCGAGGGACCTGAAGGCTGAATCTCACGGCCTCCAAAAACTCGTAACACCGGCTCAGATGCACGTCCTTGTCCAATTCCTGCTTTACCCAGGACTGCACCCGTGCGCCATTCCAGACACCGCCAGCAGCGGTGTCTGCCCGTATCGTCCGCGCCAGGAGCAGCACCTCGGCGTCGCTCAGCAGGGTGGGTGCACCACTGTTGTGCTGTCGCTGATCTTTGAGCCCTGCCAGGCCCCGTTTATGGTACGCGTCGATGATTTTGTCTGCTCCCTGGTAGGAATAGCCCGTGAGTTGGAGCGCTTCAACTGGGCTTTTTCCTTCGGCCAGGAACGCCAGCAGGTGGCTGCGTCGTCGTTCAACGGCGCAAGTACTCCGGCGGTAGATGCCCCAGAAGTCTTCGGCAGTGTGCTGGAAAGTAGCCGTTCTGATTCCATCAGTATAATTGATCATTCGGAATCCGTATGAGATTTTCTGGATGATTGTCCCGGAGTAGAAGCCGGTCGCCTTCGGAGGAGCGGCGGCGGGGAATGGATGAAGCTGTCCGTACCGCAAGGTTCGTCCGTAACGCCTGCTTGCGCTTCTGGATGAACGGGGAGAAGGTGTCCAAAAACGCCATCGACAAGCACACCATGAAGCTCCGCGCCGAGTACAAATGGGCGAAGAAGCTGAACTCCACTGCGTGCAAGCGGCGGGCGTGGGCGGCCATGTCGCGGTTCTACGACAATTGCAAAAAGGGCGTGAAGCCTGTTGGCCATCCCCGGCTCAAGAAGAGCGTCCGTAGCGTGGAGTTCAAGCAGTCGGTTTGGGAGCCGGATGCAGCCAACAAACGGCTGACGCAGACGGACGGCTTCAGGGTTGGGGACGTGAAGCGGAAAGGGACGAGGAACTTGATCCTCCACCGCTTGGAAGACATCAAAGGTCTGTGGGTCGTGAAGCGGGCTGATGGCTACTGCGCTCTGTTCCTTGTGGACGTGGAGAGGCTTTTCAACCTTGAAGCCAGTGGCAAGGCCACCAGGCTTGATGTGTGGTTGAAGGCGTTCAACACGGATGCTGAGGGAAACGACGAACCCAACCCACACTTCTACCGGAAGGCTCAGCAGTTGCCCAAGAAATTGCAGCGGCGGGTCAGTCGAAAGGGAAAGGGGAGCAACAATCGCAAGAAGGCTTTGGCAAAGTTGGCCGTGTTCCGCTTCAAAGTTTCAAGGCAACGTAAAGGCCACGCCGTCAAGCTGGTGTGGTGCGCCGTGGCATCTCACGACGTTGTCGCCTCTGAAGAATTGAAGGTCAGAAACATGACGCGCAACCTCAAGTTGTCCAAATCCATCGGGGACACCAGTTGGCGAGAGTTCCGGCAGTGGGTGAAATACATTGCGCGCGTCATGGGCAAGATCGCCATTCCGGTCAATCCTGCGTACACCTCTCAGATTCGCTCAGCCCGTCACAAGCACCACATTGAGGCGGCAGCGCACCGATGCGCTGACCGTTCTGGGCAACCGCCGCGCTTTTGGCAGCCAGCCCGCGCGGCACGTCGCCAATTCCTGCCGCCACGGCCACGCGCTGACCCTGCTCATCAGTGATCTGCCTGCGTGGCGAGCAGGGCGGGGGACCTGAACGGTGAGGCGCGGCGGGAGGCTGACGCCCCATGTACCCTGCCAAGCAATCGGGGCGCAGCATCGAACGCCGACTGGGCCGAGAAGGAAAACAGAAAGACCTGCCGCCATAGAGTCACCCCTATGCAGCGCGAGCCGATGGACACCCGCGCCGGGGACGCCTCCTTCGCCCCGGAGGCCCGCCCGTGACGGTGGAGCCGCGCCTCCAGACCCTGCTCCAGCTCGTGGACGGCATCGTCTGGGAAGGCGACCCGGCCTCGCTCGTCCACTCGTTCGTGAGCGACAAGGTGGAGGCCCTGCTGGGCTACACCGCTGGGGAGTGGCTTGCGGCCCCCGACTTCTGGATGGCCCACATTCACCCTGAGGACCGCGAGCGCGTTCTGGAAGAGGTCCGCGCCCAGAGCGCGGCGTGCGCTCCCTTTGAGTTGGAGTACCGGATGCTCGCCCGGGATGGGCGGGCGGTCTGGTTCCGGGACCGGGTGACGCCCCTCGTGACCGGCGGGCAGCCCGTTCGGTTAGGCGGCGTGATGACGGACATCACCCGGCTGCGGGAGGACGAGGCGCGCATGCAGGGCCTGCACCGCCGCTTCGAGCAGGTCTTCGCGGCCATGCCCATCGCGTGCGGCGTGGTGCGGGCGCGTGACGGGCAGATGATGGCGGTCAATTCGGCCTGGCTCTCGCTGCTGGGGTTCGCGCGGGAGGACGTGTTGGGCCAGCCCGCCAGGAACCTGAACCTCTGGGCAGACCCGGCGGACCGGGAGCGGGTGGGCGAGGCCCTGGGAACGCACGGCAGAATCCACGAGACCGAATTCCGCATTCGGGCCCGGGGCGGTCAGGTGCTGGACGTGCTGTCCTCGCTGGAACCCGTCGAGTTTGGCGGTGAGGACTGCCTGCTGTACATGATGGTGGACATCACCGGGCGCAAGCGGGCCGAGGCCGAGCTGCAAGGGAGCCGTGAGGTGTTTCACGCCCTGTTCGAGCATTCGCCCGAGGCCATCGTACTTCTCGATCCGCACGCGCCTGACGTGAACTGGAAGATCGTCGACTGCAATGGGGCGGCCTGCGCGATGAACGGCTACACGCGGGAGGAACTGCTGGGCCAGTCGGTCCACCTGCTGCGTCCCGAGCCTGTGGCGCTGGATGGGCGTGAACTCCAGGAGCAGCGGCGCTATCTAGAGCAGCTGCGCAACAGGGGTAAAACCCGCTTCGAGAGCCTGCATCGCCGTAAGGATGGGAGCCTCTACCCGGTGGAGATCAGCACGACCACCGTGCACATCGGGGACCGCGAACTCGTGCTTGGGATCGACCGCGACGTCACCGAGCGCCACGAAGCCGAGGCCGCGCTGGAAAAGAGCCGGGCGCAGTTGCGCCAGCAGCAGGAGATGCTGGAAATGGTCTTTACCAGCGTGCCCGACGCCATCTTCCTCGTCGATCCCCACAGCAGCGATGTGGATTGGAAGATTGTGGCGTGCAATGGGGCGGCCTGCACCATGAACGGCTACACCCGCGAGGAACTGATTGGGCAGCCGGTGGGCCTGCTGGACGTGGAGCCCATTCCCCTGGAGCAGAAGCGGGCCTTTCTGGAGGAGCTGCGCAAGCAGGGCCTGTTCCGCTTTCCCGCCCTGCACCGGCGCAAGGGTGGGGAGGTGTACCCCGTGGAGATCGTGCTGTCGGTGGTGCAGCACGGCGGCCAGGAACTGGTGCTGGGGATCGACCGCGACATCACCGAGCAGCGGCGTGCCAGCGAGGCCCTGGAGCGCAGCCACACCCGCTTCCGTTCGCTCGTGCAAAACAGTTCGGACATCATCACGGTGCTCAACCGGGGCGGGTACGTGACGTACGCGACCTCTTCCCTCACGGCGCTGCTGGGCTACGAGGTGGACGAGGTGCTGGGCCAGCCGTCGCTGGCCTACATGCATCCTGACGAGTACCCGGCCATCCGCGACACCTTCGCGGAAGTCGTGTGCGGCGGGCCAGGTGCGGTGGGCCGCTTGACCAGCCGTTACCTCCACAAGGACGGGAGCTGGCGCTGGATGGAGTGGGTGGCGACCAACCGGCTGAACGACCCCAGCGTCTGCGGTCTGGTGCTCAACACCCGCGACGTGACCGAGCGGCGGCTGGCCGACGAGGCGCTGAAGGCCAGTCGCGAGCGCCTGCTCGTCAGCGAGAAGCTGGCAGGATTGGGCCGGCTCACCGCTGGACTGGCGCACGAGATCAACACGCCGCTCGCGGCAACGATGAACTACCTGCACGAGGCCGAGCGGCTGGCGGAGGAATACCGCGCCTCGGTGGGCCACCCCGACGTGACGGACGCCGACCACAGCGAGATCGCCGCGGAGCTGAAGAGCACCCTGGAGGAAGCGGGCAAGACCACCGCGCGCATCGGCGAATTTATACGGACCATGCGCGGCCACACCCGGGATACCGCAAGCGGCGTTCAGGAATTCGATGCGGTGAGGCTCGCCTCGGAAACCCTGCTGATGCTCGCGCATCAGGCGCGGGGGGCCCAGACCGACCTCCTGCTGGAACAGTCCAAGGACCCGGTGCGGCTGCGGGGCGAGCCGGGGCGCTTTACCCAGGTGCTCACCAACCTGGTGGTCAACGCCATCCACGCCTGCGAGGCAGCGGAGCAGGCCCGCCGCGTGACCGTGGCCTTTGAGGTCCAGTCAGGGCAAACCGTGATGCGCGTCGAAGACACCGGCACGGGCATTGGGGCCGACGTGCTGCCGCGTATCTTTGATCCCCTGTTTACCACCAAAGACGTGGGCAAGGGCACCGGGCTGGGCCTCGCCATTATCCACGACATTGTGACTGGGCATTTCGGCGGCACCATTGAGGTGCGGACCGAACCCGGCCAGGGAACGACGTTTGGCGTCACCTTCCCAGGATGAGGTCTGGGGCGGGGGTTCCCGTGACCTTTCCGCCCCTACCGGAATGCCCGCGAGAGCCGCCGCCCCATTCGGGCGTCTCCCAGCGCCAGAATGACCCGGTTGGGGGCGCAGGAGGGCCGCACGGCGCGGATGCGGGCCGCCACCGCTGAGTCGCCGAGGCGGGGGCTCGTCTCCGCCAGGATGACGGCCGCCAGCGCCGCAGATCGCGACTTGCCCGCCGCGCAGTGAACGTGCAGGCGAGAACCGGGGGGCAAGTCGCGCGCGAAGGCCACCGCCTGCGCGACGTGTTCTTCCTGCGCGGCGTAACGGTGTGCGGCGAAGTGCACGTCCGAGAACTCCAACCTCAGCACGCGTGTGGGCCCCTGCTGGTGGGCCATCAGGCGCACCCACACGGGCACGTCCTCGCCCACGCTGCCGATAGAAATCACGGCGTCATAGGCCTGTGGCGGCGTGTAACGGTCTCCCACCGTGACCTGCAGGCCGTGGTCCCTGGCAAGCAGCCCGAAGAGGCGCAGTGACATAGACGCGTAGTATAGAAGTGTTTCCAGGGCGTCAGGGCGGAGAGTCAAGACAAGGTTGAGGTGGGGCGTGCCCGCTCCCATAGCGGAGGGGACGGAACGGATGATCCGGCTTCCGGATCAGTCCTCCACCTTCAGCGGCTCCACCTCGCCGCCCGTGAAGCGCTTGGTCAGCCAGCGGTCAAAGCGGGCCAGACCGTCGGCCTGCCGGGCATAAGCGGCGTTCAGCAGCCGCAGCCGGGCGTGGATGATCCGCAGCTGCTCGTCCGAGAGGGGGATGTCGGCGCGGGTCCAGTCACGGCGGTAGGTGCCGTCCACCCCGTGCGTCGCGCGGCGCAGGGCCACCATGTCGCGGGCCTCGTCCAGGGGCACGCCCAACGCCCTCAGGTCCAGCACGTCGCGCAGCAGCCGCAGGGCGTAGGGCCCGTACAGCGCCCGCCCCGAGGCCGTGACCTGATCGGGGGCCAGCAGCCCGAGTTCGGCGTAGTGCATCACCGTGCGCCGCGTCACCCCGGCCTCGCGCGCCAGCTCGGCAGTGGTGTAGTAGGTCAGGGAGGCAGGTTGCCCAGCCCCCGTCTGCGCTTCACTCAAGGCGTGACCACGACTTTCCCCACCACCCGGCGGTCCAGCAGGGCGCGCAGGGCCTCAGGCGCACGCTCCAGCGGATAGCGCTCGCTGACGAGGGGCCGCAGCGTGCCGTCTCCCACCCAGCCCGCCAGCCGCACGAGGTTGCGGGCATTGCCCTTCGGATCGCGCCGGGCAAACTCACCCCAGAACACCCCCATCAGCGACGCGCCCTTAAGCAGCGGCAGGTTCAGCGGCAATTTGGGAATCTCGCCACCCGCAAAGCCCACCACCAGGTAGCGTCCACCCCAGCCGATAGACCGGAAGGCAGGCTCGGCCAGCTCGCCTCCCACCGGATCGAAAATGACGTCCGGGCCTGCGCCGCCCGTCAGCGCCTTGACCCGCTCGCGCAGGTTCTCTCCGGCGTAATTCAACGTCTCGTCGGCCCCATGTTCGCGGCACAGGTCCAGCTTTTCTTCCGTACTCGCCGCCGCGATCACCCGCGCGCCCAGCGCCTTGCCGATCATGACGGCGGCCAGCCCCACGCCGCCCGACGCGCCCAGCACGAGCAGCGTTTCACCCTCGCGTAACTGCGCCCGGTCTGCCAGGGCGTGCATGGAGGTGCCGTATGCGAGCGGCAGTCCGGCAGCCACGTCCAAGGGAAAGCCCTCCGGCAGCGGCATGACGGCGGATACGGGCGCGAGCAGGCGCTCGGCAAAGGCGCCGGTGCCGGTAAAGGCGGCCACGCGCTGCCCCGGCTGCAAGTGCGCCACGCCTTCCCCCACCGCCGAGATCACCCCGGCGGCTTCCGCGCCGGGCGTGAAGGGCAGGGGAGGCCGCACCTGGTACTGGCCCATCACCATCAGGGCGTCGGGGTAATTCACGCCCGCCGCCTCCACGTCGATCACCACCTCGCCGGGGCCGGGAGCAGGATCGGGCAGGGTCTGGACGGTCAGGGTTTCGGGTTGATCGAAGGCGGTACAGACGAGGGCACGCATGGGCAAACCTCCTGGGGACGATGGGAATGGCCCAGTCTACCGGGAGGTGCAGCAGAATGTGACGTTCACGTACAGGATGAACGTGCGCGGACGGTCAGCGCCGCCCTGCTGCGATTCCTGGACGTGACATCCTCCTTACACCAAGTCCACTATTCTGTGCACCGTATGAACAAGAATCTGATGTTGGTAGGCCTGGCCCTGGGCCTGAGCGGTTGCTCCACCATGACGGGCAGTCGCGTGGCGGACGTAACGATCATCGGCGTGAACGACTTTCACGGCAACCTGCTGCCCACGAGCTTCCGCGTCCCCGACCCCGCGGACCGCACGAAAACCGTGACCGTGCAGGCGGGCGGCATCGACACCATCGGCGGCATTCTCGCCGACGCGCGTCAGGCCAACCCCAACACCGTGTTCGTCGGCGTGGGCGACATGACTGGGGCCAGCCCCCTCGCGAGCGCCTTGCTGCGCGACGAGCCGACCATCGACGCCCTGACGCAACTCGGCATGCAGGTCAATGTTGTTGGCAACCACGAGTTCGACAACGGCGTGGCCGAACTCCAGCGCTTCCAGAAGGGCGGCTGCAACTCCAACGACGCGGCCAAGGCGTGCAAATTCGACAACACCTTTGCGGGGGCAGGCTTTACCTACCTCGCCGCCAACGTCGTCGACGAGAAGACGGGTCAGACCATCTTCCCGGCCTACAAGATCGTGAAGGTGGGCCCGGCCCGGATCGCCTTCGTCGGCGCAGTTCTGAAGGACACGCCCACCGTCGTGACGCCCTCCGGCGTGGCGGGCCTGAAATTCGAGGACGAGGTGGCGTCCATCAACGCCGCCGTTCCCCAGATCATCCGGGGCGGTGCGGACGCCATCGTGGCGCTCGTCCACCAGGGGGGCACGAGCAAGGACGCCTTCGACGTGGTGGACTGCAAGACCCTCAGCGGCGACATCGTGAAGATCGCGAATGGAATTGACGAGCGTGTGGCCGCCATCATGACCGGGCACACCCACCGCGGCTACAACTGCCTGGTGCCTGGCCCGACCGGCAAGGACCGCGTGGTCATTCAGGGCGATTCCTACGGCCACCTGCTCCAGCGCCTGGACTTGCGCGTGGACACCCGTACAAACACCGTGCTGGCCGTAAAGGCAAGCAACGTGGTCGTGGACGCCAAGAACGGCGCCAAGGACGCTGCCCTGACCGCCCTCGTGCAGAAGGCCAAGACCCTGACCGATCCGGTCGCCGCCCAGACCATCGCCACACTGGGCGCGGAGCAGATCACCCGTGCGACGAACCCGGCGGGCGAGAGTGCGCTGGGCGACGTGATCGCCGACTCGCAACTCGCCGCCACCCGCACCCCCGAGAAGGGTGGTGCCGTCATCGCCTTCATGAACCCCGGCGGCATTCGCGCTGACCTGCCCGTCAACGTGCCCAACCCGGACCAGAAGGTCAGCTATGGCGACGCCTTTACCGTGCAGCCCTTTGGCAACATCCTGACCGTGATCACCCTGACGGGCGCGCAGGTCAAGGCTGTGCTGGAGCAACAGTTCGATAACCCCAGCGCGGGGCAGAACCGGATCCTGCAGGTCAGCGAGGGCCTGAGCTACACCTGGGACAACGCCAAGCCCAAGGGTGAGAAGGTCAGCAACCTGACCCTGAACGGTCAGCCCCTTGATCCGTCGGCGAGCTACCGCGTCACGGTGAATAACTTCCTGGCAGACGGCGGCGACGGCTTTACCGTGTTCGCGCAGGGCACCGACCGTCTGGGCGGCGATATCGACATCGACGCCTTCAGCAGCTACCTGAAGTCCAAGTCGGTTACGCCGGGCGCGGTCAACCGGATTACCCGCCTGAACTGAGCGCCGGGAGCTTTGGGGGAGGAGGGCCAGGCGGCCCTCCTCCCCTTCGGCGTTGTTCGGGGGGCGGAAGTTGGAGTTCTTGCCGCCCTCTCCCCCGTGGGATCCCCGGCGCTGCGGAGCAGCTCGGGCCTCGCGCAGCCAGGGGTGACTGGTACAGCCCGGAGCGACCGGAACGGCTCACAAAGAGGGGGCCACCGCGCAGCAAAACCACAACGCGCCCCAACCTTGCGCTGAACCGGAGAAAAGCCTAGCGTAGGCCACCTGTTCTTCACTCCAGTCCCCCGCAAAGGAGAATCCATGGCCCCGTTCCTGTCCCGCCGTGACCTGCAGTTCCAGCTCTATGAGGTGCTCGACACCGCTGCGTTGCCCTCACGCTCCCGCTTCGCCGAGCACAGCCGTGAGGTGTACGACGACGTGCTGGCCCTCGCCTATAACGTGGCCGAGCGCTATTTCGCGAACCACACGCGCGAGGCTGATCTGAACGAACCGCACGTCATCGGCGGCAAGGTCAAGCTCGTCCCTGCCGTTGCAGAGGCCATGCGGGCTTTCCGCGACGCTGGGTTTTTCAGCGCCCACCACGACGAGGCGTTGGGCGGGCTGCAGCTGCCCTGGGTGGTGATGCAGGCGGTGCAAGCCCACTTTCAGGCCGCAAATATTGGCTCCAGCGGCTATCCTTTCCTGACCATCGGCAACGCCAACCTGCTGCGAGAATTCGCCTCCGAAGAGCAGAAACAGAAATACCTGATGCCCCTGCTGGAGGGCCGCTGGTTCGGCACAATGGCCCTCTCCGAGCCGCACGCCGGATCCGGACTGGCCGATATCACCACCACCGCCACGCCCAGAGGTGACGGCACCTACGCCATTACCGGCACCAAGATGTGGATCTCGGGCGGCGAACACGAACTGTCGGAGAACATCGTCCATCTCGTGCTGGCCCGTATCAAGGGCGCTCCGGCGGGGGTGAAGGGCATCTCGCTGTTTATCGTGCCGCGCTACCGGGTGGGGGAGGACGGGAAGCCCGGAGCGTCCAACCACGTCGTTCTCGCGGGCCTGAACCACAAGATGGGCTACCGGGGCACCACGAATACGCTGCTGAATTTCGGCGAGGGCGGCGAAACGGTGGGTGAACTCGTGGGTCAGCCGGGCCGGGGCCTGGGCCATATGTTCCACATGATGAATGAGGCGCGGATCGGCGTGGGCATGGGCGCGGTGATGCTGGGCTACGCGGGCTACCTCGCCAGCCTGGAATACGCCCGCGAGCGGCGGCAGGGACGGCACGCGGGCAACAAGGACCCTGAGAGCGAAACCGTGCCCATCATCCGCCACGCCGACGTGCGCCGCTTGCTGCTGCGGCAAAAGAGCGTCGTGGAGGGCAGCCTCGCGCTGGGACTGTACGCCTCTTCCCTCGTGGACGATCTGCATACTGGCCCAGAGGAAGGGCGCACCGATACGGCCCTGCTGCTCGACCTGCTCACCCCCATCGTCAAGAGCTGGCCCAGCAAATACAGCCAGGAGGCGCTGAGCGACGCGATTCAGGTGATGGGCGGGGCCGGGTACACCCGCGACTACCCCGTGGAAATGTACTACCGCGACAACCGCCTCAATCCCATTCACGAGGGCACCGAGGGCATTCAGGGCAATGACCTGCTGGGCCGCAAGGTGACGCAATCGGGCGGGCGCGGGCTGGAGGTGCTGCTCGCGCGTATCGGGGCAGACCTCACGGCTTCCGAGGAACTCGGCGGTCTGGGCGAGATCCGGGAGGCGCTGCAAAAGGCGGTGGCCCAGAGCAGCGCGGCGCTGCTGACCCTGCTGCGGCAGGCCCCCGAACTCGGCCCGGACCTTTATCTCGCCAACGCCAACAGCGCCCTGGAAATGCTGGGCCATACGGTAATCGGGTGGATGTGGCTGCGGCAGGCGGCGGTGGCGGCCCGCACCCTGCCGCAAGCGCGTGGGGACGATGCCGACTTCTACCGGGGCAAGCTGCACGCCGCCCGCTTCTTCGCCGTCCATGAACTGCCCAAGGTGAGGGCCCACGCGGACCTGCTGGCAAGCGCGGACCGCACGACGTTCGACATGGAAGAGGCGTGGTTCTGAAGCGGCCGGCGAACGTCCTGGCTGCTGACGCCGGCTGTCCCTCCGCCGCGCCCACCAGCGACATCGTGGGAATTGAGCGCTGCCTGAAGGCCGCCGAGGCGAGGTGGCAGAAGCGTGGGGTGGGGGTGTACCGGCCCGGCGTACTGGTTGTCTGAAGACGGTCCTACGCCGTGGAGGTAGAGGCGCGTCCACGGCCGTCCCGTGCCTTCAATCGTCCTGTTCCCGGCGACCACCTCACCCCAGGAGCGCGGGAGGGAGACGAACGCGGCACCGCTCCCGGCCGGCTTGCCCATGTCCGCGCCTTAGCTCAACGGGCAGTGGCAGAGCTGCCCTGGAAGCCTCGTCCCCGTCCCTGCGGCGTGCTCGACATGACGTTGGGTTTGTCAGGCGGCCACCTGCGCTCCCTCAAATACACCGCCGCCTTCTCCACCCCCTGAGGACCGGGTCAATCCTGCCCCTGCGCTGAATATCCCTCAGCGTACAAAATTGACGCGCACGTACATTTTGCCTATCGTGGGGGAGATAACGTCACAACCCGGAGGCAAAGTGGATGGCACTGAAAGACCTGTTTGACCTGACCGGCAAAGTCGCTCTCATCACGGGAGGCTCGCGCGGTCTGGGCCTCCAGATCGCCGAGGCACTGGGCGAATACGGCGCGTCGGTGGTGTTGACCGCCCGCAAGCAAAACGAGTTGGAGGAGGCCAAAGCCCACCTCTCCAGCCTGGGCGTCACCGCGCACGTCTACCAGAACGATCTCTCGCAGTTCGAGACCATCGGCCCCCTGGTGGACCGCATCGTGTCCGAAGTCGGCCCCATTTCCATCCTCGTCAACAATGCCGGGGCCACCTGGGGCGCGCCCGCCGAGGAGCATCCCTTCGAGGCGTGGCAAAAGGTGATGAACCTCAACGTCAACGGCCTGTTTCTCCTGACGCAGACGGTGGGCCAGCGCTGCATGATTCCGGCCCGCTCGGGGCGGGTGGTGAATATCGCTTCCGTTGCGGGGCTGCGGGGCAACAGCCCCAAGATGGCCGGAACGCTCGCCTACAACACGTCCAAGGGGGCCATTGTCAATTTTACCCGGGCCCTCGCCGCCGAGTGGGCCAAATATGACGTCACCGTCAACGCCATCTGCCCCGGCTACTTCCCCACCAAGATGACCAAAGGTACCCTGGCCTACGGCGAGGAAGCCATTCTCGGCGCGACACCCCTGGGCCGCCTGGGCGGCCCCGAAGACCTGAAGGGCCTGACCCTGCTGCTCTCCAGCGCCGCCTCGGCCTATATCACGGGGCAGAACATCGCGGTGGACGGCGGGATCACAGCGGTCTGAAGTCGCCAGCGGCCAGAGGGCAGTCGCCAGCAGGAACACCTCAATTTCTGGCGACTGGCCACTGAGGACCTGAAAGGAGACCCCCTTGCACCTCCAAGACCTCCGCTCCCGCCTCGGCCAGGAGATTGCCCTCTCCGAATGGGTCGTGCTCACGCAGGATGTGGTGAACACCTTCGCCGACGCCACCGGAGACCACCAGTTCATTCACGTCGATCCTGAACGGGCCGCGCAAACCCCATTTGGCGGTCCCATCGCGCACGGTTTCCTGACGCTCTCGTTGCTGGCCGGACACTTCATGAATGGGGGAGGATTCCCCGCGCTGGAGGGTACGCGCATGGTGGTGAACTATGGGCTGAACCGGGTACGCTTTATCGCGCCCGTTCCTGTGGGAAGCCGACTGCGAAACCGGGCCGTCCTGCTCGGGATCGAGGACGGCCCGGGCTTTGCTCAGCTCACCGTCGCCAACACCATCGAGATCGAGGGGCAGATCAAACCGGCGGCGACCGCGGAAACGGTCATGCGGGTGTACGTATGACCTCGCCCGGTCCTGCTCTCTTCACCCACGAGGGCCGCCAGGCCTTCCTCGCTCGCGCCACCGGCAACAGCGGCTTTACCCGGTTCATGGGCACCGAACTCACGCGCTTCGAGCCTGGCGTGGTGGAAATCTCGCTGCCCCTCCGGACAGACCTTACCCAGCACCACGGCCACGCACACGGTGCGGTGCTGGGCTACCTGGCCGATACCGTCTGTGCCTGGACTGCCGCGACGGTGGTGGGCGACGTGGTGACGGCGGAATACAAGATCAACTTTCTGGCTCCCGCGAGGGGAGAAACGCTCTGGGCGCGCGGTGAGGTGTTGCGTCCCGGTCGCCGTCAGGTGGTGGTGCGCGCCGAGGTGTATGCCCGGAGCGGGGGAGAAGACACCCTCGTCGCGGCAGCCCTCGCCACCGTCGCCGCTGTGGGTGAACGTCAGGATTCGGGGAAGCCGTGAGGCCGGGAACCGTCTACACGCTGGAGCGCGGCGAGGCGCTTCTGGGCCGCCTGACCGTCGTGGAGAGCGGGATGTTCGCCATTCGCTGCACCTTTGGGGCCGCGCCCGCCTTCGCTCCTTACCGCCCGCTGTTTGAGGAAGACGCCTTTCTGGCTGAGCGCATGGCCGGTGACGACGACTCCGCCCTGCTGGAGGAGGCCGAGGCCGTGTTGGAGCGTCTGCTCGCGCTGGGCCTGGTGCTTCGCCGTGAAGGCGGCGGTGTCTACCGGGGGGCGCTGATCAGCATTGAGGGAAACCAAGCCAGTTTTCGCCCCCTGGACCCTGAGGAGCAACCCCTATGACCATGTTCGAGACCGCGCCCCGTACCCGTGACCTCCAGGCCCGCCTGACGGCCTTTATGGAGGAGCACATCTATCCCAACGAGGCCGAGTTTCACCGTCAGGTGAATACGGGCCACCGCTGGGAACACGTGGAACTGATCGAGGAACTCAAGCCCAAGGCGCGCGCCGAGGGCCTGTGGAACCTCTTCCTGCCGCCCGCCTCGGACCCGCAGGGCAAGTTCGGCCCTGGCCTGAGCAACCTGGAATACGCGCCCCTGTGCGAGATCATGGGCCGGGTGTGGTGGGCCCCCGAGGTCTTTAACTGCAACGCGCCCGACACCGGGAACATGGAGGTGTTCGCGCGCTACGGTACGCCCGAGCAGCAGGAGCAGTGGCTCACACCCCTCCTGAACGGGGAGATTCGCTCTGCCTTCTCCATGACCGAGCCGGAGGTGGCGAGCAGCGACGCCACCAATATCGAGTCGAGCATCACCCGGGACGGTGACGAATACGTCATCAACGGCCGCAAATGGTGGACGAGTGGAGCGGGTGATCCGCGCTGCAAGATCAGCATTTTTATGGGCAAGACGGACCCCAACGCGGAGCGGCACCTGCAGCAGTCCATGGTTTTGGTGCCGATGGACACGCCGGGCGTGAGCATCGAGCGCATGCTCACCGTCTTCGGCTACGACGACGCGCCGCACGGGCACGCGGAGATGACCTTCGAGAACGTGCGCGTGCCCGCTTCCAACATGCTGCTGGGTGAGGGCCGGGGCTTTGAGATTGCGCAGGGCCGTCTGGGACCGGGGCGCATACACCACTGTATGCGCCTGATCGGGCAGGCCGAGCGGGCGCTGGAACTCACGGTGGAGCGGGCCTCACAGCGTGTGGCGTTTGGCAAACCCCTCGCGGCCCACCAGCATGTTCGCGAGGCCATCGCCCTCAGCCGCATGGAAATCGATCAGGCCCGGCTGCTGACCCTGCAGGCCGCCTACATGATGGACACGGTGGGCAACAAGGCCGCGCGGGGACAGATCGCGGCGATCAAGGTGGTGGCCCCCAATGTCGCCCTGCGCGTGATTGACCGGGCGATTCAGATTCACGGCGGCGCGGGTGTCAGCCAGGACTCGCCTCTGCCCATGATGTATGCCCAGGCCCGGACCCTCCGGCTGGCCGACGGCCCCGACATCGTGCATACGGAAACGGTGGCCAAGGAGGAGTTGCGGCGCCAGGGCGTGGACCTGCGGCGGCGGTGAAGTGGTGCGAAAGCGTCTGATTTCAGTGCGAGAAGGCGGGGTCCTGATCCTGCCCGGGGAACTGCTGGAGTTGTACCGCTTCGGGAGTGAGGTGGAGATTGAGGCAACGGAGGGTGGACTGCTCCTCCGGGCCGTTGTTCCACAGATGGACTTTGCAGCGGCCAACGCGAAACTTTTTGCTGAGAAGCGCGGGCTGCTGGAGCGCCCGAGCCGCGCGTGACCGTTTGCCTGATCCCCAAGCCGATCACGGAGCTTCACGGCGAGGCGCCGGAGGCCTTCGGTGGTCTGCCGGGGGTCCCGGACGCCGCCGGCTCCGCCTCGTCGCTGGCCCCGCCTGCCGCCCGCCTCCTTTTTCTGGCGCGCGAACACGCCCCTACGGACGGGAACAAGCGGACCGCCGCCGCGCCGTATGTGTTCCTGCTGAACGGCGCGGAACTGGGCGCACCGGACGACGCCGCCTTTGACCGCGTGCTGGGTCCGCCCCAGGGCCACTGGGCAGACCCCCGGGCCATGGCGCTGGGGCCGCGGGTCAGGCTGTAGACCCAACAAGGAGAACCCTCAATGGAATTCCTGAACAAAACCATCGTCGTCACTGGAGCCGCTTCCGGCATCGGCCTTGCCCTCGCCACCCGCTTTGTACGGGAGGGCGCCACCGTGATCGCCTCGGACCGGAACGCCGAGGTGGGCGGACAAAAGGCTACCGAGATCGGCGCGCGCTTCGTCGCTGCCGACATTGGGCAGGAGGAAGGCGTGTCGGGGCTGATCGCAGACGTGTTGGAACGGGAAGGGCAGATTGACCTCTTCTGCTCGAATGCCGGAATCGCCGTGGGCGAGGGACCGGAAACGCCGGACCGCATCTGGGACCGCATTCACCGCATCAACGTGATGAGCCACGTCTGGGCCGCCCGCCACCTGCTCCCGCACTTTCTGGAACGTGGCGCAGGCTACTTCCTGAACACGGCGTCGGCGGCAGGTCTCCTCACCGAGTTGCACTCCGCACCCTACGCCGTCACCAAACACGCGGCGCTCGCCTTTGCCGAGTGGTTGGCGATCACCTATGCGGACCGGGGCATCAAGGTGTCGGCCCTCTGCCCCGAGGGCGTCTGGACGCCGATGATCCAGAACGCGCCCCTCCTCCAGCAGAGGGCCATCAGCACCGAAGAACTCGTGGAGGTCACGCTGGGGGCCCTGCGGGAAGAACGCTTCCTGATTACCACGCACGACACCACCCTGGCGGGGTTTCAGCTCAAGGGACAGGATTACGGCAAGTGGCTGGGCAAGATGACCCGGCTGCGCGGTAAAGCGATGGCGCTGCTGGGAGAACACGAGGCCGCCTTTTCGGCAGGGGAGGCTCCCCGCACCGGAGGTCATGAATGACCAGGCCCGACACCGCCCCCGTTCGTCCCGGTGAGGAATTGCCGCTGGACAGGCTCCGGGAAGCCTTGCGGGGCCGCGTGGAGGGTCACGCCGACGCCCTGACCGTCGAGCAGTTTCCAGGTGGATTTTCCAACCTGACGTACCTCGTGCGGCTGGGTGAGCGGGAGTATGTGCTGCGCCGCGCCCCCCTCGGGCCAGTGGCGGCAAAGGCCCACGACATGCCGCGCGAGTACCGCCTGCTCGAGCGCGTTCATCCGGTCCTGCCCGTGGCTCCCCGGCCCGTGCTGCTCGTGGAGGACACGGAGGTGCTGGGCGCGCCCTTCTACCTGATGGAGCGGCGGCGCGGCACCATCGTGCGGACGAAGCTGCCACCCGAGTACGCGGATCTGCCCGGCGCACCCCGTCAACTCTCGGAGGCGCTGGCCGATACGCTGGCAGACCTGCATGCGGTGGACATTGACGCAGCGGGGTTGCGGGACCTGGGCAAGCCGGAGGGCTTCAACGGGCGACAGGTGCAAGGCTGGGCGGGGCGCTGGCGGCGGGCCAGGACGGACGATCTGCCCCCGCCCACCGAGCTGCACGATGAGGACGTAATCGCCTGGCTGACCGCGAACGTTCCTCCGGAAACTGCCCACGCGCTCGTCCACAACGACTTCAAGCTCGATAACCTGATGCTGGACCCGGCAGACCCTTCCCGGGTGGTGGCCCTGCTCGACTGGGAGATGACCACCGTCGGTGACCCGCTGGTGGACCTGGGCCTGACGCTCACGTACTGGACCATGCCCGAGCAGCCGGGCGGCGCACCAAACCGTGTGGGGGCGAACGCACCGGGCTTTCTGTCCCGCGAGGACTTCCTGTCCCGGTACGCCGCGCGCCGCGGACAGGACGTGTCGGGCGTGGCCTGGTACGAGGTGCTGGGGCACTTCAAGCTGGCAGTGATCGTTATCCAGATCTACGCCCGCTACCGCGCTGGGCAGACGAAAGACCCCCGCTTCGCGCCCCTGGGCGAGCAGGCCGCGTGGCTGATTGGCGAGGCGTGGCGGCGGATTCGGGATGTGGGCGAGTGAGTACCCTCATCCTCGTGCGGCACGGACAGGCCACGCCCTTTGAGGCGGATACGGACCGTCTCTCCCGTTTGGGAGAAGACCAGGCCCGCCGTGTGGGGGAGGCGCTGGCGGAGGAGGGGCTGGAGCCGACGGACGTCTTCTGCGGCACCTTGGTCCGGCAGCGCGAGAGTGCCCGGCTGGCCGCGGCGGAGGGCAGCTGGCCCGAGCCTCTTCCCGACGCGCGCCTGGCCGAGTATGACGGCGACGGCCTGATCCGCACCCTCGCGCCGCTGCTGGCCGCCCGCGCCCCGGCCTTTGATGCCCTCCTGTGCGCCTGGGAATGCGGGCGCCACGGTCCCGAGCGCAACCGCCACCTTCAGCGGATGCTCGAGCCGCTGGTGGCCGCGTACCTGCGGGGCGAGGTGGCGCACGCGGAAGTCGAGTCCTGGGCAGCCTTTCGTGCCCGTGTCCAGGCCTTTTTGCGTGAACTCCTCGCCGGGCCTTCCGGGCGAACGGTCCTCGCGTTCACCTCCGGCGGCGTCATTGGCGTTGCGGTCGCCGCCGTTTTGCGGGCCCCGGACGAATCGGCCCTCGCGCTGAACTGGCGCGTCAAGAACGGCAGCCTCACACGCCTGACCTACGGCAGCGGGCGGGCCAGCCTCGACAGCTTTAACGAAACGGCGCACCTCACCCCCGAACTCACCTCCTGGCGTTGAAAGGAAACCCCGATGCCCCTCGATCCCCTCCTCAAGGAAGTCCTGCTCCAGTTCGCCGCCGCGCCCAGGCCAGGCAACCTGGAAGAACTGCGCGCGGCGGCCCTGGCCAACTCGGCCCGTGCGCCCCGGCGCTCCGTCCCCGTCGCCTCCACCCGGGACCTGACCGTCCCCGGCCCCGCCTCGGACCTGCCAGCCCGACTGTATCTGCCCGAGGGGACAGGTCCGTTCCCGCTGACCGTCTTTTTCCACGGGGGCGGCTTCGTCGCCTACTCGCTTGAAACGCACGACGGGCTGTGCCGTGAGCTGTGCGCTGCGGCGCGGACAGCGGTACTGAGCGTGGATTACCGCCTCGCGCCCGAGCATAGATTTCCCGCTCCGGTGGACGACGCCTATGCCGCGCTCCTCTGGGCGGCCGCCCACGCGGCAGAACTCGGCGCAGACCCAGAGCGGCTCGCCGTGGCGGGCGACAGCGCAGGGGCCAGCCTGTCTATCGCCTGCACCCTGCGCGCCCGCGACGAGGGCGGCCCGCGCCTGCGCGCGCAGTTGCTGATCTATCCGCCCACCGACTTCGGCGCGGGCGAGCGGCATCCCAGCCGCCGCGAGAACGGCGAGGGCTACTTTCTGACCGAGGAACAGATGCGCTTCTTCGGGGCGATGTACCTCGGGGACCCGGGGCACGCTGCCCATCCCCACGTCTCGCCCCTCACCGCCGCCGCGCTCCATGACCTGCCGCCCGCCCTGATCCTGACTGCCGAATTCGATCCCCTGCGCGACGAGGGGGCCGCTTATGCCGGGGCCTTGACGGCGGCGGGCGTCCGCACCGAACACCTCCCTGGCCCCGGCATGATCCACGGCTTCGCCAATATGACGGCCCTTTCACCCGCTGCGGCGGCTCTGGTGGACCGGGCGGCAGAGTGGCTGGGACGGGAGCTGGCGTAGGAAAGGACGCGCCCCTCTTCCCCGGGGGAAAGGGGCGCTGAGAAGCAGAGGGGTGGGGTGGCCACGCAGCGAGCAAAACTTTTAGAGCGTTCGTCCAAATGACGCCGTCGGCGGAAGGGCGCCCCTCACGGCTCCCCACTCTCCCCAATGCGCATTGAAGTTCGCCTGCTGGGCCCGGCCCAAAAGGGAACTTCTTTTTGACAAATGCTCTAGATAACCTTCATTCCTACCGTCCCCGGTACGCCACCACCAGCGGACCCGTGGGACCCAAGGTCACACCGGGCCGGAGCGTCGCGTTTCCCCGAACAGGTTTTAACTCACCGCCCAGCAGCGCCGAGAGGCTTTCATCCAGCAGCAGGTGGGCGAGGTGCATCCCCAGGCAGGTGCGCTCGCCTCCACCGAAAGGCAGGTAAGACCACGCGGCGGGCGGGCGCCCAAACCGCGCTGGGTCAAAGGCCAGGGGCCGTGCCCACAGATCCGGGTCCCGGTGCGTGAGGTACGGGCTGTACAGGGCGAGCGTACCCCGGGTCAGACGGTGACCGCCGAACTCCACCTCACGCCCGAGGCGGCGGCTGCCGATAAAGCCTGGCGGCGTCAGGCGCAGCGTTTCGCGCACCACGGGCCGCAGCCCTTCCCGCGTCCGCCATTCCGGATGATGGGCCAGGTGCCACACCGCCCACGCGAGGGTATGGGTGGTGGTGTCGTGCGCCGCGGCCAGCGTGACGCGCGTTTCTTCCACGTGGCCTTCCAGCCGCGCGAGGTGGGCGAGCAGATCGGTTCCACCTTCCGCCCTCCGCCTGCAAGCCAAGCGCGTGATTTCCGCACTTGCCCGCGCAAACAGCGCTGGGCGGGGCAGCATCGGCGCGGGAAAGGGGCGGCGCAGCGGAGCGAGAAAGGCCCGCAACAGGGGCACGGGAAACTCGCCTGAGAAATACGCGGCGTTGAGCAGGTGAAGCGTGGTGTCGTCCGCCCAGCGCAGGGCGTCAAATTCCCCCTCGGGCCGCAGGTGGTGCAGCAGAACGCGCAGGCGCTCCCGCAGCGAGGCGAGCGAGGCTGCGGAGAAGGGGACGTTCAGGTGCGCCCGCCGGGAGCGGTGGCCCGGCGCGTCGAGCAAGATCACGCCGCCCGCCAGGTGCGGCACCAGGCGGCTAAAGCTGCCGCCGCTGCGAAAGGTGTCCAGATCGCCCAGCAACTGCCGGTTCCACTCCGGCGAGAAGCCCACCACGGCGGGCACGCCGAGCGACAGCGCGAACAGGGAGCCGAGCGCCGCCCCCTCTTCCAGCAGGGCGAGGGGCTCTCCCGCCCAGCGCGGCAGGTGGCCCGCGTAGGGCTGGCCGGAGGGACGGGGCAGTGTATCCACCCCCTGCTTTTAGCGCAACGCGCGGACCGCAGGCCAGATTGCCAGGCACGCCGGGCAGGAACCGGGGCCAGCGCTCTACCCCCCTCCCCCCCAGTGGGTGAAGCCCATGGGTAAGGTTGTTGTTACGGCGAAGCCGCCACAGTGGAGTGAAATGGTCGAATCGGTCCCCCAGGTTAAGCCCAAGCCCAAATCCAAGTCCCTGCCAACGCGTGTCTGGGCACCGGTCCTGGGCGTGTACGCGGCCGCCGTCATCGGAGGCGCGTACTGGTTTGTGCAGGACCTCGACCGCTCCTTGCTGCTGGAGGATGTCCCCTCTACCGCGCAACCGGTTCAGTCGCCTGTCCCGGCGCCCAGCAAGTAGTCCTGCTGAGAAAAAGGACCTGTCGGCCCGGGGCGGGTTTTTTGCGTCGGGCGCTCCTAGCGCTGGATTTCCTCCAGGCCGCCCCGAACAAAGGCCCCCAGCGTTTCCGGCAGGTGCTCGGCGGGCAAGTCTCCGTGCAGGGCGGCCAACGCCACCGCTTCCAGAGTCAGGATCACCAGGCGCAGCACCTCGGGAGACCGTTGCAGGCCACCGGGACGGCTCTCGGCCAGCCGAGCTTCCAGACCGTGCAGAAAGGCCCGGCGGTGTTCCCGGAAGACTGGCCCGCCTCCGCTGTGCAGCAGCAGCAGCAGCTCGCGCTCGTGCAGCAGTTCTCCGGTCAAGCGCGCAAAGTCCGGTTCCTCGCCGCACGCCAGGTCCGGCAGGAGGGGTGCGATCCGGTCCCACAGTGCCGAGAGCCGCCCTTCCAGCAGCGCTGCGAGCATCTCGCCCGTGGACGTGAAATAGCTGTAGACCGTGGGCCGCGAAGTGCCGAGATGCGTAGCGATGTCGGACATGCCCACACCCTCAAAGCCGCGCTCGGTAAAAAGCGACTCGGCGGCCGTCAGAATCTGGGCCCGGCGGTCCGGTGAGGTCAGGCGCTTGCGGCTCGAAGCTTCGGACGCGGAGGTCATGTCCTCAGTCTATTCTCTCAATGACTTTTTGTCACTTGACACTTTGTCAGTAGTGGGTGCAGACTGTTTCCATGTCTGTTCCCTCCCCCGACGCTTCCCGGTCCGGTCCGGCCTCCAACGGGAGGAACCTGTGGACCGATCTACGAACGCTCGCCCCTGCCGAGCGTGGCCTGTGGCGTCACCCCCTGATGTGGGCGAGTGCGGTGGCGATTACAGCGGTGCCCGTGCTGTACGCCACCGTGTACCTCAGCAGCGCCTGGGATCCCTACGGCGACTTGAAGCGGCTTCCGGTGGCGGTGGTCAACCTCGACCGGGGCACTGTCCGTGACGGCAAAACCTACAACGTGGGCGGCGAAGCGCTCAAGCATCTGCGCGAGGATCCCCCTGTGCGCCTCGTGGACTACCGCAGCGAGGCCGGGGCCCAAGCGGCGGTGCGCGCGGGCCAGGTGTATTTCGCCCTCACCTTTCCCGCCGATTTCAGTCGCCGGGCCGTGAATGGCGCGAGCAGCGAGCACGGCTTACTGCACCTGTACACCGCCGAGGGCACCTCCTTTTTCGCGAGCCGAGTGGGGCAGAGCGTGGCGAAAACCATCACGGTCAACATCAACGCCTCGCTCGGCACCAACCGCTGGGAAGTGGTGCAGACGCGCCTCGGCGAGGTGCAGCAAGGCTTTCGCGATATGAAAAAGGCCGTCGGCCAGCTGCGTGACGGGGCCGTTAACCTGAGTGACGGGGCCGGACGCCTCGCCTCGGGGGCCGCCAGCCTGACGGACGGCACAGCGGAGGTGGCGCGGGGAGCGCGGGCCCTCTCAGGCGGAGCCGACAAGCTCGCGAGCGGCGTGAACAGGTCGGCCGTGGGCACGGTCAAGTTGTCGGATGCATTGCGGCGGCTGGAAGCCGCCGCTCCCGGCGAGACGCAACTGGCCCCGCTGCGTAAGGGGACGGCGCAACTCGCGCAGGGTGCGGGCAAACTGGCCGGAGGACTCGACCAGCTGTCGGCCGGGGCGCAGAAGCTCGGGAGCGGGGCCGGGCAACTCGCGGCGGGGGCGGCAAAGGTCAATGCCGGAACGGGGCGGCTCGCCGTGCAGGCTCCCAAGCTGGCGGAAGGGCTGGGGCAGCTTCAGGCGGGGGGCGAGCGCCTCTCGGCCGGGGCCGGGAAGCTGGCCGAAGGGGCAGGCAAGGTCAAGGCGGGCTCGGCGGAACTGGCGGCCAGAACGCCAGACCTCGCCTCGGGCCTGACGCAACTTCGGGGGGGCAGCGCTGGGCTCGCGGCGGGGACAGGCCAGCTCACCACTGGAGCCGAGAAGCTCAAGGCGGGCACTTCTCAACTGGCTGCCCAGGTTCCACAACTCGCGGCCAGCCTGGGGCAGCTGGCGGACGGAGCGCAGGGGCTGGCGGACCGTGCGGCCCAGCTCTCGGCCGGGGCGCAGAAAGCGGCCCCCGGCACGCCGCTGGCACAGGGTGCAGGTCAGCTTCAGGCTGGGGCGACGAAGCTTGTCACGGGGACCCAGCAGGCCGCCGAGGGCGCGGGCAAGCTGACCGCGGGCACGAAGCCCCTGGCCGATGGAGCCGCACAACTCCAGTCCGGTGCGCAGGACCTTCAGGCTGGGGCTGAGACGCTGAACACGGGCCTGGGAAAGGCGGCGCAGGGGGCCGGGAAGTTGGTGGCCGGAAGCCAGCAACTCGCCTCGGGGACGGCCCAGCTTCAGATTGGGGCGCAGGACCTGCAGGTGGGCGCGGCCACCCTCGCTGTCCGAACGCGGGAAGCGGCGGCGGGCGCGCAGCAGTTGGCCGCTGGTGCCGGACAACTGGCGAGCGGCACTGCCCAGCTTCAGCAAGGTGCGGGGAAGCTCCAGGCTGGAGCGGCCACCCTCGCGGCCCGTACAGCTGAGGCGGCGCAGGGGGCACGCCAGCTCCAGTCGGGCGCTGGGCAACTTCGGGCTGGGATGGACCGTCTGACGGACGGCAACGTCAAGATCAAGGGCGCGCTGCGCCAGATCACCTCTCAGCTTCCCACCCAGAAGGACCTGGACGCGCTGAGCAGCGGCGCGAACACCCTTGCGGCCCGCAGCGGCGATCTGGCAGAGGGTGCGGTAAAAGTGCAGGGCGGAGCGCAAAAGTTATCGGGTGGCGCGGCGGAGCTCAAGAACGGCGCAGGCCAGCTTCGGGACGGTTTGAACACCCTTTACGGCAAGGTTCCCTCCTCCTCTGCCGAACTGGGCGGCGACCCAGGGGGACTGGCCCAGAGCGTGCAGCTGCAGGAGACCAAGACTGCGGCGGTACCCAACAACGGTACGGCGCTGGCCCCCTACTTCATGGCGCTGTCGCTGTGGGTGGGCGTTACGCTGACCACCTTTCTCTTTCCGTACAACACGCTCGCAGAAAGCAGCCGGGGCACCCTTCGCCTCGCGCGCGTCCTGCGGAAGGCGGCCGTGCCTGCGGTGATCGTGACGGCGCAGGCGCTGATTGTGGTGCTGGGCGTTCACCTTCTGGGTGTGGAGTACAGCAACGTGGGCGGCGTGCTGCTCACCGCCGTGTCCAGCAGCCTGACCTTTCTGGCCGTGGTGCTGGCCCTGCTCACCCTGCTGGGCAGCGCGGGGCGGCTGGTGGCGCTGATCTTGCTGATCTTGCAACTGGCGGCCAGCGGCGGTACGTACCCGGTGGAACTCTCCGGGCCGTTCTTTCAGGCGCTGAACCGCGTCGTGCCCATCGCGGACACGGTGAGGGGGCTGCGGGCCACCATTTTCGGCTCGTACAACGGTACGTTCGGACCCGAACTCGCGCGGCTGGCGCTGACCTTTGCCGCCGCCTTCGGGCTGTCGCTGCTGGGCCGCCGCTGGCTGTTCGTACCTGATGGGCAGGTCAAGCCGGTGGTGATCAACGAGGGGACAGCCTAAGGACGCGGGGCAGAGGGAAGGGAGGCGGGGCCGGGTGGGTCGGCCCCGCCTCCCCGTTTTTTGTTGACTACCCCCCGCGCATGGCCGCCCGCGCCTGCTCCTGCAGGGGCCGCCACGCCACCTTGCCCGTCGCGCCGCGTGGGAGGCTGTCCACGAACTGGTAGTCGCGGGGCACCTTGTACGTCGCCATCTGGGTCCGGGCCCAGGACCCGATCTCCTCCCCAGTGGCGCTCTGGCCGGGCTTCAACACGATCAATGCGCGGGCACGCTCGCCGGTGCGCTCGTCAGGGACGGCGATCACGCAGGCTTCCTGCACCGCCGGGTGCCCATGCAGGGTGTTTTCCACCTCGGCCGGCCAGACCTTCATGCCCGAGACGTTCACCATGCGCTTGAGGCGGTCGGTGAAGAAGAAGTAACCTTCCTCGTCCATGTAGCCGAGGTCCCCCGAGCGGAAGAACTGCTTGCCGCCCAGATCCATGAAGGCTTCGGCGGTGGCGTCGGACCGGTTCCAGTAGCCCTTCATCACCTGCGGCCCTTGAATGACGATTTCGCCAACACCGCCGGGAGGCAGTTCCGCGCCGCTGTCGAGGTCCACCACCCGGGCGTCCACCCCGAACAGCGGCACGCCGAGGCATTGAAGCTTCTGGCGGCCCGGCGGGTTGGAGTGCGACTGCGCCATGGTCTCGGTGAGGCCGTAGCCCTCCATGAAGGTGATGCCGGTGAGGTCCAGCAGCCGCTGACCGATGGCCGCGGGAAGGCTCGCGCCGCCGCCCGTCACGTTGCGCAGGCTTTGCAGGTCTGCCGGGTTGAAGTTTGGCGAGGCCATCATGTCGATGACCATGGTGGCGGTGTTCGTCCAGAGCTTCACCCTGTGCTCGCGGATCAGGGTCCGGGCGGCGTCACGGTCCCAGCGGGCCAGAATGACGATTTTGCCCCCGCCATTGATGGGCGAGAGCAGGCTGTTGACAAAGCCGGTGACGTGGAAGAAGGGCAGCGTCGCTAAAAACACGTCTTCCACGTTGCCGTTTACCCACACGCCTGCGCCGAAGACATTGGCCTGTACGGTGCTGTGCGTGTGCATACAGCCCTTGGGCATGCCGGTGGTGCCGCTGGTGTAGGGCAGCACGCAGAGGTCATCGGGGCCGACTTCGGCAGCGGGGGCAGGGCCGGTTTCGAGGGCGGCCTCCAGCGTCACGTCACCTTCCTGCAGCTCGGGGTTCAGGTCCAGGCCGTCGGGAAGGGGCACCCCGGCCCGGCCCGCATCCGTGCCCTCCATCACGTTGGCGACGATGGCGTGGGACAGGCCCGCTTCCTTCGCCCGCCCATACAGTTCTGCGCCCACCACGCCCACCCGAATGCCCGCGTCGCCCAGAAAATAGGCGAATTCACGTGCCTGGAGCATGGGCGCGAGCGGCACCACCACCGCCCCGAGGTGCCAGGCGGCGTGGGCGGCGATCACCCAGGCGGGGCTATTTTGCAGCCACACGGCCACCCGGTCTCCCTTGCCCACGCCCTGCTTGGCGAGGTGTCCGGCAAGGTGCTCCGCCGCCTGCCGGAGTTCGCGGTAGGTGAGCTCACGCCCGTAAAACCACAGCGCCACCTTGTCGGGGTAGCGCTCAGCGGACACGCGCAGGTTGTGCATCAGGCCGGTCTGCGGCAGCGTGAGCTGCCTGGGCTTGTGCTCGGGCCAGTAACGTCCCACCGTGGGCGTGGCGGGCGCAACGGGGCGGGGGGGTTCAGCAAAGGGATCGTGCGTCATGGCAAACCTCGGAAGGGAAGATGGAAAGGAAGTCCTGGCCGCACGCGCGGCCGCCGGGAATGAATGAGGTGTGGCCCGAGTGTAGGGCAAAGCGGGCTTGCTCGTCACGTGACGAGCAGCGGGGCGCGGAATGGCAAAGGCCGCCCTCCAACGGGGGAAAGCGGCGGTTTGGAACAAATGGCAGGAGGCACCGGCCTCAAGGCCAATGGCGCAGAGCATTTGTCAAGGTGAAGGCTTCTTTTTGACCGATCGGCGCGAGCGAACTTGAATGTGTATTGGGAGAATGAAGCCGTGAGGGCTGCCCTTTCGCTCACGGCTCCATTCGGACAAATGCCTTAAGGCTTACTTCCCGACAAACACCGCCGTCGTCAGGCCAGGCACGCTCACCGCGTTGCCGCTCGCCTTGCTGGCCTTCACCACTGCGTCCGAGCCCGCTTGCAGGGCGGGGTGGAGGGTGAGGTTCAGGCCTGCGAGTGACGGGTCACTGAGGTCGGCTGTTCCCCCGCTGCCGTTGAAGATCACCACCACATTGCGGTAGGGGTTCGTCGGGCTGACGGGGCCGCTGAGCTTCATGGCGATGACGCCGGGCACTTGCTTGGGCCCCGTGTTCAGGAAGGTGAGGGCCTGCTCCACCTGCTGGGCCGTCTCCAACCGGAAGAGGGACGAGGAGTAGCGGACCCGCAGCATCTCGCGGTAGTGGTCGAAGGCCCGCGCCATCTCCGCCGTGCCTGGTTTCAACGCCGCGTTGCCCAGCAGCGTGCGGTAGAGCGCCCAGTTGCCCCCGTTCTTCTCGGCAGGGGGAAGACCCCGGCCAAAGCCGTTGTCCCGCAGGCTGAAGTCGAGCGCGTTGAACCAGTCGCCGCTGTTGTACGAGTCGGTGTCGAAGCTCTTGGAGCGCAGGAACTCGTCGCCCGCCTGGCTGAAGGGAAGGGCTTCGCCCAGCAGGACCACGCTGTTGGCGAGGTTTTGCATCCGGGTCCGCTGCGCGGGCGTGGCGGTGAGGGGGGCCTTGAGCAGAACGGCGTCGTACAGGGTCTGGTTGTCGTGCGCGGAGACGTAGTTGATGCTCTCGCGGGGACTGGCCGCGTAACCGGTGGGCGCGCCGTTGTAGTCCACTGCGCCGCCCTTGACCTTCTGGCCCTGCGCGTTCGTGAACGTGTAATCACGCAGGTTGCCCGTCAGGCCCACGCGCACCTGATCGGCGAGTTTCAGGGCCTTTGCCACGTCGGCGTTCCCCGGCTGTCCATTGGGCAGCACGGACAGGCCCGTCGCAAAGCCCTGCTCCTGCAGGCCGCCGAAGGGGTTGCCGCCACGTACCGCATCGCGCAGGCGGTCATTGAAGGTGCCGGTGCCCTGACCGAAGAGGCCTACTTGCGTGGCGTTCGGCCCGCGCTTGCCGCCCTGCACCTCCCCGAAGTCCCAGCCCTCGCCGTAGAGGTAGATCTTCTTGCCGTCCACGCCGTCCCGTTCCAGGGTAAGGGCGTTCAGCGCCTGCCGGGCGGCCTGGATGTCGGCCACCATGTGGTGTCCCATCAGGTCGAAGCGGAAGCCGTCCACCCTGTACGCCTTGGCCATCAGTACCAGCGTGTCCACCATCAGCTTGCGCATCATGTTGTGCTCGGTGGCCGTATTTGAGCAGCAGGTGGAATTTTCCACGGCACCCGTGGCGTTCAGGCGGTGGTAGTAGCCGGGCACGATCTTGTCCAGCACCGAGGTCTGCGCTTCCCCGCTCGCCGCCGTGTGGTTGAACACCACGTCCTGCACCACGCGCAGCCCGGCCCCGTTCAGGGCCATCACCATGGAGCGGTATTCCTTCGTCCGGGCGTCCGGGTTCACCGCGTAGCTGCCTTCGGGCACCATGTAGTGGTAGGGATCGTAGCCCCAGTTGTAGGCGTCGGCGTCCTTGACAGCGGTCACGGCCTTTTGCTGCTCCTCGCTGCTGGAGCTGAATTTGGAGAGGTCCCCCAGCGTCTTCCACTGGCCCTTGTCCTCGTTGATGGAGGCGATGTCGAAGGTAGGCAGCAGGTGAACAGCCTTGAGGCCCGCGTCGGCCAGGGCTTTCAGGTGCTTCATGCCCGTGCTGCCGCTCCGCGTAAAGGCGAGGTAGGTGCCGCGCTCGGCGGCAGGCACGGTCGCGTCCAGTACGCTGAAGTCGCGCAAGTGCAGTTCGTAGAAGGAGAGGTCGCTGACCGAGCGCAATTCCGGCTTTTTCAGGCTGTCCCAGCCGGTAGGCTTCTGGGCCGCGTCACTGAGGTCTGCGAGAATACCGCGCGCGCTGTTCAGGGTCAGCGCGACGGCGTAGGGGTCCGTCACCACGTTCGTCTCGATCTTGCCCGTACTCGGCGCAAAGACCTTGACCTCGTAGCGGTAGCCCATCCCCTTCCAGTTCGCGTCGCCCTGCACGCTCCACACGCCCTTGGCATCACGGGTCAGGGCGGCGGTGCGCTCGTTGCTGCCCTTGGCGTCGCTCAGCCGCAGCTTGACATCCTGGGCGGTGGGGGCCCACAGGCGCAGGGTGGGGCGGCCCCCCTGCCAGGTCACGCCGAGGGGACCACCGTAGGTGTAGAGGTCATCAAGGGCCCACGCCGTTTGCACGCCCGTCGCTCCCAGCAAGGTGCCGTCCGGCATCACGCTGCTCACGGCAAGCTGCCCACGCAGGGCACCCTCCACCTTCGCGCGGTCCCCCTCGAACACCCGCAGCAGGGCGTAGTCGGCGAGGTAGGGAACCTTGGCCTTCAGCGCTGGGGTCAGGCCGCCTTCCACCTCGTTGAGCGCCAGGGCCGTGCCACCCTCCACCCCCGCCGGGGTGAGTTTGAGCGAGGCGTCGGGCGAGGCGTGGAGTGTCAGGAACGCGCCGGGCTGCACGAGGTCCTGTTTCACGGCCACGAGGTCGCGGCCCAACATGATGGCGGCCTGCTCCCTGATATTGCCCACCACCTTCACCGTGGTGTCCGGACGGGTGGTGAACACGTTCTGATTGCCGCTGACAACCCACGCCTGATTGCCCGCTTCCTGCGTCAGGGTCATGTCCGGCCCCGGGTCTTTCTCGTCGCCCTTGTGAACGATGAAGTTCAGCTTCTTCCAGCCGGTCTTCAGGGGCACGTCCCAGTACACGCCGAAGGCGTTCTTGCCGGTCTGCGGCAAGGGCTTGGTCCATTCCACCTGCGCGGTGGTGTCCTCCCAGACGTGCAGGCCCCAGTCCCCGTACTTGCCGTCCGGGCGGAAGTAGTTGATGCGGGCGACTCCGGTGGGCACGGGCGGGTCACCCAGGGCGGCGGGGGTACCGTAGGCGAACTCGGCCTTCCCGCTCGTGACCGTGACTTCCCGGCCCTTGCTCAGGTCCGCGAACATGTCCGCCCCTGGGTCCTTGTCGTCGCCCTTGTGGACGAGGAAGCCGACTTTCTGCGCGCCCGCCTTGAGCGGCACGTCCCAGTACACGCCGCCCGCATCCTTGCCGGTGGGGGGCAGCGGCTTGCTCCACTCCACGGCGGCGGTGGTGTCTTCCCAGGCGTGCAGGCCCCAGCCGTCGTACTTGCCATCTGGGCGGACGTAGCGCACGCGCAAGACATTTTCCGCAATGGGAGGGGCAGTGTTGGCGGTGGGCGTTGCCGCCGGAGCTGTGGTGGGAGCCGGCGCCTGCGCCACGGGCTGTTTCGTCGCGTCCACGTTCGCCGCTGCGCCCTTTGCGTAAGCCACCTGCTTGCTCCCCGACTTCAGGAACACTTCCCGCCCCCTGGACAGATCGAACCACAGGTCCGCGTCCACATCCTTCGTGTCGCCCTTGTGGACGATCAACCCGAGTTGCTGGGCATTGGGCTTGAGGGGAATATCGAAATACGCGCCGAAGTCGTCCTTACCGCTCTGGACGAGGGGCTTGGCCCAGTCCACCGTCGCCGTGGTGTCTTCCCACACGTGCAGGCCCCAGCCGGTATACGCGCCGTCGGGGCGTTGGTAGTGGACGCGGGCCGTGTTGGCGGGCAGGGCAGATTGCGCGGCGGCGGCAGCGGCCAGCGCGAACGTCAGCAACGTCGCGATTCTTTTCATGTGTGCCTGGAAGTGTACCCCTTTTTGCGGGAGCGCTTCCATCACCTCGCGCGGGCCCTACACAGCTTCTGAACATCTCCTGCACGGAACCTGAAAACACGCCGCCCATACTTGCGCCATGAACGGAAACAGCAAGGTTTCCGCTCTCTCAGACGAGGTTTTCAGGCCTTCTGTTCCCCCCCCACCCGGCGCTCCATGCGCGCCACGAAAGGATACCCACCGTGCGCAACATCAAGACCCTGCTGACCGCTGCCCTCTTCGCCACCACCCTCGGCGCCCGCGCCTTCGCTGCCCCCGTCTACTTCGAGAACGACGCGGGCGCGAGCGGCGTCGTGGACGTGTATGTGGACGGCCGGCTCGCGTTTAACGACGTGTTCGCCGACTCGGACATGCTGTTTCCCCGCGAACTGACGGCGGGCGCGCACCAGATCACCGTGACGCCCTTTTACCTTGCCCCCGGCCAGGGTGACCTGCTCAGCACCACTGTGGAGGTGACGGACGAAGGCCCGCAGACCCTGACCTTCGCTGCCAGCACCGACGAGTTCGACGCGCCCACCCTCGCCCTGTGGGTCAGCGAGGACCACGAGGAATGAGCCAGGCCGGGTGGGTGGGGAGTGGAGACCTCTTCGCCAAATCTTCACCCACCTGCGCCAGACTGCGCCTGTGTCTCCCCGCCTCCTCTCCCGCCTGGGTGAGCGCTTGCGCCCGCCCCATCACCTGCGAAGCGTGTATGAGCGCCTGCTGGGCACCGAAGTCGAGGTGCAGGTGGTGGCGGGCACCCAGGTCCAGGCCGAGGCCGCTGAGGACGCCGCGCTGTGCGAGATCGAGCGGCTGACGACGGTCCTCAACCGCTTTGATCCGGAAAGTGAATTTTCGCGCTGGCTGCAGACGCGTGGGGCACCGGTTCTCCTCAGTCCGGACCTGCGCGCTGTGTTGCAGCACGCGGACACGTGGCGTGAGCGGACGCGTGGGGCGTGGCATCCGGGGGCCGACGCCCTTGGTGTTTTGTGGCGCGAAGCCGCGGCCCTGGGGAAGGAACCGGACGCAGCAGAACTGGAGCGCCTGACCGGGGAACTCCAGGCCGCGCCCTGGGTCCTGCATCCCGGCGGCACCGCCACGCTGCACGCTGCCTATCCGCTGGGGCTGAATGCTCTGGCGAAGGGCCACGTGGTGGACCGGGCCCTGGAAGCGGCGCTGAACTGTCCCGGCGTGCGTTCGGTCCTCGTCAACGCAGGTGGGGACCTGCACGCGCGGGGTGAGGCGGGCGTCGTCGTCGCCGTGGCCGATCCCTTCACCCCCCGGGACGACACGCCGCCCGTCGCCCACGTACCGGTCCGAAATGCGGCCCTCGCCACGAGCGGGGGCGCGCACCGGGGATATCAAGTGGGGGCGGCCTGGCACTCGCACCTGCTCGATCCCCGCACTGGGCGCCCTGTGACGGGCGTGCCCGGCGTGACCGTCCTCGCGCCCGACTGCTGCACTGCGGACGCACTTGCGACGGCCCTCAGCGTGCTGTCCCTCACCGAGGGGCTGCTCCTGGTGGACGGGGTACCGGACGCCGCCGCCCTCCTCGTGACCCGGGACGGTGCGCGGCACACGAGCGCCCGCTGGCCCGCTTCCTCCCCCCATCCTGATCTTTCCCCTCCTGGAGTCGATCCCCATGTCTGAAACCCGCCGCAGCTTTCTGAACAAACTCGCCCTCGCCACGGGAGCGCTGACCCTCTCGCGCTTCCTGCCCGCCGGGGCCGCCTCTGCCCCCAAAAAGTGGGCCACGGGCATGGGCCTCGACATCGCCTTTACCGTCGCCACCCAGGCGGGCGGCCGGGTCAAGCGGCCCTACGTCGCCGTCTGGATCGAGGACGAGCAGGGCAAGCCCGTGCGTACCCTGACCGTCTGGGCGCAGACCACCGGTCGTGGTCCCCGCTGGATTCCGGACCTGCGGCGCTGGTACCGCCAGAGCAGCGCGCTGCTTGATACCGTGAGCAGCGCCACCCGCAACCCCGGCTCCTACGCGGTGGCCTGGGACGGCAAGACCGACGCGGGGGCGCTGAGCAGCCAGGGCACCTATTACGTCTGCATCGAGTCCGCACGCGAGCACGGCCCCTACAGCCTGGTGCGCGAGGCCGTGACGGTGGGGGCCACCGCCTTCAAGAAGGACCTGACCCCGAACGGCGACATTGAGGCGGCGCGTGTCCAGCTCGGCAAGGCCTGAACGGTCTGGGCCTCAGCAGGGCGGCCCGGGGGCAGGCACGGAGCGGGTTCGGCCCGCCCGCCGTCCCCGCACGCTCAAGGCCCGGACCCACTCCTGGGCCCGCACCCTGCACACCTACACGAGCATGATCAGCCTGCTCACCGTACTGTTCTTCTCGCTGACCGGCATCACCCTCAACCATCCTGACTGGGCCTTTGGCAATGCCGAGACGCGGCGGGAGGTCACGGGTACCCTGCCCACCGGCTGGATCGGGCGTGGGCAGGTGAACTGGCTGATGGTGGCCGAGGAACTGCGGGCCCAGCAGGGCCTCAAGGGCCGCGCCGGCGATACGCGGCTTGACGGCAACGAGGCAAGCCTCAGCTTCAAGGCCCCTGGTTACGGGGCCGACGCCTTTATCGATGTCCGCACCGGCAAGTACACCCTGACCATCGACGCGCAGGGTGCCGTCGCCGTGATGAACGACCTGCACCGGGGCCGCGACGCAGGCGGTGCCTGGGCCTGGGTAATCGACGCCAGTGGCGTGTTCCTGGCCCTGGTGTCCCTGACGGGTCTGGTGATCTTGCTGTACCTGCGCAAGACCCGCGTGCCCGCTCTCCTGACCATGCTGGGCGGCGCGGCGCTGCTGCTCCTGCTGATGCGGGGGGCAGTGGGGTAAAGGCAAAACGCAGGAGCGGCGGACCCTGTGGAGGAGAGGGGGGCCGCCGCTTGCCGTTGGCTGTGGATGGGTTCACGTTTCTGACCCTCTCCACTTGAAGGAGAGGGCGCTGCGGAACACAGGGTGACTGGGTGCGGCGGGCAGAGGGCGCCTCCCTTTCCGACGCCCTCTGCCTCAAGCCGCTCAGCCGGAACCCGTTTCTCTCATGCGGGTTCCGGCCACTCCGTTCCGTCCTCTCCGCACCACTTCGGTCATTCCATGCCTCTGCGTCACCGTTTTTCCCGCCCGCTCAGGTGAATCGGTGATGAAATCACCCATTCACCCGAATCCTTATCACATTCGCGCTGCTCGGATTGACCGCTTTACGAAGTGGTCCAATCGGGGTCCGTATCAGATTGTCAGCGCGTCCCGCACGCCCTGGGCCATCAGGCCGTAGCCCAGCCGCCACAGGGCGTCGCTGCTCGCGGTGCGCGGCAGGTCGGTGTGCGAGCGCGGCCAGTCGAAGGACAGGCGGCCCGTGAAGGGGTACGTTCCGCACAGCACGTCCGCCACGCCCCGCCCCTCGGTGCCGGGCAGCCACGCGGCGACGAAAGCGTCCCAGTCGGCCAGTTGCTCGGTGACGACGAGGGGACGGCCCGAGAGCAGCACCACCACGAGGCGGTCACACTGCGGCCGCACCCGGGCAAGCAGGTCGAGTTGCCGGGCCGAGAGACGCAGTTCGGTGCGGTCGCCCATGCCCTCGGCGTAGGGCTCTTCCGCCACCACGGCCACGGCCACGGGAAAGCGGCCCTCCGCCTGCCCGTCCGCGCTGTAGTGCACCCGGTCCTCGCCCAGTTCTGCGCGCAGGCCTGCCAGGACGGTGGTACCGGGCGTGGTGGGTCCGTGGCCGCCCATCCACGTCACGGTCCAGCCGCCGCACTGCGCGCCGACGTCGTCGGCGGCCTCACCTACCACGAGCAGGGCGGGGGCCTGCGGGTCCAGGGGCAACACGTCGCCCGCGTTCTTGAGCAGCACCAGCGATTCGCGCACGGCCTGGCGGGCAATGGCGCGGTGCTCGTCGCAGCCCACGGCGTCCAGCAGGGCAGGATCGGTGTGGGGCTGCGCGAAGAGGCCCAGGGCCACCTTGGCGGTGAGGATGCGGCGCACGGCGTCGTCGATGCGTTCGCCTGAGACCTCGCCGCGTTCCACCGCTCCACGCAGGGCCGCGATGAACTTTTCGGCATCGAAGGGCACCATCACCATGTCCACACCCGCATTGATGCTGTCGGCCACCGAGCGGTCGTAGTCGTCCGGGTGGATCTGGTCGACGCCCGCCCAGTCCGAAACCACGAAGCCCCCGAAATTCAGCTCCCCCTTGAGCACGTCCGTGACCAGGTAGCGGTGCCCGTGCATCTTGTGGCCCTGCCACGCGCTGTAGGAGACCATCACGTTCAGCGCTCCCGCCTCAATGGCGGCCCTGTAGGGGGGCAGGTGAACCTCGCGCAGGGTGGCCTCATCAATCAGGCTGTCGCCCTGGTCGAGTTGCCACGCGCCCTGGTCCACGAGTTCCACCAGGCTCTCGCCCATCTGTGCGATGGCGAGGGTCCGGTCCACTTCCAGCGCGTTGCGGTCCACCCGCTCCGAGGTGCCGTAGGTCGTGGCCCCATCAGCGATGAAGTGCTTGACCGAGGGCAGCGCCGAGGTGGAGCTATTCCAGGCCTCGCCCCGCAGGCCCTCCACGAGCGCGGCGGCCAGGGAGGACACCACCTCTGTGTCCTGGCTGTAGCCCTCGTAGCTGCGGCCCCACCGCACGTCCTGCGGAATGCTTACGGCAGGCGCGAAGGTCCAGCGCACGTTCGTGGCGGCGATTTCCAGCGCAGTGGCGCGGCCGATCTGACGCACGAGCTCCGGATTGCGGGTGGCGCCCAGGCCGATGTTGTGCGGAAAGACGGTCGCGCCCACCACGTTGTTGTGACCGTGAACAGCGTCTACACCGTAGATCAGCGGAATGCCGAGGCGTGAGGTCAGCGCTTCTTCGTGGAAGGTCGTCACCATGTCCCGCCAGGACTGCGGCGTGTTGGGCTCTGGGTTGCCACCGCCGCCGCTCAGGACCGAGCCGAGCGCGAGGCGGGCCACGTCGCCGGGCTGAACGCTATTTTTCTCGGGCTGGGTCATCTGCCCGATCTTCTCGTCGAGCGTCATTTCACCGAGCAGCCGGTCGACGAGCTGCTGGCCTTCGGGCGAAAGGGGGAGGGGAGAGAGGGGGTGGGACATGGGGCGCTCCTTGCGGCGTGGGAGGATGGGAGAGAGGTGGACGCGGAACGCGGGCGGCCGGACCGTCGGGCCTGTTCCTGGTCTGAAGTAGACGCGGGGGGAATGAGAGGGGCCGGAGAGGAGGCCGGCCTTCAGCCGAGCGCGGCGGGCCGCCCGCCCGGTAGCGGAAGGGTGGCCGGGTGCAGGGGCGGCTGTGCGGCCAGTTCGGGGTCGTGCAGGATGCAGCGCGCCTGGTGACCGCCCTCGCCCACGTCGTACATGCGGGGCAGCCCCTCGCGGCACACCGGGCGGGCGTGCGGGCAGCGCGGCTCGAAGGGGCAGCCGGGCGGGAGGTTCTGGAGGTCCGGGATCTCGCCGCGCACCTCCATGCCGGCTTGGGCGAAGTAGCCGTCGGGGTTGGGGGCGGCGCTCTTGAGCAGGCGCGTGTAGGGCATCTGCGGCTCACCGATCACCCGGTCTGCCGGGCCGATTTCCACAAGGTGCCCGGCGTACATCACCGCCACGCGGTCACTCATGTAGCGCGCGCCCGCGAGGTCATGCGTGATGAACAGCATGGACAGGCCCTCGCGGTCCCGCAGATCGAGCAGCAGGTTCATGATATCGAGCCGGATGGACACGTCGAGCGCGCTGGTGGGCTCATCCGCCAGGATCAGCTCGGGTTGCGCGGCCAGGGCGCGGGCAATCACGACGCGCTGGCGCTGCCCGCCCGACAGCTCGTGGGGTTTTTTGGCCGCGTAGCTCGCGCCGGGCGACAGGCCCACGCGGTCGAGCAGGGCGCTGACCTGCGCGTTCACGTCGCCGCCCGTGTGTCCGTGAATCTTGAGGGGGCGCGCGAGGATATAGCCGATGGTGTGCAGCGGGTTGAGGCTGGCGAAGGGGTCTTGAAAAATCATCTGGACCCGGCCCCGCAGCCGCTTGAGGGCCTTTCCGCGCAGGGGGCGGGGCACAAGCTCGCCCCCCAGGCGCATCTCGCCGCGCGTCGGCTCGTGCAGGTGCGCGATCAGGCGGGCCACGGTGCTCTTGCCGCTGCCTGATTCGCCCACCAGCCCCAGCACCTCGCCGCGCTTTAGGGTCAGCGTCAGGTCGTTCACGGCCGTCACGCTGCGCCCAGAGCGTCCCACGGAAAACACCTTGGTCAGGCCCTCCAATTCCAGCGCGGGGAGAAAGGAATCGGCGGCGGAAAGGTCAATCGGCGGCATCCGGATACTCCTTGACGGCGGGGGAATGCAGGAAGCAGGCCACGTGTTGCCCGGGTGCGACTTCCACCTTGGCGGGTTTGAGCACGTCACAGGTGCCGGGCATGCGCGAGGGGCAGCGCTCGAAAAACGGGCAGTAGGCGATGTCCTGGGATAAGGGCGGCGGACGTCCCGGAATCCCTTCGCGGCGTTCGCGCGGGCCGTCCAGCGAGGGAAAGGCCCCCATCAGTTGCCGGGTATACGGGTGCTTGGGCTGGGCGTAGAGGTGGTGCGCCGGAGCCTCCTCGACCACCTCGCCCGCGTACATGATGGCGATGCGGTCGCTCATCTCCACAAGCAGGGACAGGTCGTGCGTGATAAACACCACGGCGATTCCCAGGCGGCGGCGCACCGCGTCCACCTCCTGCAGAATCTGACGCTGCACCACCACGTCGAGCGCGGTAGTCGGCTCGTCCATCACGATGAGTTTGGGTTCCAGCGCCAGCGCGATGGCGATCACCACACGCTGCTTCATGCCGCCCGAGAGCTGGTGCGGATACGCTCCCAGATAGTCCTCGCGCAGGCCAACGAGCGCGAACAGTTCGCGGGCGCGGGCCTCCAGCCTGGCCCGGTCCTGCACGCCGTGGGCCTGCATCGCGTCGTAGACCTGCTCGCGGATCTTCAGCACGGGGTTGAGGATGTTCATGCTCGCCTGAAAGACCAGGCTGTAGTCCTTCCAGCGCACCCGCCGCAGCTGCTCGGAGCTGAGGGCCAGCAGGTCCTGCCCCGCGAGCCGCGCCTCGCCGCCGAACACGGCCCCGGGAGCGTCCAGCAGCCGGGTGGCCGCAAAGGCCAGGGTGCTTTTGCCGCAGCCCGACTCGCCCGCCAGGCCCAGGAACTCGCCGGGCGCCACGCTCAGCGTCACGTCGCGCACCGCGCGCACCTGGCCGTTTGGCGTGATGTACCCCGCGTCGAGGTGGCGGATGTCCAGCAGGGGCGCGGGGCCGGTCCGTTCGGGCCCGCTGGAGGTCTTCTTGCGCCGCAGCACCTGGGTGGCGCGGGTCGCGTGGACCACGCGGGGGTTGATCACCTCGTCGATTCCGAAGTTGATCAGGGCGAAGGCGGTGCCCAGCAGGGCGATGCACAGCCCGGGCGCGGCGACCCACCACCACGCGCCCTGCAGCAGGGCGCCCTTGGCTCCGGCCCAGTACAGCATGGTGCCCCAGGTGACCTGCGATACGTCCCCAATGCCCAGAAAGGCCAGGCCCGCCTCACTGAGGACCGCGTACAGCGCCGTGCCGAAAAAGCTCGCGGCGATCAGGCCCGCCAAATTGGGCAGCATCTCGGCGAAAATCACGCGGCCCGGGCCCTCACCGCTGACGACGGCGGCGTGGACGAAATCGCGGTTGCGCAGCGCCAGCGCCTGCGATCTGAGCACGCGCGCTCCCCAGGCCCAGCCCGTCAGCGAGATCACCAGGATGATCGACCACACGCCGCCGCCACGCAGAAAGGCGCTGACGATAATCAGCAGCGGCAGTCCCGGCAGCACCAGGAAGACGTTGAGCAGCACGCCCAGCGCCTCGTCGACCTTGCCGCCGAAATACGCCGCTGTCAGGCCCACGGCTGTGGCGATGGCGGTGGCGGCCAGGCCGGCAGTAAAGCCGATCAGCAGCGTCAAGCGCGCGCCGTACACGAGCTGCGCCCAGATGTCCTGGCCCAGGGGCGTGGTGCCCAGGGGATGCGCGCCGCCGGGTTTCAGCCAGGTGCCGAATTCCTGGGACGTGGGGCTGTAGCGCGTCAGCAGCGGGGCGCACAGGGCCAGCAGCAGCAGGGCCGCCAGCAGGGCCACGCCCGCCGAGGCGCGCGGCGAGCGCCGCAACAGGGTCAGCACGCCGTTCATCCGGCCTTCCCGTCACGCACGCGCGGATCGAGCAGGACGTACAGGGCGTCCACCAGAAAGTTGGCGATGAGGACCGCCAGGGCGATAAACAGGAAGATGGCCTGCATCAGTGGGTAATCGAGGTTGGTCACGGCGGTAAACAGTTGCAATCCCAGTCCGGGGTACGAGAAGACCTGCTCGGTCAGGATCGAGCCACCCACCACGAAGCCCAGCGCCATACCGAAAGCGGTGAAGGAGGGCAGCAGCGCGTTGCGCAGCACGTAGCGGTTGAGCAGTCGCCCCTCGCTCAGGCCCTTGGCGCGGGCGAAGGCGATGTAGTCTTCGCCCATCACGCCCATCACGTTGTTGCGCATGGTGATCAGCCAGCCGCCCGCAGCGGTAAGCACGATGGTCACCGCTGGCAGCACGGCGTGCCTCAGCATGGACGCCCACCACTGGCCCGAGAAGGGGGTGAGAAAGGGATCGAGGTTGCCGCCCAGCGGAAACACGCTCGCCCGGAACGCCAGCAGGTACAGCAGCAGCAGCGCGAACCAGAAGTACGGCATGGAGTTCAGAAAAAGCGCGATGGGCGGCAGTGCGTCGGCCACCCGGCTGCCGCGCCGCCAAGCGCTGTACAGTCCCAGGGCGCTGCCCAGCAGAAAGGACAGGACGGTGCACACGCCGATGAGTCCGATGGTCCACGGCGCGGCCTGCGCCACGATGTCGCGCACGGGCGTCGGAAACTGCCCAATGGAGCGCCCGAAGTCGCCGTGCAAGATCTTGCCCAGGTAGGAGAAGTACTGGCTCAGGGCGCTGCCCTGGTCGTTCAGCCCGTACGCGATTTTAAGGGCGTCTACGGCGGCCGGGTCGAGCTTGCCCTGGTATTTGGCGATCATGGCCCCGATGGGGTCGCCGGGCACCAGGCGCGGCAGGATGAAGTTGAGGGTTACGGCGACCCACAGGGTAAACAGCAGGAAACCGAACTTGCGCAGCAGGTAGGGCATGGGTGCAGCTCCGGGGGAAAAGGGGCCAAAGAGAGGGGGGGAAGGGACCCGGAACGCGGGACCACTTCCCCCACCCCCGCCGCTTACTTGGGCTTGACGTTGAGGTACATCAGGCGGGCGGCGAGGGTGTCGTCCGCCGAGCCGTCCGTGTAGGGGTTCTCGTTCGTCGGAAAGCCGGTAAAGCGGCTGGTGTTGTACAGCGAGAAATTCAGGCGGTCCGTCAGCGGGAACCAGGGCATGTCGCGCATCACCGTGGAGATGACGTTCCCCATCAGGCGCTTTTGCTGGGCCGGATCGCTGGTGGTCCGGAAGGCGTCGAGCGTCTTGGACACGACGGGGTTGGTGTAGCGGCTGAGGTTCGACGCTGCCGTCTTGCCCACTGGCGCGCTGAATTCAGGCGAGAAGCTCTGGTTGAACAGGTAGTACGGCGTGGGCCCGCCGCCCCAGCCCCAGCTGATGCCCATGTCGTACGTGCCGCCCTGGAAGCCGCCCGAGTAGCTGCTCCAGGCCTGCTGGTCGATCTGGGTATTGACCCCGACCTTCTTCAGGTCCTCGCTCATGACCTGCGCCATCGTGATGAAGTCGGTCCAGCCCGCGCCCACCAGGATCTTAAAGGTAGGCAGGGGTTTGCCGTCCTTGCCCAGGCGCACCCCCTGCGCGTTTTTCTTGTAACCCGCCTTTGTGAGCGCGGCGTCGGCAGCAGCCGGGTTGAACTTGATTTCCAGGTTCTTGGCGCTGGAAGGCAGCCACTGCTTTTGCTGGGCGGGAATCACGCCGCTGCTGTGGGCCGCTTTGGCCGCGCCCGCATAGGCTTTCTGGGCCACATCTGCAGTGTTGATCGCCTGCGCGACGGCGCGGCGGAAAGCGGGATCGCTGAAGGGGGCCTTGGCGGTGTTGAAGTACAGGTAGTTGTCGCCCGACACCGGCCAGTAGTAGGCGTAGCTCGGCCCCTTGGACGCGTACTGGCCCTTGGGATCCGAGATGCCCACGTAGCCGTAATCCGCCTCGCCCTTGAGCAGCTTCAAGAGCGCCGAGTCGTTGCTGTTGGTGGCCGTCCACACGATGGCGTCGATGTACGGCTGGCCCTTCATCCAGTAATTGGGATTTTTCAGCACCCGCAGCGCCTGCTGGCTGTAGGTGTCCATCACGAAGGGGCCGGTGCCCACGGGCTTGGTATTCGTCTCGGTCACGGGGTCCGTGATTTTGCTCCAGATGTGCTCAGGCACGATGATCTGGCCCGCAACGTACTGGAAGATGGGGGTGTTGGGCGCGTTGAAGGTAAACGTCACCTTGTTGCCGCCGGCCTTCACGGCCGTCAGGCCGTTTTTCCACAGCCCCGACGTGTCCAGCGCCGGGTACTTCTTGAGGTAGTTGAAGGTAAAGGCCACGTCGTCCGCCGTGAAGGCCTGGCCGTCGTTCCACTTCACGCCGCCGCGGGCGGTTACCGTCAGGGTCTTGTTGTCCTTACTCCAGGCGTAGTCGGTGCCCAGCACGTCGGTGACCTTGCCGTTCAGGCTGTTGACGTAGAACAGCGACTCGTAGATGGCGCTGTTGGTGGGCAGCAGGTGCTGGTCACCAGGCGCAAAGGGGTTGAGGTTGTTCGCCCCCCACTGCGACGAGCGCACGACTGTGAACACGGACTTGGGTTGCTGCGCAGACGCGGTGGTCGTGGCGGAGACGGTCAGGGCGGCGGCGAGGAGGGCGGCGGCGCTCAGGTTACGGTGCATGTAAGACCTCGGTGTGGAGTGGAGGGCGAAGGGCCGGACAGACGGACGGGTTGCGCAACAGGCCGGGCGCGAGAAGAGGGGGAGTGGGCGGGCAGGCCTAGGGACCCACGCTGGCCTCCTGTCCGGGCGGCGCGGTTGAGCTGCGAACGACGAGGGTGGCCGGGAACAGGATGTGGGACTCGGGGGGAGCGGCGCTGCGAATCAGGTCGATCAGCAGCTGGACCGCCCGTTCGCCCATCTCTTCGAGGGGTTGCCGGATGGTGGTCAGGGGCGGATCTGTCACGCGAGCGGCGTAGATGTCGTCGAAGCCCAGGATGGAGAGGTCGTGGGGCACCCGCACGCCCTGCGCCCCGGCGGCGCGCAGGGCCCCGATCGCCGAGCGGTCGTTGGCCGCGAAAATCGCGGTGGGCGGCTCGGGCAGGCTCAGCAGCCGCTGGGCGGCGCGCTCGCCGCCCTCCTCGGAAAATTCACCCTCCTGCAGGTACTCGGGCCTGGGTTCCACCCCGGCCTCGCGCAGTCCGGCGAGAAAGCCCTCCTCGCGTTCCTGGGCGTCCGGGCGGTGACTGTGTTGCCCCGTGATGTGGGCGATGCGGCAGTGGCCCAGGCCCGTCAGGTACTGTGCGGCGAGGCGTCCGCCCGCGTGGTTGTCGACCTGCACGGTGCGTTGTCCGTGTGCGCCCAGGGTAACCACCGGCACGGCGTCCCTGAAGATGGAGTGTTCGTCTTCCGTGGGGATGACCAGCAGCACGCCGTCGGCCATGGTCCGCAGCATGGTGGCGCGTTCACGTTCCAGCTGCGCGTTGCTGGCGGTGGTGAAAATCGCCAGGTTTAGTCCAGCGGCCTCGGCGGTCACGCTCGCGCCGTGCAGAATCTCGGACACGAAGGGCCAGTTCAGGCGCGGCGTCAGCACGCCGATCATGTTGCTGCGTTTGCCTGCCAGTGCCCGGGCAGCGGGGTTGACCACGTAGCCTGTGGCCTTGATGGCCTGCTGCACACGCTGCCGGGTCTTCTCGGTCATGCCAGGCTTGTTGTTGATCACGTTCGAGACGGTCATCTTGGAGACCCCGGCCGTCTGGGCGACGTCGGCCAGAGTCACCGTGGTCTTGGTGAGGACCTCGGTCACGCTTCTCCCTTCGGTAGGACTTTAGCGGTAAAGTGCTGTACCGGTAAAGTACCATGCAGCCCGGGAGAAGGCAAGCCCTCCAGCGGCCGGAACAGGGGCGGGCCGTTGGGGGTACGGGCCACTTCCGCGCCCGACCATCACGCCAGGTTCGGAGTTGCGGGGGCAAGCCCGCGGCCAGGCGTGTGGGTCTACCCGAGTTCTGAACATCTTCTACCCAGGCGTTGAATGCCGGCCTTCCATACTCCGGCCCAGGTGAGCGGAGAAGCGTCTTCCCGCACCTGAATCCAGAGGAGAAACGCCATGCAGAACAAGAAGAACGTCCTGACCCCCCTGATCCTCGCCACCCTCTTTACCAGCGTTACGGGCACCGCCTTCGCCGCCACCACCAAGGCGAATGCACCCACCCAGGCCCAGCGTGTGGCCCCCGCGCAGGCGGGCAGGCGGGCCCAGGGGGCGCAGAACCAGGCTGGGCAGCAGCGCCCGGAACGCCAGGCCATGCAAGTCGCCTACTACAGCGGAGACCCCCTGAAGGGCGGCCAGCGCCTGAGCACCAAGACCGTGACGGCGCCGGCAGACGGTCCTCAGGGTGGACGGCAAGAGGGGGCGCAGCAGGGCGCCAATCCCCTGGCGCAGAACGCTCCGAAGGGCGCAACCCACGCCGTTATCACCACCCCGTTCGGACGGCGGGTGGTGAACCTGAGCAGCTCCCAGAACGCGCCCCACCGCGGTGACGCGGAACCTGGCGGCCTGGGGCAGGGCGACCCGGGGGGACGGGGTCAGGACGGGAACGGCGGCGGACGGAACGCGGGGCCTCAGAACGGCGGAGCGCGGGACGGTGGACGCAACGGTCAGGTGGCTCCCGATGGTCAGAGGAACGGCGGCGGGATGGACGGCGGCACACGCGGACCCGGCGGCCCGGATGGTGGCGCGGGGCGGGGCGCGAGCGCCGTGACCTACTACGCGGGTGACCCTCTGGCGGGCGGCAAGGCCATCCGGACAGTGCAGCTGGGCCAGGCAGACGGCCGGAACACCGCCCTTCCGCAGGCCCCTCAGGGCGCGAAGTTCGCCGTGTTCGGGCGCGGCGGTGAGCAGGTCATCGTGGACCTCATGGCTGCCCCCCAGGGCCGCTAAACCTCCAGCCGGGAAACGGGGGGCCCAGCGCCTCCGTTTCCCGGTTCGTGCCCGGGACGCCAGCCCACCCGGTATGCCAGATTTGCCCATGTTCCTTTCCCGGTTGCCCCCCTTCCCGTTCCTGCGTCCGCATTTCCCCCGCCTGGAGGCCCTGTGAAAACCGTCCTGATCGTGGAAGACAACGCCGGGGTGCGGACGCTGGTGCGCGAGTACCTCGAAGAACACGGCTACCGGGTGCGCGTGGCGTCAAACGGCCAGGAAGGGCTGCTCGAAGCTCGGCACACCCGCCCGGACCTCGTGCTGCTGGACGTGATGATGCCCGGCATGGACGGCCTGGAGTTCTTGCGCCGCTTTCGGGCCACCGAGCAGGTCCCCGTGATTTTCCTGACCGCCAGGGACACCGAACTCGATAAGGTGCTGGGACTTGAACTCGGCGCGGACGACTACGTGACCAAGCCCTTTTCCATGGCCGAGCTGCTGGCCCGCGTGCGCGCCCACCTGCGCCGGGGCCAGGAACCCGGCGTGCCCACCACCCTGCGCGCCGGAGAACTCGAACTCGATTCGGTCTCCCGGACCTTTGCCGTGCGCGGGGCCCGGGTAGACCTCACCCGGTCTGAGTTCGAGCTGATGGCGGCCCTGCTGCGCTTGCCAGGCCGGGTCTTTTCGCGCCTGGAACTGCTGGAGCAGCTGCAGGAAGAAGCGCTGGGCTCCGAGCGCACCATCGACGTACACGTCCGAAACCTCCGCGCCAAGGTGGAGGAGGAACCCGGCAAACCCCGCTTCATCGAAACCGTGTTCGGCGTGGGTTACCGCCTCAACCCAGACTTGACGCCATGACCCGGACCCTCCCCGCATCCTGCTGGTCGCTGGCGACTGGCGGCCGAAAGCTTCACCCGTGAGGCGGCCCTTCTGGCAGACGCTGGCCTGGCGGCTCACGCTGGCCTTCGTGCTGGTGGCCGCCGCCGCGCTGGGTACGGTAGGCTTTATCTCGGCGGCCTCCACCCGCTCGGAATTCAGCGCGCTGCTGGGCGAGCAGGCCCGCGAGGACCTGGCCGCGCAGGTGCAGGCCTACGTGCAGGCGCACGGCAGCCTGAACGGGTTCCGCCCTGCGGGCCAGGGCCCAGCGGCGCAGGGGCAAGGGCAGGGACAGCCTCCCCGCCCCGGGAATCCTGGCGGCCCGCGTACCGACGTTCCTGGCGACGGCTTCCGCTTCCGCACGCCTTGGACCGTGCTGGACACAGGGTACCGCGCGGTGTTCGGAACGCCGGACCTGCCCGCTGGTGTCCAGGTAACGGGTCAGCGCGCGGCGGGGGCCACGCCCGTGCAGGTGGCTGGCCGCACCGTGGCTTACCTCCTGCCCTCGGGGTTGCGGCCGAGGACGGACCGGCGCAGCGAGGAATTCCTGGCCCGCACCACCCGCGCCATCGCCTGGGCCATGCTGGGCGCAGCGCTGCTCGCCGCCCTGCTGGGGGTGCTGATCTCACGCACGCTGCTGCGGCCGCTGCGCGAGCTGCTGGGCGGCATCCACGCGCTGCAACGTGGGGAGGCCCCCGCTGCTCTGGCACACACGCGCAGCGACGAGTTCGGGGAGGTGCTGGGGGCGTTTGGCGAGATGCACGCGGACGTGCTGCGCAACCAGCAGGCCCGCCGCCGCTTGACCGCTGACATCGCGCACGACCTCAATACGCCCCTCTCCGTGATCTCAGGCACGCTGGAGGGCATTCTGGACGGCACCTTTCAGTCCACTCCCGAGCGGCTGCGGCGGCTGCAGCGCGAAACCGGCAACGTTGCGCGGTTGGTGGGCGACCTGCGCTTTCTGGCCCTCGCCGACGCGGGTGAACTGCAGGTCAGCCGCGAACCCACCGATGTGACCGCGCTGATCCGTGAGGCGGTGGCCCCCTTTCAGGAACTCGCCGCCGCCGGGGGCGTGACCCTCCGCGCAGCGCTGCCAGAGGGTGGCCTGCACGCCGAGCTCGACCCCGGCCGCATCACCCGGGTCCTTCACAACCTGCTGTCCAACGCGCTGGCGCACACGCCGGCGGGCGGTGAGGTGCAGGTGGAGGCAGCGGCTGAAGGCGGGTCCCTGTGGGTGCGGGTGGCAGATACCGGCAGCGGCATTGCTCCCGAAAACCTGCCCCACGTCTTCGACCGGCTGTACCGCGCCGACACCTCCCGCTCCTCGGGGGGGAGCGGTCTGGGCCTGAGCATTTGCAAATCCATCGTCGAGGCCCACCGCGGCACTATCGCCGTGATGAGCGAGCCTGGACGGGGAACGGCCGTGACCTTCACATTGCCAGGACTTACATTTTGAACCGATTTGTTTTATAAAGTAAGACAAGAGGAGGCGGTTCTGTTTTCCGTCCGCCCCCCGGGAGCCTCATGTTTCGATTCCTGCGGCGTCAGGCCGTTCTCCGGCAACCCTTTCCCACCGCTTGGCTGAGCGTTCTTGAGCGGGAGGTGCCCTGGTACGTCCACCTGCCGCCCGAGTTGCAGGTGCGGCTGCAGACCCGCATCCAGATTTTCCTGGGTGAGAAGGCGTTCGTGGGCTGCGGCGGCCTGGAGGTCACAGACCGTATGCGGGTGGTGATCGCCGCCCAGGCGTGTCGCCTGGAGCTGCACCACACGCCCACCCATTTTCCCGACTGTCAGACCCTCTTTGTGTATCCCGGCGCCTTCGTCTCGGCCTTCACCCGGGTGCTTCCCGGCGGCGTGGTGCAGCAGGAGCCCGTGATTCGCGTCGGCGAGTCGTGGCACCGGGGCAGCGTTGTGCTCGCCTGGGACGCCGTGGAAGCGGCGCTGTATGAAGATCCCGGAGGGCGAAACGTCGTCCTGCACGAATTCGCTCATCAGCTTGACGGGGGGGACGGTCCCCCCGACGGCGTGCCCCTGCTGCGGGACCGGGCCGCCTACGCCCGCTGGACGCGGGTGATGGGCGCGGCCCTCGAGCGCCTGCGCCGGGCGCTGTGGTTTGGTTTTGCCCCCATCGATCCCTACGCCGCCACGAGCCCCCCCGAGTTCTTCGCCGTGACCACCGAACTGTACTTCGAGGTGCCGGAGCAGCTGAGGGCCTTTTCGCCCGACGTGTTTGCCCTGCTGGAGGACTATTACGGCGCGCTTCCAGCCGCTTCCTCCCAATTACTGAACTGATTCCCGGGGCAACAGCAGCGTCAGCGCCCCCGGCTGCACCTCGATCCGCACCTGTCCGGTTACGCCAGGCATCGCGGGACGCACCTCACCGTCCACGTGGAAGACCTGGCCGGTGTAGGAAATTTCCACCTGGCGGGCATTCAGCGTCTGCACCGTGGGTAAGGTTTCGAACTCGTCGCGGGCGAGTGCGGCGAGCGAGGCCACCCACTCGGCCAAATTCAGGGCGTCCACACGCACCACGTCCAGCAGGCCGTCACCTGGATCGGCGTTTGTGGCGAGGCGCAGACCGTTGCCGGTGGCGCGGATGTTCATCACCTCCAGCACCGTGGCCGGTTCCCCGGGGTGCGCCTCGCCGTCGACCGCCAGGGCCAGCGGCAGCGGCTCGAAGGAGGTCAGGGTGGAGACCAGGGCGCCGACCGCGCGCAGCGGGCTTTTGGGTTCGTCCGGTCGGTAGGCGCACAGCAGCTCGGCGAAGGCTCCGCAGCCGCAGGCTTCCAGAAAGACGTCATCTCCCCACGGCGCGGTGACGCGGCCCACGTCCAGCGGGCGGGTGGAGGCGTCACGGTAGGCGTGGGCCAGGTCCAGGGTCCGGTCAGTGAGGTCCAGCGTTGCCGCGACGTTGTTGGAGGTGCCCATCGGTAGGGGCGCGAGTTGCGCGCCGGGGCGGCCGAGCAGCCGCAGGGCCACGCCGCGCAGCGTACCGTCGCCGCCCGCGACAAACACGGGGCCTGTTACGCCCTCCAGCACGCGGTCCAGGTCTTCCTCGCAGGCGGTGGGCCGGTACTCGGCGCGGAAGCCGCTCTCCGCCAGAGCCCCGACAAGCGCTTCTGGCGTCACGCCCCGGCGGCCCCCTGCGCCCGGGTTAAAAATCAGCACCGCGCCGCGCGTTTCCTGGTTCATGCCCGCACTGTACCCGACGGACTCAGCGGTGGCCCGGTGTGGAACGTGCGGCCACGTTCCCCGTCCCCCGGCGGAAAAACAATTCCGTCATGGGCGCTGTCCGTGCGCTCTGGCCGAGGGGCGGCAGGCCGAAGCCGTCCGTCAACGTCCTCAACAGGTTGTAGTGCGTGTAGGGCGCAGCGCTCTGCACGCCGTGCGGCCCACGTTTCGTCAGCACGATGGTTGGAATCCGGCCTCCACCGCCGCGCAGGTCGTTCCCCTCGGCCTCGTCGAAGGTGATTACGATGGCTGCCCGCGCGTCCCACGCTGGGCTCGCCCGAATGGCCTGCACCCAGGCGTCCACGAAGGTGTCGGCCCGCGCGTTCAGCGCCGCTCTTCCCGGGCACGCGAGGCTGCCGTGCAGGTCGTGGCACAGGTCCGGCACGATCAGGGCGAAGTTCGGCACCTGCCCGGTCCGCAGGTCCTGGGCGAGTTGCGGCAGGGGCACCACCCGCGCCGCCCGCGCCGGACGATCTGCGATGCTGGGAAACAGCAGGAACGGGTTGTGCCGCTTGACGTAGGTCCACAGCGGCCCGCCGAACGCTCCCGAGAATCCCGCTGAGGGGAGCGACTGGAAATAGCCCTTCCAAGTCAGTCCCGCCGCCTCGAGTTCATCGGGCAGGGTGCGGCCCCGGAAGCGTTGCCCGGCGTCGTCGCTGTGGCTGCCAAAGTCGTTGCCGGCGATCAGGGCCACATAGTTGGGCAGGCTGGGGTGGGTCACCCCGTGGTCGTTCGTGGCGAGTGCCCCCTGCCGGGCAAGGGCCCCCAGTTTCGGCAACGCGGGGTTCCCGATGACGGCCTCCTCGCTGTGGTTTTCCAGCACGATGACGAATACGTGCGAGAAGGTGGTGGAGGGCGCAGGGGCAGGACGCGCCGTTCCCGCGCTCAGCAGCGAAAGCAGGGGCAAAAAGGCGCGGTGCATGGCCCAGGGTAGAGGCCCGGAGGCTGAGAAAAGCGGGGCGGAACCCGGGCGTTCGTTTCGGTTTGGCCCCCGGAGCGGACGGGAAGGATCGGCACGCGTGGGGCCCTCACCGGCGCGGCATACGGGAGGGGCGAGGGTCTCCCTCTCGGCCGCAAGCCCGGCTGTGGGCGCGCTCACCCCGTTGTCTCACCCTTTCCCTATCCCGGGGGGGTATGTTTCGGTGGAATTGCTGCTCTCCGAAAGGACCGTGATGACGCCAGAGCCACCCACCCTTACCCAGGCCGACGAACGCATTCTCAAACGGCTGCGCCGGATTGAGGGCCAGGTCCGTGGGTTGCAACGCATGATTGAGGAGGGCCGCGACTGCCACGAGGTGCTGACGCTGCTCTCGGGCATTCGCAGCGCCCTTGACGCCTCCGGCGAAGCCATCCTGGAGCAGTACGCCTCGGGCTGCCGCGCGCAGCCAGGCGAAGCGGTCACCCCGCAGGACGTGGTGCGGGCCGTGAAACTGTTGCGGGGCTGAGCCGCTCAGATCTCCAAAGCGGCTGGACACCGTTTAGGCCGCACTTCCCACGCCCACTTGATGAAGTTTTAGCAAAACGTCGTCCTGGACGTTAAAAAGAGTTTTCACTCATTGGGAAACGTGTGCTGGCGCGGCTCCGCGGTTCTGCCCCCTCTTCACGTGCGGGCCGGCATATGTCATGCTGCTCACCATGACGAAGAAATCGACGAAAGCGCCCGCCAAGAAGACCGCTGCCAAGGCGGCTCCCGCCCCCGCCCAGGCTGAGGCTCCCCGCAAGGAAGGCCGCGAGGGCAGCGGCAAGATTGCCAAGACCCAGCTCGTGGAACTGGTCGCCGACAAGACCGGCCTGACCAAGAAGCAGAGCGAGGAGGCCGTCAGCGCCATGCTGGGCGTGATTGTGGACGCCGTAAAGGGCGGCCAGAGCGTCGGCCTGCCCGGCCTGGGCACCCTGAGCGTCAAGGCCACCGCCGCCCGCACCGGCGTGCGTCCCGGCACCTCCGAGCGTATCCAGATCCCTGCCGGCAAGAAGGTCGCCTTCAAGGTCGCCAGCACCCTGAAGTCTTCCCTGGGCCTGACCGGCGACGACGCCAGCGAGTAAGCCGCACCACACCATGGGCGCTCCGGGTTCGGAGCGCTTTTCCGTTTGTGGGAGACGCTCCCTGGCCCTGCGGTTATCCCTGTGCCGCCAGCAGCGTGTTGCCTACCGCCCGCCGCAGCGCCTGGATGTCGGTGGAGGTATGCCGCGAAGGGTGAACGCGGTTGGTGAGCAGCGCCCACGCCAAGCCCCGCTCCGGGTCCACCCAGAAGCCGGTGCCGGTAAAGCCGGTGTGACCAAAAGCGTTCGGGCTGCACAGGCCACCGCCGCTCCAGCCCGGTTGGGGGGCCACGAAGGCGAGCGTGCGGCCCGGCACGTGGAGGCGCACGGCCGCTGCCTGCGCCGCCGGAGAAAGCCAGCCGCCCCGCAGCAGCGCCTGCGCCTGGTCCAGCACCGCGGCCAGGGTGCCGAAAAGGCCGGCATGCCCCGACGCGCCGCCCAGCGCAAAGCCGTTCTCGTCGTGCGTCTCGCCGCGGAGCACCCGCGCGCGCCATGGGCAGCGCTCGGTCGCGGCGCTGTGGGAGGGGTCCGGGGTAAAGGTGAGGCCTGGGGGCAGGGTAAAGTCACGGAGGGCCTGTCCACGTACGCGTTCCAGCAGCAGGCCCAGCAAGACGTACCCCAGATCGCTGTACACCACCTCGCCTGGTGGGGTGAGGTGCCAGGGTTCTTGCAAGACGCGCGCCCGGATCAGCGCGGCGTCGCCCCAGGTGTAGAGGGGAGCCCAAGCAGGCAGTCCGGCCGAGTGCGTGAGCACCTGCCGCAGGGTCCGGCTTTTGAGGCCGGTTTCCTGCATCCACGCCAGATCGGGCAAGTGCGTACCCAGCGTGTCGTCGAGATCGATCAGACCTTCCTCGGAGGCCCGCAGCACCTCGCGCGCCGTAAACAGCGGCTTGGTCAGGCTGGCGAGGTCCCAGAAGGTGTCTTCCGTCAGGGGCAGCAGTTCGGGTTCGCGCGCCGCCTGTCCCAGAAACAGGGTGTCCCGCCCTCCGCCCGCCGTCACCACGCCGAGGGCCGCGCCGCACAGGCCTGCCTCCAGCGCCTGCGCCAGAAGTGCCTGCGTCCGCCCTGGAATCATCCTTCCCCCAGAGCGGCGCGGGAGTGGCCGCCCGCCGCCTGCAGCCGGGCTTGCGCCTCACCCGCCCCTACTCCCAGCCGCAGCATCACCAGGGCGGTTTTCACGTGTCCGCCGGCCTCGGCCAGGGCCTGCCGGGCCTGCGCCTCGGACGCGCCCGTTGCGTGGCAGGTCAGGCGCACGGCGCGTTCCTCCAGCTTGACGTTGCTGGACTGCACGTCCACCATCAGGTTGCCGTACACCTTGCCAAGCTGAACCATTAAGGCGCTCGACAGCGTGTTCAGGGCGATTTTCTGGGCGGTTCCCGCCTTCAGGCGGGTGCTGCCGCTGATCACTTCCGGGCCGGTGTCCAGCAGGACTGCGCAGTCTGCGGCTGCGAGGAGAGGGGTGCCGGGATTGTTCGCCACCCCTACCGTCAGCGCGCCCCTCTCCCGGGCCGCCTTCACCGCGCCCAGCACGTAGGGGGTGGTGCCGCTCGCAGCGATGGCGATGAGTACGTCGTCGGAGCCCACTTCCGCGCCCCTTATGTCGGCGGCTCCCGCGTCAGCGTTGTCTTCCGCACCCTCCACCGCCTGCCGGATGGCCCGGTCTCCTCCGGCGATCAGTCCCACCGCGCGTTCAGGTGGCCAGGAGAAGGTGGGGGTCAGCTCGGTGGCGTCGAGCACACCCAGCCGCCCGCTGGTGCCTGCCCCCACATACACCAGCCGCCCGCCACGCGCGAGGCGGGGCAGCGCCGCGTCCACCGCCTCCGCGATCGCGCCGCCCGCTGCCCGCACGGCCTCCACCGCTCCAAGCTGGTCTTCCACAAACGCCTGCACGAGCGCCGACGCGTCCAGGCGGTCCAGTTCTGTGTGGTCCGGGTGAACGCCCTCCGTCCGCCGGGGATCGGGCGACAGGGGAGAGGGGGGCACCGTCACTGTGCGCCTCCCGGTGGGGGGAACAGGAGGTGACCGGCGCTAACGGCGTGCCGCGCGCCCGTTGCCTGCGGCAGCGTGTTGGTCCACCCCTGGGCCCGCGCGTAGCCCAGAAAGGCGAAGGCCGCCGCTTCGCGCGTGGCGTCCGTGAAGCCGTATGCGGCCCAACCGACGTCTGCGAACGTCCGCACCGGGAGGGGAGCCAGCGCTGCACCCAGCGCCTTCATCAGCGTGGGGTTGCGCGCTCCGCCGCCGCCCACCACCACCTCGTCCAGTCCACGTGGAACGACCCAGCGGCGGTAGGCGTCGGCCACAGTCCGGGCGGTAAATGCGGTAGCGGTGGCGGCCAGATCGGGCACGCTCAGGGGCGCTGGGCGGGGCAGCCGGTCCAGTGTCCAGACCTCGCGTCCCGTGGCCTTGGGCGGAGGTTGTTGCAGCTCGGGATGGGCCAGCCACGCCGCCAGCGTTTCCGCATGGACCTGCCCCGAGGCGGCCAGCCGCCCGTCCTCGTCGCAAGTCTGACCCAGCTGCGCGGCCGCCTCGTCGAGGAGGCAGTTGCCCGGACCCGTATCGAAGGCAAGTACGTCCGTTCCGGCTGTGCCGGGCAGATACGTCAGGTTGGAAATCCCGCCGAGGTTGTGAACGGCCCGCCGCACCCCCTGCTCGCCCAGGAGCGCCCAGTCGGCGAAGGGCACCAGGGGCGCGCCCACGCCGCCCGCCGCCAGGTCTGCAGGCCGAAAGTCAGCGACGACGGGTTTGCCGCTTTGTTGGGCAATCAGCGCCGCCTCGCCCAGTTGCAGCGTGGCAGGACGGGTCCAGCCGCGGGCTGGATCCGGCCGGGGGTGGTGCTGCACCGTCTGGCCGTGCGAGGCGATCAGGTCCGCCGAAGCCGCGAGCGGGGCCGCTGCCGCTGCCAGCGCCTCGCCGAGCCAGGCGTGAAGCTGGGTCAGCTCCGCCACGCGCAGCGAGCTGCGCGTGGCGGCCAGCACGGCAGCGCGCAAGTCCGGTGCGAACGGAGTGAAGCTGTGGTCCAGTACCCGTCCGCGCGGCACACCAGCGGGCAACTCGGGGAAGCGGTCTGCGCGCCCCAGATCCGGCCAGCCGGGCAGCTCCAGCAGGGCCGCGTCGATGCCGTCGGCACTCGTGCCGCTCATCAGGCCCAGGACGCGCGGGCTCACGCGTCTTCTCCGGCCTGCAGCTCCATCACGAAGTCGTAACGGTCTCCCCGGTAATGGGCGTGGGCGTGTTCGATGGGGTGCCCACCCGCCGTCCACGACACGCGCTCGGTGGCGAGCAGGGCCGCGCCCACGGGCACGCCCAGCCAGCCAGCCAGCTGACCCGCAGCGTTTACCGCCCGCAGGTGGCGCACTGCCCGCACGGGAGAGAGGTCCCGGGCCGCGAGCAGGGCGTACAGGCTGGTGTCGGTGACTTCACGTTCGTTCAGCGGTCCCAGCCGGGCGGCGGGCAACACGCTTTCTTCCACGGCGAGGGGCTCGCCATCCGCCGTTCGCAGCCGCCGCACCCGGTACACCTTCTCGCTGGGGGAGAGGGCCAGGGTCATCGTTTCCTGAGGGGTGGGGCGCGTGCACTCGAACCCCAGCACGCGCGCGCCGGGCACCTGGCCCCGGGAGCGTACGTCTTCCGAAAAGCCGGTCAATTGCCCCAGGGGCCGCTCGGCACGCTCACGGGCGGGTGGATTCACGAAGGTGCCGCTGCCGTGACGCCGCGTGACCGTGCCCTGCTGCGCCAACAGCGTCAGCGCCTGCCGCACCGTGACGCGCGAGACACCGAGTTCGGCGGCCAGCTCGCGCTCCGACGGCAGGGCGGCGCCGCCCTCCAGCACGCCACTCTCGATCCGCGAAGTAAGCCCCTGGGCGACCTGCAGGTAAACCGGCGTGGCGCTTCCCGGGTCCAGGGCAAACACCCAGGGCAGCGGGGAAAGCGAGGGCGAGGAGGTCATCGCTCATACCGTACCACTTCAAGACCAATCCTGACAATCTCGGAGGTGGCTTGCAAGTGGCATTGAACTGGTCTTATGCTGGGGTGTCTTTTCCACCGCTCGCTGGCCCTTTTCGTTTCGTCTCCCGCTGGAGGTTGACCCATGCACAGCCGTACCCGTTTCGCCCTTCTGACCCTGGCCCTGTTGGGGGCCGCTGCTCTGGGAGACGCCTCCGCCGCATCCAAAAAAGTCAGCGGGTATGGCAGCCTCGGAATCACCGACGGCAAGCCCGGCGGGACCTACACCCTGGTCCTGGGAGACAGTCCCCAGAGCCTGAACTACTACGGCGTGATCGACAACAATCTCGGCCTGGTCGCGCAGCAGATGTTCGACGGCCTGGTGGAGTTCAACTTCGCCAACTACAAGATCGAGCCTGCCCTGGCCGAGTCGTGGACTGTGACCGACGGGGGCAAGGTCTACACCTTCAAGCTGCGTCAGGGTGTGAAGTGGAGCGACGGTCAGCCCTTCGACGCCGACGACGTGGTGTTCACCTACAAGAACATGATCATGAACCCTGAGGCGCGCGCGGGTGATCCGGGCAACTTCAAGCTTGACGGCAAGGACGTGACGGTCAGCAAGGTGGACCCCTACACCGTGCGGTTTACCCTGCCCCGCGCGGCCCCGGCCTTCTTGCTGCAGCAGCGGTACTTCATCATGCCCAAGCACAAGCTGCTCAAGTATTCCATCGAGGGTGGGGCCAAGCCCGCCGATATCAACACCGCCTGGCCCAGCAACGTTGGTGAAGCGGAGATCGTCGGGACTGGACCCTTCAAGCTGGGCAATTACACCGCGGGGCAGAAGGTCACGCTCGTCAAAAACCCCAACTACTGGAAGGTGGACGCGAAGGGCACACGGCTGCCGTACCTCGACCGACTGGAATTCCTGATCATCCGCGATCCGCAGGCGCAAGTCGCGCAGTTCCTGGCGGGCAACCTCGACCAGCTCAACATCACCGGGGCGCAGTTTCCCGACATCAAGGGCCGTGAGGTGGCCGGCGCTCCCTTCAAGGTGATCCGCTCGACCGCGCTGTTCGGCTCTCCGCCCTTCGTGGCCTACAACTTTGATGCCAAGGACCCGGCGCTCGCCAAGGTCTTCAGCGACGTTCGCTTCCGCCGGGCGATGCAGCTGGCGCTTAACCGGGAGCGGATCATCGACACGGTGTACAACGGCCTTGCCAGCCTGCCCGGACACGGCGTCGCGCCTGCCAACAAGGACTGGTACGTCAACACGACCCGGCAGCTCGGAACGTTTGACCTCAAGGCCGCAGCGGCCGCGCTCGACGCCCTGGGGATCAAAGACACGAACGGCGACGGCATCCGCGAAATTTCCAGGGGCAAGAATTTGGAATTCGACCTGACCTACGGCACAGATTCCAGCGTCTACCCAGCCATGGCGACCATCATCCAGAACGATTTCGCCAAGATCGGCGTGAAGGTGAACCTGAAGGGCATCCTGGTGAAAAACCTGCTCTCGACCGGGCAGAGCGGCAGCTGGGAGATGATCCTCCACGCGTTCGGAGACCAGCCCGATCCGGAGTTGCGTAAGCCCATCTGGCAGCCGGGCGGCGCGCTGTACTACTGGCACCGCGAGCTGCAGCCTGCCAAAGACGGCGATAAGCCCAACGTGGGCAAGATGTTCCCCTGGGAAAAGGAGATCTACAACGTCTTCGACGACGCGGCGACCACGACCGACCGCAGCAAACGCAAGGCGCTGTACACCCGCTGGCAGCTGCTGTTTGCTCAGAACCTGCCGGTAACGCCCATTGCCAAGCCCGAGAACATTGGTGCGATCAGCAACAAGTACGGCAACTACATCTACAACCTCGGCGTGATCCCCGGCTACAACCCGGTGCCGCTGATCTACCAGAAGTGACGCGTGACGGGTGAGGCGTGAGTCAAAAAGAGGCCGAGGCGGAAAGCCAGAGCCGCAGCTCCCCTCACCCCTCACCCCTTTTCTCCTATGCTGACCTACACCCTGCGCCGCATCCTCGGCATGATTCCCACGCTGCTCGTAATCAGCGCGGTGTGCTTCGCCGTCATCAAGCTGCAACCCGGCAGTTTCACCGATCAGTACCTTGAAGACCCGCGCTTCACGAAGGAGACGGTAGAGACCATCAGCCGGCAGCTGGGCCTGGACCAGCCCCCACTGGTGCAGTACGGGCGCTGGCTGTGGGGCGTGGTCACCCGGCTGGACTTCGGATTCTCATTCATGCAGAACCGTCCGGTGGTGACCGTCATCGGGGACCTGCTGGGCTGGACGGTGTTTATCAGCCTGCTGACCCTGCTGTTCTCATGGCTGGTGGCCGTGCCTCTGGGGCTCTACACGGCGTTCAACCGGCATGGCGTGGCCGCCAATGTCGCCACTTTTCTGGGCTACGTGGGTCTCGCCATTCCCGATTTCCTGGCCGCGCTGCTGCTCGTGGCGCTCGTGCTGCAATTCGGAGGCAAGAATGTGGGCGGCCTCTTCAGCCCCCACATGATCGACGCGCCGTGGTCCGGGGCAAAGGTCGTAGACCTGCTCGCCCACCTGTGGATTCCGGTGGTGGCCCTGGGGCTCGAGGGCGTCGCGGGGCTGATGCGTCAGATGCGGGCCTCCACCCTGGACGTATTGACGCAGGACTACATCCGCACGGCGCGGGCCAAGGGATTGCCGCAAAACCGCGTGATCTGGCGGCACGCCGTTCGCAACGCCATCAATCCCCTCATCAGCCTGGCGGGCCTGAGTCTGCCCTCGCTGATCAGCGGCACCATTATCGTGAGCATCGTGCTGAACCTGCCCACCATCGGGCCGCTGCTGTACGACAGCCTGCTGAACAAGGACCAGTACACAGCGCTGACGCTGCTGATGCTGAGCGCCCTGCTGCTCCTGATCGGCAACCTCCTCGCGGACCTCGCGCTGGCGTGGGCAGACCCGCGCGTGAGGTACCAATGATCGGAGAGACCCATGTGCAGGCGTGGTGTGGGCGTGCGGGCCGCCTCACGCGGTGGAGATCAGAACCTGGGGACAATCCAGCACGTTTTTATGGGCGGAGCTGCCCATGACTGCCCGCTCCATCACTTCCGCCGCGCCCTCCCCCCTGAAGCTCGCGTGGCGGCGCTACCGCAAGTCTCGCCTGGGCGTGGTTGGTGGCTGGCTGCTGGCCCTGCTGTACGGTATGGCGCTGTTCTCGCCCTTTCTCGCACCGTATTCCATCACCGCGCAGCACGAAGACTTCAGCTACCAGCCTCCGCAGGGGGTCCACATCGTGCAAGGTGGCCGCCTGCGCGCGCCCTTCGTGTACGGCTTCAAGCAGGTACGCGATCCGGTGACCTTCGCGCGCAAGAGCGTCGAGGACCGCACCACCCCCATTCCCATCCGCCTGTTCGTGCGTGGTGAGCCGTACCGTTTTCTGGGGCTGTCAGCCACCCTGCACCTCTTCGGCGTGCCGGAGGGCCACACCTTCTTTCCGCTGGGAACCGACCAGCTGGGCCGTGACCTGCTGTCACGCACGCTGGTGGGCGCGCAGGTCAGCCTGACGGTGGGCGTGATCGGCGTGCTGATCTCGTTTGCCATCGGCGTCCTGCTGGGCGGGATCAGCGGCTATTTCGGCGGCTGGGTGGACAACCTGATTCAGCGGGTGGTGGAGGTGCTGCTCTCGTTTCCCCGCCTGCCCATCCTGCTCTCGCTCTCTGCCCTCATCCCGGCCCGCTGGCCGAGCACCTGGGTCTACCTGGGCATCGTGGCGGTGCTGTCCTTGATCGGCTGGGCCGGCTTGGCGCGGGTGGTGCGTGGGCAGGTTCTCGCTGCGCGCGGCGCCGAGTACGTCGCGGCGGCGCAGGCGCTTGGCGCGCGTGACTTGCGGGTCATCCTGCGGCACATTACCCCGAACCTCAGCTCCTTTCTGGTCGTCACCGCCACCCTCGCCCTGCCCGGCTACATCCTGGGCGAGAGTGCGCTGAGCTTCCTGGGCCTGGGCATCAAGGAGCCCATGACCTCCTGGGGGCTGCTGCTCAAGGACGCGCAGAACTTCCAGACCCTGCGCCTGTATCCCTGGCTGCTTACGCCCGGCCTCTTTATCTTTCTCGCCGTGCTCGCCTTTAACTTCTTCGGAGACGCCCTGCGCGACGCCGCCGACACCCAGAGCCGCTGACATGCCGGACCTGCCCCTCGCCCTGGGTCTCGACGCCGGCGGCAGCGGGACGAAATGGGCACTGCTGCGCGGGCAGGAGGTGCTGGCGCGGGGCACGGCGCCGCCCCTGACCGCCGCCCTGCTCCAAACCGGGGCGGGAGAAGCGGCGCTTGCGGCCCTTGTGGACGCGCTTCCCCTTTTCCCGGAGGCGCTGCACGCGGGTGTGCCCGGGCTGACACAGGGCACGCCCGCCGCCAACCGGGTCCGGGACGCGCTGGCCCGCCCCTTTTCCCTGCCCGCGAGCCGAACCTCGGTGGAGGGCGACCTGGACCTCGCCTACCGCACCCACCTCGCGCCGGGTGAGGGCGTGCTGCTGTATGCCGGCACGGGAAGCATTGCCTACCATGTGGGGGCGAGCGGCGAGGTCGTGCGCGCCGGGGGCCGGGGGTACCGCATCGGGGACGACGGTGGGGGGTTCAGCCTGGGGCGCGAGGCGCTGCGCCGAATCACCGACGTCCTGGACCGGGGCGAGGAGCCCACATCTCTGCTGGCGGCAGAGGTCGCGGCCGTGACGGGCCGTCTGGACTGGGACACGCTGCGAAGCTTTGCCTACGGCACGCCGGGCGCGGCGGCGGTGGCCCGGTTGGCCCCTGCGGTGGGCCGCGCGGCAGACCGGGCCGATGGGGTGGCGCTCGGGCTTCTGGACGACGCGGCGCGATCACTCGCGCAACTCGCCCAGCGGGTTCAGGCGCGCACCGGGCCGCTTCCGGTGATCGCCACCGGCGGAGCGCTGCGGATCAGCCCCGCTTTTCCCACCGCGCTCAAGGCGTGCTGTCCGGGCGTTCAGGTGATGTGGAAGGATCATGCGGAGGTGGCCGCCCGCCTGGGAATGGCGCGTCTGTTGCTGTGAGCTGCCGCTGGTGACGCGGCGCTCCCCCCGCCTGCATCTTTTTTCCGTAACTCACAACTTCAGGGTAAGATTTGGAGGTTGAGTGCTCCGCGCACAGCTGTGAGCGGTCCGAGCACGGAAGGAGAACCATGCCCGCCTCTGGAAGCCGCCTCCTGATGTTGGAAGGCGAGAGTGCCCTGCCGGTCCTCAAGGCCCTGGCCAACGAGACCCGTCTGCTGATCCTGAGCCTGCTCACGCACAACGCGATGAACGTCTCCGAACTCGCCGCGGCGCTGAACCTGCCTCACTCCACCGTCAATTTCAACCTCAACCAGCTGCTGAGCGCGGGGCTGATCACCGTCGAGTACGAGCCTGGCACCCGCGGCTCGCAAAAGCTGTGCTCGCGCCGGTACGACGAGGTGAATTTCAAGATGCCCGGGGTCGGGGTGGAGGCGCAGTCGGACCAGGTGACCGTCACCATGCCCATCGGCAACTACTCACACGTGGAGGTTCAGCCCACCTGCGGCCTGGCGTCGGACACCAAGATTATCGGCATGTTGGACGATCCGCGCTCCTTTTTCGAGCCGGACCACGTGTACGCTCAGATCCTGTGGTTCGGCGGACACGGTCACCTCGACTATGTGTTTCCCAACAACCTCCCCTACGGGGCCCTGCCCACCCAGATTGACCTGTCCATGGAAGTCTGCTCCGAGGCCCCGCAGTACGACCCCGACTGGCCCAGTGACCTCACCCTCTGGATCAACGGTGTGGAGGTCGGCACCTGGACCAGCCCCGGCGACTTCGGTGGCCAGCGCGCCCGCCTCACGCCCTCCTGGTGGAACGACGACCAGACCTCCTACGGCCTCCTGAAACACTGGATCGTGCGTGACGAAGGGGCCTTCATCGACGGAGAGAGCCTGTCGTCCGTCACGCTGGACGCGCTGGGGCTGACCGGCAGCAACCACATCCGTGTGCGGCTTGGCGTCAAGCCCGACGCCCGCAACCGCGCGGGTCTGAACCTGTTCGGCCGCCGCTTCGGCAACTACGAGCAGGACCTCGTGCTGCGCATGAATTACGCCTTCCCCAAAGAGACCCGCACGGTCAAGGTCCGCTAGAACGCTGGAGGGAGACCTGCCCCAGCGACGGGGCAGGTCTCCCTCGGTTCGGACCCCGGGGTCCGGTGGACTGTTCAGTCGTTCTTGCCGAAGTCCCAGATTTCGAGGTCGTCCACCGCGTTGCCCGCACCCCGCAACTGCGCGAGGTCTTCGGGACGGGCCTGCTCCTGTCCCTTCTTGCCGCCGCTGCCGATGGCGGCCGCCATCACGTCAGCCGGCACGGCGGCAAACAGGTGGGCGAGTTGCGTGGGCGAGGCGTCTTGCAGCGCGTCGCTGAGCACCTCGTCGGGCACGTCTTTGGTTACGGCGGCGCGGGCAGCAGCCAGGGCGCGGGGATCGATCTCCTGCCGGACCTGCTCGTCCTCGTCCGCGAGGGCGGTCGGCGCCGCCTGCCGGGAAGGAGCGGCCGTCACCTGCGGTGCGGCAGGGCGCTGGACCGGCGTGTCTGAAACGGTCGGTGCGGAGGACGAGGGCTTGGACCTCTTCGAGGAGGAACGCGAGACCATCACCGCGACGGCCACTGCCACAAGGACGAGAACGATCAACACCACTGCCATAGTCCCACCTTACTCGCACGGAGCCTCCGTGCGCTTCCCCCAATCAGGCTAGAAAACGGCAGAAATGGGGGTGTTCTGTCTCTGGCCGATCACGTGCCTGCGCCCCTTGCTGGCAAAAGCCGCTGCGGCTCCTGTCCAACGAGACCCACACTTCCCGGGCGCACAGGGTCCTGCTCGCGGGTCTCTGAAGAAAGTCTACCACGCGGCTTCCGTCTCCACAGTCCAAATTTCGTGCCAGTCGAGCCGGTTTTCACCCCCCGCGTCGGCTCGCCGCCCATTCGTCACGTCGCCGCTGCGCCTGTCCACGCGCCGCCGCCCAGAACGCTTCCTCCAACCGGGCCAGGTGGGGGGCTGCTTGCGCCGCCGCTTTGCGCGGCCGTGTACCCGAGCGGTAATCGGTCACCTCCAGCCGGACGAGCAGGGGCAGGTCCGGGGCCTGAAGCGTCAGCCGCAGGGCCGCCTCCAGGGCCTGACCTGGCGGGCAGCGTGACGCCGCCTCCACCAGCCCGCGGTAGTGCCGGGACAGGCGCTGCAGGTCCGCCACGCTGGACACATACGCCCAGGGGCCGAATTCACCCAGCAGGACCAGGAACCCCGCCCACTCGCTGCGGAACACGGCCCCCAGCATGGCTGTGGCCCCGCCCGTCTGGGCCTCCATCAGCCAAGGCCGCGCCCGCAGCAGGTCCGTTACGAGGTGAGGCTCTCCCGACAGGCGCGTTCCCAGCCCTTCTACCACCGCCGGACCGGTCACGTCGTGCAGCTCGGCCAGATGGGTCAGCCGGGCCTCCCGCGCCGCCCCCAGGGCGACGCTTCCAGGGGCGGGGACGCCCAGCATTCCCCAGGCCACGTGCGGCAGCGGTCCGCCTTTCCCGGCGGGAAAGAGGCCCCGCAACGCCGCTTGCAGGGCAGTGGAAGAACCGCCCTGCGCGGCCCACTGCTCCACGGCCTCCTCGAGCGTTCCGGAGGAGACGGTCCCGGCGCCCTGCGCTGCGAGCGCCCGTTCCAGACGGCGGACCAGGACCGCACGCCGGCCGGGGAGCAGCGGCTCGGGCGCCGGGTGGGTCAATGGCGTTCCTCGGGACGGCGGGTACCGTACAGGCCCTGGCCCAGGCGGCAGATCTCGCGGCGCAGGTGTTCGGTCTCGTGGCGGGCCACCGACAGGAGACGGGCGTGTTGCGGGCTGAAAGGATGACCGCGGGTCTGGAGCTGGGCCACCTCCCGACCAAACACCTCCCGACGCCAGCTCAGGCCCGCCAGCCGTTCGCGCAACTCGGGTTCGTCGTCGGCGCGCTCCCACGGCAGGCTCGAAAGCAGGCACGCCGCATGCTGCAGCATCAGGTCCAGGGCGTGCAGCGCCTGCACGAGTTCCGCGCCATTCCCCTGCGGGGTGTCCAGCGCCTGCTGCCCCCACACCCGCTCGCTCTGACCCGTCATGCGCCCCGCCTCCCCCTTCAGGCTACCGCGTGCGCAGCGGGAAAAGAGGGCTCCACCCGGCGGGGGCAGCGGCGAGGAGCCGCTCCGAACCCTCCCGCGAATCGGTCCCACCGTCCCCCACGCGCCGTGCATTCTCCCGCTCTGAAGGTCTGGGGAGAGGAGGCCGGGGGCGGAAGGAAGTGGGGAACCCTCCCGCGCCCCCCCTGTCCCCTGAAGGAACCTTAATCTCCCCATGACTGTTCCCGCCGACAAACCTTCAGCATGAGGCAGATGAGTGTGACGCGGTGACAGGGGGCATGTTGCTCGCTACCCCCAAGAGGGGAGGAGGAAACTGTAGGACAGGTCTCTTCGGCTCCGGCGGTAGAGTCGTTACGATGCACCTCTGCTGCACCGCTGTGCCGAGCAGCCGGGCTCACACTCAGGTCTCACCCTAGACTCACTGCCCAAGACGACCGCCCCGCTCGCGTAAGCGGTTCGGGGGATCGCCAGGAGAAATAAGCATGTCCAACTCTTCCGAAGCCCGCTCCCTGCACGTCCATAACGCCCAGCCCACGGCGGCACTCTCCCGGGAAGCCGAGGGCACAGCGGTGCAGCGCTCGCGCCCCGATCGCCCCACCGTCAGCGTCATCGTACCGGCCATGAACGAGGCCAAGAACCTGCCGTTCGTGCTGCCGTTCATTCCCGACTGGGTGGACGAGGTCGTGCTGGTCGACGGCCATTCCAAGGACGACACCGTTGCCGTGGCCCGCGCTCTCCTGCCGCACATCCGCGTGGTCGTGCAGCCGGGCAAGGGCAAAGGCGACGCCCTGCGCGCGGGCTTTTCCGCCGCCACGGGCGACATCATCGTGATGATCGATTCGGACGGCAGCACCGATCCGCGCGAGATCGGCTCGTTTGTGCGGCAGCTGCGCTCGGGAGCCGAATTCGTCAAGGGCTCGCGTTATATGCAGGGGGCAGGGTCCAACGACATCTCGCACATCCGCTCCTGGGGCAATTCGGGCATCACCTGGGCGGTGCGCGTGCTGTTCGGCGGGCGCTACTCGGACCTGTGCTACGGCTACGCGGCGTTCTGGCGGGTGCTGCTGCCGGTGCTGGACCTCGACAGCGACGGTTTCGAGATCGAGACCCTGATGGGCATCCGGGCCCTGAAGGCCAAGCTGCGCATCTTTGAGGTCCACTCCATGGAGCACGCCCGCATCCACGGCAGCAGCAACCTGAACGCTGTGCGCGACGGCTGGCGCATCTTTAAGCTGATTCTGCGCGAGCGTTTCCTGCGCGGCTCACCCAACCGGCGCCGGGTCGAGCAGGTGCGGCAGTCGCTGGCCCGCTTCTGGGACGGTCCTTTCGCCCGGGGCGTGTCCACGCACTGAGCCCAGGTACCGGCCTTCCCCGGCGCGGGGCGGCGCAGCGCTTCCCGGAGCCGAGAGCACCCCTGCGGATACCCCGTCCCGGCCCCGGTGGGCCGGGGCGTTTGCGCTGCCCTGGCCGTGCCCAGGATGACCACGCCTGGGGCAACGAACTGTTCTAGACTCTGGACCAACCAGACTCCGGGCCAGGAGGTGCGGAACGGCGCGAGGTTGGACGTGAAGTTGGAAAGGGAGAATCCAGGTGTGAGAACGAAACGTCCCCAGCGGGTTCCCCGGATCTCGGTGGTGATCTGCGCCTACACGGAGGACCGGTGGGCCGAGCTGCAAGCCGCCGTCGCCTCGGCGCAGGCCCAGACCCAACCCCCGCACGAGGTCATCGTGGTGATCGACCACAATTCGGCCCTGCTGGGCCGGGCGCGGGCGGCGTTCGCGGGCTGTTCGGTGTGCCCCAATGCCCAGCAGCGGGGACTGTCCGGCGCGCGCAACACCGGCGTCGAGGCCGCCACGGGTGAAGTCGTGGCTTTCCTCGACGACGACGCGGTGGCGGCCACCGACTGGCTGGCCTCGCTCGGGGCGGCGTATGCGGACCCGGCCGTCCTGGGGGCGGGCGGGTTCATCGCCCCGAACTGGGAAGGTGGGGCTCCGGCATGGTTTCCCTCCGAGTTCCTGTGGGTGATGGGCTGCTCCTACACGGGTCTGCCCGGCCGGGCTGCCCCGGTCCGCAACGTGATCGGCGCGAACATGTCCTGCCGGCGCGACGTGCTCAATGAGGTGGGGGGCTTCCGGCACGGACTGGGCCGGGTGGGCGTTTTTCCGCTGGGCGGCGAGGAGACCGAGCTGTGCATCCGCTCTGCAGGGCGCTTTCCAGGCGGGGTGTGGCTGTACCAGCCCGCCGCCGCCGTGCGGCACCTCGTTCCGCGCTCCCGGGCCACCGGGCGTTACTTCCTGACCCGCTGCTTTGCCGAGGGGCTGACCAAGGCCCGCGTCGCGCGGCTGGTGGGGCCGGGAGCGGCCCTCGCCTCCGAGCGGCGCTACGCCACGCAGACCCTGCCCCTGGGGGTTCTGCGCGCCCTGGGTGCGGCCCTGCGCGGCGACGGCGGCGGCCTGCTCCGTGCCGCCGCGATCGTGGGCGGGTTGCTGACCGTGGGAGCCGGCTACGCCGCCGGTCAGGTGCTGAAGGCCCCCGCTGCTCCGGTGGTCCCCACCGCCCCCCCCAGCTCCGGAGCACACCGCCCGGAACCGCGCCCCCTGCGCGTGCTGGAAGTGGAGCTTGCCGGGCCGTTGCCCACGCTGCAGCCGCGCGATCCCGAGACCGGGCGCGTGTATCCCGGGGCGCGCGTCCTCGTTCGGCTGCACGCGCGGCCGATCGGCCTGGTGGACCTCGACCTGCCGCCGGGAGGCCTGGGGGGCGAGGCCCTCGCTGGAGAGCTATGGGCCGCGCTGTCGGGCGAGATCAACGGCCACCTGCGTGAGGATGGCCTGCCCGAGGTGACCCACCTCGGCGCGGCGGGGTTGCCCACCTTCAGCACGCCCCGCTGCCTCACCGAGCGGCAGGCGCTGCTGGAGCGGGCTCCCTTCATGTCGGTGATTGTGGCGACGCGCAACCGGGCGGCGCGGCTGGACGCGCTGCTCGACCTGCTTCTGGACCTCGATTACCCCCGGTTTGAGGTGGTGATCGTGGACAATGCACCCACCGACGACGGGACTGAGCGCGTGGTGCAGGCGCGGGCGGCGCGGGACGCGCGGGTGCGTTACGTGCGGGAAGACCACCCAGGGCTGTCCAACGCCCGAAACCGGGGCATCCGCCACGCGCGGGGCGAGTTTGTGGCGATCACCGACGACGACGTGCGGCCTGACCGCGCGTGGCTGACCGAGCTCGCGCGCGGCTTCGCGGCGGGCGAGAACGTGGGGTGCGTCACCGGCTCGATTCTGGCAATGCGGCTCGACACGCCCGCTCAAGCGTGGATCGAGCAGTACGGGGGCTTCAACAAGGGTTTTGCGCCGCGGCTGTTTGACCTGCGGGCGCACCAACTGGACAGCCGGATGTATCCCTACGCCGCCGGGGCCTTCGGCTCAGGTGCGAACCTCGCCTTTCGCCGCTCGGCGTGGCGAGAGGTGGGCGGGTTCGACGCGGCGCTGGGCGCAGGAACGGCGGGCATGGGCGGCGAAGAGTTGTCCATCTTCGTGGAGCTGTTGCAGCGGGGTTACCAGATCGCCTACCGGCCGGGAGCGCTGCTGTACCACGACCACCACGCCGACTACGGGGCGCTGCAGCGCCAGATGTTCAGTTACGGGGCAGGCCTGACCGCCTACCTGACGGCCGCCGTGTGGAAGCGGCCCGCGCGGTTGCTTGACCTCGCGGCCCGGGTTCCCGAGGGACTGCGCCACGCGCTGCACCCCGCTTCCGAGAAGAACAGCAAGAAGAACGACCTCTACCCAGCCGAGCTGACGCGGCTGGAGCTGCGCGGCATGCTGTACGGTCCCCTCGCCTACCTGCGCAGCCGCCGGGCCCTGGCCGCCGTTCGCCGGCAGTTCGGCCGCCGGGCGGGCGGGGGCCCGTGAGGTGCCCGGTATGAGCGCCACCCTCCCGGGCACCAAGACCCCAGATTCCAGGAAGGCGGAGGCCGCCGAGGCCCCAGGAGCCGGGTCGCCTCGCCCCCGGTCCTGGCCGGGCTGGTCCTGGCGACCGGGAGAGGATGCCCAGGCAGTCCTCGCCGTGGTCCTCGCCCTCGTCATCTGGGGTCTCTCGCTGCCGGGGGTCGAGCTGGACCGCATGACGGACCTGGGGCTGGCGTCGGTGTTGCCGCCCGCCTATTACCTCGCGCCACTGCTGCTGACCCTGAGTTACTGGCGCCTGACGCTGCGCCGTTCCCCGCCCGCCGCCCTGATGGGACTGCACCTCGTCGCCCTGATCGTCATCCTGCAGGTCACGTTGCCGCTGCTGTACGGCACAGCGCGCTTCGGGTGGACCTACAAGCACATCGGCGTGATGGAGTACGTCCTGCAGCGCGGGTACGTGGACTCCTCCATCGATGCCTACCACAACTGGCCGGGCTTTTTCTCGCTCGTCGCCGCCCTGCTGCGGCTGCCCGGCCTGCCTGACAGCTTCGCGCTGGACCTGGCACGCTGGTGGCCCGCCGTGTTCAACCTGCTGTACCTCGGGCCGCTGCTGCTGATCTACCGGGCGTTCACGGCGCAGGCGCGGGTGGTGTGGCTCTCGGCCTGGTTTTTCCTGCTGGGCAACTGGATCGGACAGGACTACTTCTCGCCGCAGTCCTTCGCCTTTTTCCTGTTTCTGTTCGTGCTGGCCGCGTGCGTGACCTGGCTGGCCCCCCGCGCCCGGCCCGGTGAGCGCGGCGGGCCGGTGCCGGCACCGGGGCAATCGCCGTCCCGCCCGCTGCTGCTGGGGCTGCTGGGCCTGGCCTGTCTGGCGGTGGTGGCCAGTCACCAGCTCACGCCCTTTATGCTGCTCGCGGCGTTCGTCGCCCTGATGCTGACCGGCTCGCGCCAGCTGTGGTGGCTGTTTGCGCTGACGCTGCTGCTCACAGTGGCCTGGGACCTGGGGGTGGCCTGGCCGTACCTCAGCCGCTACTCGCACTGGTATTCCTCACTGGGGCACCTGGAGCAGAACCTGGAATTCAACGTGGACAAGCCGGTGCAGTACTCGGCGGGGCACCAGCTCGTCTCCCGGCTCACCCGCGGGATGACGCTGTTTTTATGGGGGGTGGCGGCGCTGGGCGTCTTTCGTGCCTGGCGCGAACGGCAACTGGACCTGCGCCCGGTGCTGCTGGCCGCCGCGCCTTTTCCGATGCTGGCCCTGGGGGCCTACGGGGGCGAGATGGTGCTGCGCATCTACCTCTTCTCGCTGCCCTTCATGGCGTACCTGGCGGCCACAGCCCTGTACTCGCCCGTCACGCGGCCCCGGTGGACGGTGGCCCCGGTGCGCTCCTCGGCCGCGCTGTTCACCTACCTGCCGGTGCCGCAGACCCCCGTGCGCCGGGAAGCCGCCGGGAGCCTGCTGGTGTCGACGCTGCTGCTGGGGGGGCTCTTTTTCAGCGCCTACGGCAACGAGCGCACCAACCGCGTCGCGCGTGCAGACGTGCAGGCCGCCCAGTACCTCTACGCCCACGCGCCACCCGACTCCGCCATCGTGACCTTCTCGGTCGACAGCTTTCCCCTGAAGCTCTCGGGCAATTACGCCAGCTACGAGCATATGCCCCTGGTGGACGATCAGCTCGACCGCAACGTAACGCTGGGAGAGGCCCAGTACCAGCAGCTGCGCGAGCAACTGCGCGAGGCCGGGGTTCATCAGGGCTTTGTCGTGTTCACCGACGCGCAGCGCATCTACGCCGAGGGCAACCGCATCCTCGCGCCTGGAGCGTTCGGCGCCTTTGAGGCCCTCGTGCGCTCGGACCCCAGCGCCCGCCTGATTTATGGGCAGGGCAGCGCCCGCATCTACCGCATTCGCCCCGCACCCTCGCTGGTGCCCGGGTGAGGCAGATGTCGGAGGGCACGCCTCCGTGACGGACCTGTCCCAGACCCTGCGGCTGCTGCTCGGCGGCGTCCTGCTGCTGCTCGCGGTGGTGCCCGGCGTGCTGCCCAGCGTTCAGCTGCTCTCGGGCCTGGCGCTGTGCCTGACGGTGCCCGGCGTGATTTTGATGCCTGGAGCGATGCGCCGTGAGCCCGTCTCCTACTGGACGCTGGTCCTGACGAGCAGCCTGCTCGTCACCTTCACCGCGGCGCTCGCCCTGCTCTACCTCCAGGCCCTGACCCGACTCGGACTGTTGCTGCTCGTGGCCTGGCTGACCGGGGTGGGCTGGGCGGTGGCCCGCCTGAGTACCCGAACCCGCCCGCCAGCCGCACCGCCCCCGGCAACCCTGCCCGCGGACGCTGCCTCCGGAGACCGGGTGGAGGGGCAGCCCGAAACTGTTTCTCCTCTGCCGGAGAGGGGGTGATCCCCTCCCCGGCCCGTCCTGCCGCCGCCCGCGCCCTGATCGGCAATGCGGTGTCGTTGGTGGGCACAAGCGCCGTGACCTCGGGCCTGGGCTTCGCGTTCTGGTGGGTGGCGGCGCGGCAGCTTTCCCCGGAGGCGCTGGGGGCGGGCACAGCCGCCGTCTCGGCCATGACGCTGGTGGGCACAGCGGGCATGTTGGGCCTGGGAACGCTGCTGATCAGCGAATTGCCCCGGGCGGGGGACCGCGCCCCGGGTCTGATGGCCGCGAGCCTGGGGGCCACGGCACTGGCGTGCGCGGCGCTGGCGGGCGTGGCAGGTGCGGCGCTGCCCTGGGTGATGCCCGGTTTCGCCTGGATCACCGCCGGGCCCGGGGCTTTCCTGCTGTTTGTGCTGGGCGTGGTCCTCACCGGCGTGACGCTGGTGTTCGATCAGGCGATCATCGGGCGGCTGCGCGGTGACCTGCAGTTGTGGCGCAACCTGCTCTCTGCGGTGATCAAAATCGCTGCGCTCCTCGTCCTGACGCGCGGGCGGCCCGACGCGCCGAGCGTGTATGCCGCGTGGCTGGTCGGCAACCTGCTCTCGCTGGGGGGGGTGGCGTGGCGGGCGCGGGGCATGGCCGAGCCGCTGCTCTCGCCGTCTTCGCCGGGCACCCTGCGTGGCCTGCTGCCTCCGGCGCTGCGGCACCACACCCTCAACCTCGCCCTGCAGGCCCCCAGCCTGCTGCTGCCCGTGCTCGTGGCAAGCCAGGTGACGCCGGGAGCCAACGCTCAGTTCTACCTGGCCTGGATGATCGCCGGCTTCCTGGGCATGATTCCCTACTCGCTGTCCACCGTGCTGCCCGCCGTCAGCGGCTCCGAGGGTGAGGCGGCGGACAACGCAGGCCAGGTACGGGTGCGGCAGTCGCTGCGGTGGTCGCTGTGGGGCTGCGCCGCCGGGGCCCTCGCCACGCTGCTGCTGGCCCCTTTTCTGCTGGGCCTTTTCGGTCCGGCCTATACCGGGGAGGCGGTGCCCACCCTGCGGGTACTGGCGCTGACCGCCTTTCCCGTGATCATCAAGGCGCATTTCACCGCGCTGGGGCGGCTGCGCGGTGACCTGCTGCGCGTCTCGGTGGTCGTGGCTCTGGGAGGCGTGCTGGAACTGCTGGGCATCCTGCTCGGCGCGCGGTTCGGCGGTCTGATCGGCATCGCCCTGGGCCTGCTCGCCGCCTACGTGCTGGAAGCCCTCTGGATGCTGCGGCCTGTGCTGCGCGGTGCTGGCTGGTTCTGGCCTGCCTCCAGCTGAAGGCCCGTTAACGACAGAAAAAGCCGCCCGTTTCCTGAGGCTGGGAAGCGGGGTCCAGGTCCTGCCGGAGTTCGGGCGTTCCAGCCTGGAATTCACGTAAGTCCTGGTCCGGTTCGGGCAGCTTGCGGGGACCGAAGGCGAGCAGGGCAACCACGAGGACGGCGATGCTTTCCGTCCATGGGGCCGAAGTTCATGGGAGCTCCTGAGCGGGTCCATCCCTGGCCGGGCGAACGTGTTCACGTGGCCACCCAGGCCAGGGGCGTTGAAGTCGTCGTGATCGTCGGCTGGGGAAGGCCGGACGCTGCGGTTGGGTTCGTCAGGGCAAAGGCCTCCTGAGGCACAGCCCAGCGCGCCCCCCGGCGTCTCCACGCGCTTCCGCCCGTGAGGATAGAAAACGTCGTGTTCCGAATCTTCTTACGCCCCCGTCCGGATGTTCGGGAAGCGGGGTACGCAGCCCTCGCCTGCTCAGGTCTCACTGCGCTGTTCTCTCTGCGTTACAGCAGTCCACAGCTTGCATCCCTGGGATTGTACCGCTATATTTGCCCGGCACCATCTTCAATACCGCTTCCTGCTCCTGCCGCCTTGCCCCACTTTGGAGGTGTTAACGGCCACGTGAGGCCCCTGGCCTTGATGTGCCCGGCACTGCTCTAAAATTATAGCGCTATATTCCACGCTCCGATTCGGAAGTGGGCCATGGGGACGGTCCGCTGTCTCTCGCCGCCCGTGGGCGAACGCTCCACTCTATTCGGCAACTTCCCTTTCTCTCTTTGAAAGAGCCCCTAGAGCATTTGTCAAAAAGATAACTTCTTTTTGATCGAACAGAACGAGCTTGAATGCGCGTTGGGGAGAATGGATCTGTGAGGGGTGCCCTTCCTCGCCTGCGCAGCGCAATTCAGACAAATGCTCTAAAGAAAGCGTGAGGTGGAGGTATGAACCGTAGACAACCGGCGTTGTTGTTGGCAGGACTCCTGGGCCTGCTGTCCGCGTGTGGTGAAAATGCGGCGGTCGACCGTACGGGGCGCCTGCCCGGACTGCAGCCCCAGGCCACTGGTCCCAAGAGTGCCAAGCGCGGCATCGCTTACGACCTGAGTACGGCGGCGGACCTCGCGGCCCTGGCCCCGGGAGTGAGCTGGTGGTACAACTGGGGGTCCTCGCCCAATGCGGGCGCGCCGCAAGACGCCGGGTCCACCTACGGCATGGACTTCGTGCCGATGCTGTGGAATGGCAATTTCGACGTGGCGGCCGTGGAGGCGAAGATCAGGGGCAACCCGGCGGCCCGGTACCTGCTGGTGCTCAACGAACCCAACCTCACGGATCAGGCCAACCTGACGCCCACCCAGGCCGCCGATCTGTGGCCCAGGTACGAGCAGGTGGCGGCCGACACCGGTGTGAAGCTCGTCGGCCCGGCGATGAACTGGGGCACCATGCCCGGCTACAGCGATCCGGTGGTGTGGCTGGACGCCTTTTACTCGGCCTACCGCGCCCGCAACGGGAACCGGGACCCACGCATCGACTACCTCGCCTTTCACTGGTACGACTACGGCTTGGCGAGTCAGCTCGACCGGTTGAAGAAGTACGGCAAACCCTTCTGGGTGACCGAGTTCTCCAACTGGCACAGCGGCAGCGACGGCGCGCAGATTGATACACTCGCCAAGCAAAAGGCGCAGATGGCCGATATGGTCGCAACGCTGGAGTCGCGCAGCGACGTGTTCCGGTATGCCTGGTTCACAGGGCGCTGGAACAGCGACGCGCACTTTATCAGCCTGCTGGGAGCCAACGGGCAGCTCACGGAGCTGGGGAAGTATTACCTCTCGCTGCCGTACAGCAGCGCCACGGGGTGCGGCACCGTGAACGTCGCTCAGAACAAGGCGGCGACCGCTTCTTCCGTCGAGAACGCGGCCACCTCCGCCACGGCCGCCACCGACGGCAACGCCTCGACCCGCTGGTCGAGCACCTTCAGCGATCCCCAGTGGGTGCAGGTCGACCTGGGGAGCGCGCAGAGCATCTGTCAGGTGACGTTGCAGTGGGAAGCGGCGTCCGCCAAAGCCTTCCAGATTCAGGTCTCGAACGACGCGCGGACGTGGACCACCGCCTACAGCACGGCGAGCGGCACGGGCGGCACCCAGACGGTCAATCTGGACCAGACCGGGCGGTACGTAAGGATGTACGGGACTCAGCGCAACACCGGCTACGGCTACTCGCTGTACGAGTTGCAGGTGCGGACGCGCCCCTGAACACCGTGAAGGGAACCTTTGGCTTAAACAAACCCAAACTGTTGTAAACGTTTTCAGATCCTGCTAAAGTTTTTGACATCAATCTTTCTTCAGTTTGGGGTGTCCAGCCTGGGACGCCCTCGGCCTCCGTCCGGTCCTGCCACTCCGGAGGCTATCCCCGAACCGTCCCTGCCGCCGGAGGTGTTGCTATGTCGTTTCCCCGTTCACTCCTCGCCGTGTCTCTCGTGCTTACGCTCGCCTCCTGCGGGCAGTCCTCCACACCGGGGGGTGCCCCGGGCCAGGTGGGCCCGGAAACGGCCCAGGGCTCCACCCTGCATGCCCAGGCCACGCCAGTCTGGACCCAGGTTTACAGCGACGAATTCAACGGTACGGCGCTGGACACCAGCAAGTGGATCGCGGTCAACGGCGCAGCCAACGTCAACGGCGAACTGGAGTACTACACGCCGGAAGACGTGTACCTGCAAAACGGCACTCTGGTGCTGCGGACCCAGAAACGCTCCTTCGGGGGCCGCGGCTATTCCTCCGGTGAGGTGCGCAGCGGCAACAACGTGACCGTGACGCGGGGCAGCGCGGTCGAGTGGCGGACCAAGGTGCCCAAGGGCAAGGGAATCTGGCCCGCCAACTGGCTGGTCAGCACGGGGTGCGACGGCATCAACGGCTGCGGCTCGGCGTGGCCGCCGGAAATCGACGTGATGGAACTGCGCGGCTCGCAGCCCACCATCAACAACATGACCCACTGGTGGGGCACCTACCCCAACCAGAATTACCAGACCACCCAGTACGCGGGGCCGGACTTCAGCCAGGATTTCCACACGTACCGGGTGGAATGGCTCGCTGACCGGATCACCTTCTATATCGACGGCGTGCAGCGGGCCCAGCACACGGCCAACATCACCACCGGGACCATGCAGCTCGTCATGAACACGGCCGTTGGGGGCATGTTCGATGGGAACCCGGACGCCTCCACCACCTTCCCTCAATACCAGCTGGTCGACTACGTGCGGGTCTACCGGGACACCAGCGGTTCTACTGGCGGCACCAACCTGGTGACCAACGGCACCTTCGACGGCGGCCTGAGCGGCTGGGGCGTCTGGTCGCCCAACAACGCCTACCAGAGCACGGTCTTTACTGAGACGTACAACGGGCGCAACGGTGCGCACGCCACCGAGTACAGCGCGTCGCCCTATGAGGTCCACACCTATCAGGTCAAGACTGGCCTCGCCACCGGCAACTACACGCTGCGGGCCTGGGTCCGTTCCACAGGCGGACAGAGCGTTGGCGAGATGCTGGTCAAGAACTTCGGCGGTACGCAGCGGTCACTCGATATTCGCGGCTACACGAACTGGACCCAGGTCAGCATCCCCAACGTCTACGTCACCAACGGACAGGCCGAAATCGGTTTCCATACCACCGCCGGGGCTTACCAGTACCTGTACTTCGACGACGTCGAGTTCTTCAAGCAGTAAGGGCTCCACCTCTGGGGCTTCTCCCTCTTCATGAAAGTTTGCCAAATGCCAGCCTCTTGAAAACGCTTTCGCTGCCCTGTCCTCTTCACAACCTTTCTCCATTCACGCTCCTTCCCACTCCAAAAGGTGCTTCATGACAAACGCGTTCCACACCGCCCGTTCCTCCCGCGCCTCCACTTCCCCCATCCGGGCTGGAGCACTCCTGGCCCTTACCCTGCTGCTGGGAGCCTGCGGGCAGTCCGCGGTACCAGGCAGCTCCCAGAGCGCTTCAGCCCAGGGCGCTGGGGGCACAGCCACGTCAGCCAGCACAGCGCTGACTTCGCTTGCCATGCCGGGTGATTCCCTCGGACCTCAGGTCACGGTCTTCGACCCGAGCATGCCGGTGGGCCAGATTCAGGCGACGCTCGACGCGGTGTACGCCAAACAGGTGGACAACGAGATGGGCAGCGAGCGGTACGCCTTCTTCTTCAAGCCGGGCACCTACGGCACGGCCAGCCAGCCCCTCCAGGTCAAGGTGGGGTACTACACCGAGATCGCGGGGCTCGGCGCGTCGCCTTCCGACGTGACGATCAACGGCAAGGTGGAGGTCTACAACCGTTGCCTGGAGGGCGGCGGCACCAGCAACTGCCTCGCGCTCGTCAACTTCTGGCGCACGGTGTCCAACCTGACGGTCAACGTCAACGGTGCGGGTCAGGACGGCTGCCGGGGCTCGGCGAACTTCTGGGCCGTGTCTCAGGCCGCCTCGCTGCGCCGGGTGGACATCCGGGGCGGTAACCTGTCACTGATGGACTACTGCACGGCGGGCCCCCAGTATGCCAGCGGCGGCTACCTGGCCGACAGCAAGGCGGGGTTCGTGATCAACGGCTCGCAGCAGCAGTGGTACACCCGCAACAGCAACCTCGGCGGCTGGTCCAATGGGGTGTGGAACCAGGTGTTCTCCGGCGTGATCGGCGCGCCTTCCGAGGCCAAATTCCCCGACGAGCCCTACACCACGCTGGACCAGACCCCCGTCAGCCGGGAAAAGCCGTATGTGTTCGTCGACGCTCAGGGCCGCTACAACGTCCGCGTTCCTGCGGCGCAGACCAACAGCCGCGGGACCTCGTGGGAAGCGGGACTGACGCCGGGGCGTACCGTGCCGCTGAGCGACTTCTTCGTGGCGCGGCCGTCCGATTCCGTACAGACCATCAACAACCAGCTGTCCCGCGGCAAGAACCTGCTGCTGACTCCAGGCATCTACAACGTCGATCAGAGCATTGCGGTCAAGCGCGCCGACACGGTGGTGCTGGGCCTGGGGCACGCCACACTGACGGCAGTGGGCGGGGCGACGCCCCTCAAGGTGGCCGACGTGCCCGGCGTGGTCATTGCCGGCGTGACCATCGACGCGGGGGCGGCCCTGTCGCCCACGCTGCTGCAGGTGGGGACCAAGAACGGCAACAACGCGCCGAAAAAGCACGATCCCTCCAACCCCACCACGCTCAACGACGTGTACTTCCGCGTCGGCGGCCCCCACATCGGCAAGGCGGACATCAGCCTGGAGGTCAACAGCGACAACGTGCTGATCGACCACACCTGGGTCTGGCGCGCCGACCACGGCGTCGAGGGCTTTTCCGGCGATACCCAGCGCTGGAACACCAACATCGGCCGCAACGGCGTGGTGATCAACGGTGACAACGTCACTGCGACGGGTCTGTTCGTCGAACACTTCCAGCAGTACAACACCGTCTGGAACGGCGAGAATGGGACCACGGTCTTGTACCAGAACGAGCTGCCCTACGATCCGCCCACGCAGGCCGACTGGGGCCACGACGGCACGCTGGGCTGGGCGGCGTACAAGGTGGGGGGCAACGTCAAGGCGCACCGCCTCTTTGGTGGCGGAGCCTACGTCTTCAACCAGAACAACCCAGCCATCCACACTGAGAACGGCTTTGAGGTCCCCGTCACGCCCGGCGTCAAACTTCACCATGTCCTGACCGTGAACCTGAGTGCGGGCACGATCAACCATGTGGTCAACGGAGTAGGTGGTCCCGCCGATACGTCCAGGGTCGGGCAGCCCGTGTACGTGAAGGACTACGCGACACCGTAATTCCGCCAGCAGATGTGCCACCGGGAAGCCAGGCTGCGTTCCCGGTGGCGCTTTTTTGTGGCCCTGCCAGTAGAAGTGCCCCGGCAGAAACAGGGGCACTTCTCAACGGTCCACATCGGTCACCGCGTTCATGCTTGCCCCCGTTCCGGGTCAGGAAAGGAGAAGGTGCCCGCGTGCCGCCGACCGCAGGCGCCGCGTGAATAAAGCGTCCAGATTCACCTGCAACGCGGGGGGTCCGGGCACGGGACGCCGGTTATGCCCCGTTCTGTGCCGGCGCAGCCGCATCGCCTTTCGTCAATAGGGCCTCAAGGGCGCCGCGCGGCCCCAGCTGCCGCAGCCCTTCCCGCGCGGCCCGGTACTCGGCCTGAAAGCGTTCATTGGTGCCCAGGTCCCCGAAGACCTCGCTCACCTCCAAAAAGGCTCCCGGCTGTTGTGCGTCGCGTGCCGCTGTCGCCACGAGCAGGGGCGCGCGAACGTCCGGGACCGCTTGCTCCCCCGTACCGTTCTCCTCCAGATAAACGCTCCACGACGCCAATACCAGCGCCGCGTACCGGACCTCGCCCCCCGTGCGCAGTTGCTCGCGCACAACCGGCAGGAGGAATTTGGGCATGCGCTCGGAGCTGTCGACAATCAGCCGGGTAAGGGTATCCCGAATGGCGGGGCTGGCGAAGCGCTCGATCAGTTGGTGCCCATAGGCCCCCAGGTCGATCCCGGGCACCGGGGGCAGGGTGGGTGTGGCTTCGCGCGCCATGTAGCCCAGCAGGAAGTCCACGAACAGGGGGTCTTGACAGACCTCGTGGACGTACCCGTATCCCGCCATCAACCCCAGGTAGCTCATGGCCTGGTGTGAGGCGTTGAGCAGCCGCAGCTTCATCAGTTCGTAGGGCTCCACGTCCTCCACCACCTGCACGCCCACGGTCTCCAGTGGGGGACGTCCCAGCGTGAAGCGGTCTTCCAGCACCCACTGGGTAAAGGTCTCGGCCACCACCGGCCAGGCGTCTTCCAAGCCGTAGCGGGCGCCAATCTCCCGCCGGTCCTGGTCCGTGGTCACGGGGGTGATGCGGTCCACCATTGAGTTGGGAAAGGCCACCTGCTGCGCAATCCACTCGCCCAGTTCCGGGTCCTTCAGATGGGCGAAGGCGGTCAGGGCATGGCGGGTCACGTGTCCGTTGCCCGGCATGTTGTCGCACGAGAGCACCGTAAAGGGCTCGAGGCCCCGCTCCCGGCGGCGGCGCAGCCCCTCGGTGATGAAGCCGAAGACTGTTCTCGGCACCGCCCCCGCTGCCAGATCATGCTGGAGATCCGCCCCGGAAGGATCGAACTCCCCCGTTGCATTGTTGACGCTGTAGCCGCCTTCGGTCACCGTCAGGGACACGATGCGGGTGGTGGGCGCAGCCAGCCTCTCGATCACCGCTTCGGGGGCGTCAGGGGCAAACAGGAATTCCACGATGGCTCCGATCACCCGCGCTTCCTCGCGCCCGTCGGGCGCTTTGGTCAGCAGGGTGTAGAGGTGATCTTGGGCAGTGAGCACGCCGCGCATGGCCGCGTCTGAGGGCAGCACGCCCACTCCACAAATGCCCCACTCGCGGTGCTCCCCCATATTCAGGAGGCGGTCCATATACATGGCCTCGTGAGAGCGGTGAAAGCCGCCCACGCCAAAATGCACGATGCCGGGCGTGAGGGTACGTGGATTGTAGAGGGGGACCTGAACTTCAGTTGGGAGGGCAGCGAGGGCGGAGGCACTCAGTTTGACCATGGGGAGAACTCCAAAAAGCTTTTCCGTCAGGAAGCGGGGAAACGGGAGGGAAGGGGTGACGGCGGGCGCGCGGACCACTGGCCTCGCCCGGGGTGTGAATGGGGCCTCAGTCCACGAGTTCCACAATCAGGTCCGCGCGGGCACGGGTGGCGTCGATCAAGGCGGCGTTGCGCCCGTCCACCCGCTCGGCCCACCGCCGCGCCTCGTCGGGGGCCTTGCCGAACGCCTCGTGCCGGGCGACGAGCCTTTGCAGGCGCACGTCTTCACCGAGTTCCAGAAACCAGACGGCGTCCAGTTGCCCCCGGACCTCACGCCAGGGACCCTCGTCCAGGAGCAGGTAATTGCCCTCAGTCAGGATCAGGGGCGTGCCGGGCAGGACGGGTACTGCGCTGCCGATGGACTCTTCGAGCTCCCGGCTGAAGAGGGGAGCATAGACGGTCTGATCTGCCTGGGACCGGAGTCGCCCCAGCAGCGCCGCGTACCCGCCCGCGTCGAAGGTGTCTGGCGCGCCCTTGCGGTCCCGGCGGCCCAAGCGCTCCAGCTCGGCATTGGCGAGGTGAAAGCCGTCCATTCCCACCAGGGCGGCCTCTTTTCCGAGGATCCCGGTAAGCGCTTCACAAAGGGTGGACTTCCCGACTCCAGGGGCGCCCGTGACGCCCAGGACCCGCCGCTCCCCCGGAACGATGGTCTGATGGGCGAGGGCCACGAGGTCCGCCAGCGTCGCCCGTACGGCCGCAGGGCCGGCAGTGGAGGCCAGCGGGCTCACTTCACGGCTCCGAAGCTGAGGCCGCGCACGAGTTGACGCTGGGCGATCCAGCCGAAGACGAGGACGGGCAGGACAACCAGAGTGGCGGCAGCGCTGAGTTGGGCCCAGAACAGGCCCTGGCTGGTCTTGAACTGTCCGATAAACACGCTCAGGGGAGCCGCCTGCGCGTTGGTGAGGTTCAGGGCGAAGAACACCTCGTTCCACGCAAAGATCAGGCACAGCAGCGCGGTGGCGAAGACGCCGGGCATGGAGAGCGGCAGCGCGATATTGAAAAACTCACGTGCCACGGACGCGCCGTCCACCTTGGCCGCCTCGTAGATGGCGTGGGGAATCTCGGTCATGTAGGAGTGCATCATCCAGACCACCAGCGGCAGGTTCATGGTGGTGTACATCAGGATCAGGCCCGGCAGCGTGTCAAGCAGGTGCAGGTCGCGGTAGATCAGGAACAGCGGCACGATCACGCCCACGGCGGGCATGAACTTGGTGCTGAGCATCCAGCTCAGCACGCCCTGTGCGCGCCGGGTGGGGTACACCGCCAGCGCGAAGGCGGCGGGCAGCCCCAGCACGAACGCCAGCAGGGTCGAGCCCAGCGCGGCGGCGAGGCTGTTGCGCAGCGCCGGGAAGTAGCCGCCCAGCGCCTTCTCGAAGTTCTCCAACGTCGGGGTGAAGAGGAAGACGGGTGGGGTGGCAAACGCCTGCGCCTCGGTCTTGAAGGCCGCCAGGATCATCCAGATCAGCGGAAACAGGAAGGCGAGCGCGATCAGGTAGGTCAGCAGGGTCAGGACCCCGTTGCGAGCGCGCAGGCGGGACCCCTGCGCGCGGGCCTGGTTCTGGGAACTGGAAAGTGTGGTCACGTCATTCTCCCCGACTGGAGCGGCTGCGGCTGATAAAACGCAGCAGGTACACGGCCAGAATATTGGTGAGCACCACCGTGATCACACCCGCGGCGCTCGCCAGGCCGATGTTGTACTCGGCAAAGGCCTTCTGGTAGATGAAGTACGGCAAGTTGGTGGTGGCGATGCCGGGGCCGCCCGAGGTGGAACCGTAGATCTCACCGTAGACCTGCAGCAGCGCGATGGTTTCCATCAGCACCACCACCTGGATGGCCTGGGACCAGTGGGGCAGCACGATGTGCCGGAACTCCTGCATCACGGAGGCGCCGTCGAGGCGAGCGGCTTCGAGCTGGTCATCCGGCAGGCTCTGCAGGCCGGTCAGCAGGATCAGCATGGCGAAGGGCATCCACTCCCAGGTGACCATGGCGATCACGCTGCCCATCGGGTGCTGCGCCAGAAAGTCGATGGGTTGCAGGCCCAGCTTCAGCATTCCCCAGGAGAAGAAGCCCGATACCGGGTTGAGCAGCATGTTCTTCCAGACCACCGCCGTGACGATGGGCATGACCAGAAACGAGCTGATCATCAGGGTGCGCAGCAGGGCGCGGCCGGGAAACTCGCGGTTGAGCAGCAGCGCCATCGCCCCGCCGATCAGCAGGGTCAGCAGGAGGGTGCCCACCGCCAGCCCGAGCGTGTTGAGCACGATGTGGAAGTTCTCGGGGTTGGTCAGGAGGTTGGCGTAGTTCTCCAGCCCGATGAAGGGGCGGGAGGAAGGATCCACCAGGTTGTAGCGGAAAAACGAGTAGTACACCGTCATGAAAAACGGCACCTGCGTGGTCAGGATCAGGTACAGCATCGCGGGCCAGATCAGGGCGGCGGGGCTCAGCCGCAACCCACGCTTCTGCGCGGGAGGCACCTGGGCGGCCGTCAGGGGTGCGGGGGCTATCGTCATGGATACACCTTCGCTGGGAGAGAGGCCGGCAGGCGTGTTGGGACGGGAGGAATGGGGCCCGGGGGGGCTTGACCCTCTCCCCCGGAGGGACTGGCAAGGCTGCGAAGCAAGGAGGGGAAAACCTGTGGGTCAGCCGTCCTACCCCGCGCACCGCACGTCTTGCGTAAAGTACTTCTTGCTCAGCTTTGCGTAGTTGCCGCTGGCCTGAACCTTCTGAAGGGCCGCACCGACAGCTGCCCCAACCTGCTTATCGGAACCCACCTTCACGACCAGCGCCACGGGCTGGCTCCACAGCAGGGGACTCACCTGTAGTTTTTCGGGACCGAGGCGCGTGTACATCTTCAGTGCATCAAAGCGGTCCAGCAGCAGCACGTCCGCCGAACCGCCCAGAAAGGCCAGCAGCGCCTTATCGGCGTTCTCAAAGGCGACGACGGTTTTGGGAAAGGGCAGATTGCGAACATAGTTGAAGTAGGGATGGTCCGTCGCCATCGCAATTTTCGCGCTCCTCAGGTCCGCCTCGGTTTTCGGTCCACCGGGCCGGGCGAACATCACGCCGCCGGTGCAGACCACCGGAGCGAGTTGTTCGGCATCGGCGAGGATCTGCGGGAGCTTGACGTCAAAGGCCGCGTCGAGGGTTCCAGCGCTGAGCTCCCGCAGCAGGGCTTCTTGGGAGCTCAGCTTGCGCCAGGTGACGTTCTTGACTTTCAGCTCCCGCGCGACCAAGGCCAGCACCTCGGGAGCAAATCCGGTGACCTGACCCCCGCCCTGCTGCACCAGTCCCGGCGTATCGGTGAAGTAACCCACCCGCAGCGTTCCCCCTTGAAGCTGGCTCAGGCCGACGGCTCCCGCCGCTGGCGTGACGAGGAATGCCAGGAAGGGCAGGGAGGCGAGCAGCGACGTGCGGAAACGGTGTGAAATTCGCATAACCTGGTCTCCCTGGACGCCGGCCTCCCTTGGGGGGTTGCTGATCCTCTTCCCGTGGGACCCGTGAAGCCCCGGACCGGTACGGCCGCGAAGCGGGGAAAAGAGGGCGCGGCGGAGTGGAGGGGGGACTGGTACAGCCCGCAGGAAGGGGCCTGCAGTCAGTCCACCCTTACTTCTGGTAGCCGCCTTCTTTGGCGGTCTTCTGGGCGGCATCCTGGGCCTGCTTCAGCGCCTGGTCGATGGAGGTCTGGCCGCTGAGCGCGCCGGCGAGATACTGGCCGACCTGGGTGCCGAGCGCCTGGAACTGCGGAATGGCGACGTACTGGATGCCGGTGTAGGGCACGGGGTCCTTGGTGGCCTTCGTGACGTCTGCGGTGTTGATCGCGCTGAGGACCAGCGAGCTGAACGCGCCCGCCGCCTTCTTGTAGTTGGCATTGCTGTACGTGCTGGTGCGGGTGCCGGGAGGCACCGAGGCCCAGGTACCCTTGGTCTTCGCCACCAGGGCGATGTACTCCTGGCTCGTCGCCCACGTCAGGAACTTGAAGGCGGCGTCCTCCTGCCTGGTGCTCTTGGGAATGGCGAGGTTCCAGCTCCAGTACCAGTGGCTGCCGCGCGGTGTGCCAGGACCCACGGGCGCGTTCGCAAAGCCCACGCTGTTGACGATCTTGCTGCTGCTCGGGTCACTCAGAAAGCCGGCGGCCACGGTGGCGTCCACCCACATGCCGCACTTGCCCTGGCTCATCAGGGTGAGGTTTTCGGTAAAGCCGTTGGACGTGGCTCCGGGGGGGCCGTACTTCTTGAGGAGGTTGACGTAGAAGGTCATGGCGTTCTTCCATGCGGGCGAGTTCAGCTGCGCGTTCCAGTTTTGATCGAACCAGCGCCCCCCGAAGGTGTTGACCATGGTGGTGAACAGCGCCGCGTTCTCGCCCCAGCCGGGCAGGCCGCGCAGGCAGATGCCGTACACGCCGCCTGAAGGGTTGTGAATTTTGCTGGCAAACGTCTGCATCTGGTTCCAGGTGGGGCTCTTCGGCATGGTCAGGCCTGCTTTTTTGAACAGGTCCTTGTTGTAGTACGTCATGCTGCTCTCGGCATAGAAGGGCACAGCGTAGAGGCTGCCATTCACGGTGAGGGCCGTACGGACGCCGGGGATGATGTCGTTGACGTTGTAGCTCTTGGCGATGGCCGGGTTCTTGGCAAACAGCGGCGTCAGCGGTTCGAGCCAGCCGTTCTTGGCCCAGATCGGCACCTCGTAGGCCCCAACAGTGGCGAGATCGAAGCTGCCCGCGCCACTGGCCACGTCCAGCGTGATCTTCTGGCGCAGCTCGTTTTCCGGCAGCGTCACCCACTTGACCGTGATGTCCGGGTACTTCTTGTTGAACTCGGGCGTCAGCTTCTGCATCGTCACCATGTCGGGGTTGTTGACCGTGGCGATGGTGATCGTCGACGCAGCCTGGGCAGTGGCGGTCAGGGCGAGGCTGAGGAGCAGGGCACGCTTCATGGGTGTTCCTCCAGAGGCAGGCGAGCCACAGACGTGGCCGCCGGGAATGGGGCGGAGCGGGCGAGGGGCGGCACACGGGGATGCCGGGCCAGGTGGCCGCTCCACCTGGCGAATGGATTGATGGTCTCGTGGCCATTAGTGAATCACAGATTGTGACGGGTGTCTATAGGCATAGAGAAAAGCTCAGAAAGGGAAAAAGGTCACGAGGCCATTGGGCATGGCTTGCGCCCTTTGGAGAGGCGTATGCTGGGAAACGTGTCCACGATTCAAGACGTTGCGCGCCTCGCGGGCGTCTCACCCACTACGGCCAAACGCGCCCTGCGCGAGCCCGACAAGCTGACGCCGGAAACGCTGGCCCGCGTCCGCACCGCCATTGAACAGCTGCACTACGAGACCGATCAGCGCGCCGGCAGCCTGCGCGGGGGCCAGAGCAATACCATTGGCCTCGTCGTGGGGAGCGTGGTGGAAACCTTTTTCGCCCAGTTTGCCCGCACCTGTTCGCGGGTGCTGGCCGGGGAAGGCTACACGCTGATCATCTCCGAAAATGAGTACAGCGCTGCCTACGAACTCACCGAACTGCGTCGGCTGTACGGTCAGCGGGTGGCGGGGATCATTCTGCGGCCTGGCTACGGCCACGAGAGCCGGGAGTATCTGGCGCGTCTCACCGAGCGGGGCGTCAATATCGTCGAATACGATTATCTGCCGCCCCACAGCTCCCACCCCGCTGTGAAGCTGGACAATGTGGGGGCGATGCGGGGGGCTGTGACCCACCTGCATGCCCTGGGGCACCGGCGAATCGCGGCCCTGGGCACCTACGATCCGGTCATCCTTCCCGAGGAACGCAGTCGGGCCTTTCCCGAGATTATGAACGCCCTGGGTCTGGTGGTGCCCTCCGAGTACCGCCGGGTGGCGACGGTCAACGAGGACACCGCCTACGCCCTCACCCACGAGCTGCTCGCCTTGCCCACGCCGCCGACGGCGCTGATTGCCCTGACCGGGACGCAGGCCATCGGGGCCTACCGCGCCATCCGCGAGCGCGGCCTCAGGATTCCGGATGACCTCAGCCTCGTCACCTTCGACAACTACTCCTGGACCGCCCTGGTAGACCCACCCATCACGGTGGTCGAGCAGCCTGTGGAGGCGATGGCGACGGCCACCGCGCAGCGAATGCTCGCGCTTTTGCGCCGGGCCGAGCTGCGGGATGCGGAGGGCAGCCCGACTCCAGAGCCCCCGAGGGTGGAAGTTTTTCCCGCCCGCCTGATCGTGCGGGGCAGCACCGCCGCTCCCCGCTGACGCTTCCGCTGAAGCATTCTCCTTTGCCCTGTCTCCCCCAGGGGTGATGTTTTTTCTGCACTCCCGAAGGGCAATAAAAGAAGCGTTGCTACATCATTCCCTGCGAGGAGTGCGGCCTATACTTCATTCTAGCGGCAGCGCACCCCCCGGTTTTGTGTCTTCAAGGACGAGTTCCTCCTCGTCCTACTCTTTGCCGTGTGGTGAGAGGCGTGCGCGATCCAGGGTCTACGTGCCGCGCATCTGCATGGTTTAACGCTTCACATTGATATGCGCCTTTTTGGGGGTTGGCGTCATACTGGGTGCATCCAAGACCCACACAGGTCCAAAGGAGCCAGCATGTGAGCGAGCCTCCCTTCCCAATTCCGGCCAACCTGCCCCCCCTGCTGCGCCGCCTGCACGTCATGCGCGGCGAGGCCGGAGCGGCGAGCGCGCGGATCATCGATCAGATTTTGCAACACCCCGACGAGTTCCTGGGGTGGACCATCGCCGACGTGTCGGCCATCACCCATTCCAGCGAGGCCACCGTCGTGCGGCTGGTGCAGAACCTGGGCTTCCGCAGTTACCAGGAATTCAAGCTCAAGCTCTCGCGGACGCTGGCGACGGGCGAGCGGGGTGCGCCGGGACAGATCGAGCCTCACGATTCGCCGGATCAGGTGCTGGGCAAGGTCTTTGGGGGGGCGGGGCAGTCGCTGTCCGATACCCTCGAACACCTCGACGCGGGGGTGTTCGCGCAGGTCGTCGAGGTGCTTGCCCAGGCCCGCCGGGCCGAATTTATCGGGCTGGGCAACTCAGCGCTGGTGGCGCGCGACGCCCAGGAACAGTTTCTGCGCCTCGGTGGGCTGGGGAGCGCGCACACGGACCCTTTCGCCATCAGCCAGGTCTGCGCGCTGCTCGAACCCGCCGACGTGTTGGTGGCCGTCTCCTACTCGGGCTGCACCGCCGACATCGTGCGGGGAGCCCAGCTGGCGCGCGGCAATGGGGCGGCGGTGGTGGCCCTGACGGGCCTGGGCCGCACGCCCCTCACGCGCCTGGCCACCCAGGCGCTGCACGTCGCGGCCCCCAGCAGCCCCTACCGCCCCGAGTACGTCACCGCGCGCTTGGCGCAGATGTGTGTGGTCGACGCGCTCGTGGCGTCGCTGCACCTGTTGGGCGAGCCCTTCGCGTCCCGCCGCGTCCACAAGGCGGACGCGGCGCTGCGGGCCCAGCGGGACCTGCCCTCCACTCCCCGGCGCACAGCACGGCGCACTCGGCCGGACCTGTGACGCACCACAGAAAGGACCGCCATGTACCTGCGTCCTGAGCCCCTGATCCTGAGCGTGGACATCGGGTCGAGCAGCGTGAAGGGTTTTGCCTTCGATCCATACGGCGAGGCCCTGGGCGGCATAGAGGGCCGGGCGCCCTGCACCCTGCAGTACTCGCCGGACGGCGGGGCCGAGGTGGACCTGCCCTGCATCGTCCGCGCCGTCGATGGAGTCCTCGACGCGCTGCACGCCCGCAGTGGGGGCCGTGAGGTGCTGGGCGTCGCCATGACCAGCATCGCTTCGAGCCTCGTCGCCCTGGGGGAGGGCGGACGTCCCCTGGCCCCGGTGCTCTCATACGCCGATACCCGCAGCCGCACGCAACTGGGAGCCATGCCCGCCGACGTCGCGCGGGTGGAGCGCACGGGCTGCCCCGACTACACCGCCTACTGGCCGGCACAGATTCGCTGGTGGCGGGCGCGGCAGGCCGCCTCCCCGCCGCCTACCGCGTGGTGCAGCGTGGCCGATGCCCTGCAAGAGCGCTGGTTCGGCGGACCGCTGCGGACGAGTTATTCCCTCGCCTCCTGGACCGGCTGCCTGAACCGGCAGACGCTGGCCTGGGACGGGCCGGTCCTGGACGGCCTGGGACTCAGCCCCTCGCAACTTCCTGAGCTGGCCGAGCATTCGGCGCCTCACGTGGGCCTGCGCCCCGAGTACGCCCGGCGCTGGCCGAAGTTCGCCCGCATTCCCTTCTTTCCGGCGGTAGGCGACGGGGCCGCCGCGAACGTGGGCAGCGGGGCCACCGGGCCGGGCCAGATCGCCCTGACGGTCGGCAGCACGAGCGCCATGCGGACCGTGGTGCCCTTGCGGGCCCCCGCTGTCCCCCCGGGGCTGTGGGCCTACCTGGTGTCGGGCGAGCGGGCGCTGGTGGGCGGAGCCCTCACGGAGGGCGGCAACCTGCACCAGTGGCTGCGCGACAGCCTGCAGCTGGGCTCCTGGACCGACCTCGAGCCGCGCCTGGCGGCCCTCGCTCCCGACGGCCATGGCCTCACCTTCATCCCCTCCCTGGGGGGCGCGCGTAGCCCCGACTACAACCCCGACGCGACGGGCACGCTGCACGGCCTGAAGTTCAGCACCACCCCCACCGAGATGCTGCGCGCGGCGATGGAAGGGGTGGCCTACCGTCTGGCCGACATCGCCGTCCGCTTGAACTCCACGCTGGACACCTCGCCCCTTTACGTCGCCAGCGGCAAGGCGCTCCTCTCGTCGGACGTTTGGCTGGGGCTGCTCGCCGATGTGCTGGGCGCGCCGGTGGTCGTCACCGATTTTCCCGATGAGGCCAGCGCCCGGGGCGCAGCCCGCCTGGCGCTGGGCGCGCTGGACCTGCTCGACCCCTACGCCCCCTCCCGCCGCCCCCGCTCCACCGTCTACGAGCCCCGCCCGGAGGCCCGCGAGGTCTACGGCGCTGCCCGCGAGCGCCAGCAGCGGCTGATGACCGCCCTGTCGGCGCTGCCGGGCTGACTTCTCCCACCCCAGGAGGCCCTACCCATGACCACCCATGACTCCGCTTTCGGCCTGACTTTTCCGCCCGACTTCCTGTGGGGCGCGGCCACCAGCGCCTACCAGATCGAGGGGGCCACTTCCGAGGACGGACGCGGCCCCAGCATCTGGGACACCTACGGCGCAGTCCCCGGCAATATCCTGGGCGGCGAGACGGGAACCGTGGCCTGCGATCACTACCACCGCTGGGCAGCGGACCTCGACCTGATGAAAGCCATGCACCTGAACGCCTACCGCTTCAGCGTGGCCTGGCCCCGGGTCATGCCGGGCGGAACGGGACCCGTGAACGCCGCGGGGCTGGACTTCTACGAACGGCTGGTGGATGGCGCGCTGGAGCGCGGCCTGGAGCCCCACGTCACCCTGTACCACTGGGACCTGCCGCAGGCCCTGCAGGATGTGGGCGGCTGGGCGCACCCCGACATTCCGCACTGGTTTGCCGAGTACGCGCTCGCCGTGGCCCAGCGTCTGGGGGACCGGGTCGCCAGCTACGCCACCTTCAACGAGCCGTGGTGCAGCGCCGAACTCGGGTACCACGTCGGAAGGCACGCCCCAGGCCTGCGCGACCTGCGGACCTCGCTGCTGGCGTCGTACCACATCCACCTGTCGCACGGGCAAGCCGTCCGGGCGCTGCGGGAGGCCAACACCCGCGCCGAGCTCGGCATCGTGCTCAACCTCTACCCCGTGGACGCGGCCACCGAGGCGGACCGGGAAACGGCCGCGCTCGTGGACGAGAAGATCAACCGCTGGTACCTCGATCCAGTCTTCCGGGGCACCTTCCCCGAGCGGGCGTGGGCCCATTACGGTGACGCCGTGCCCGAGATTGACCCGGCGGCGCTCGCCGCGGTCTGTCAGCCGCTCGACTTCCTGGGCGTCAACTACTACTTCCGGCAGTGGGTGAGCGGGAACGAGGTGCGCCGCAGCGGACCTCCCGGAGCGGGCACCGAGCGCACCGCAATGGACTGGGAGGTGTACCCGGAAGGGCTTCACCGCCTGCTGTTGGACCTGCACCGAGAGTATCCGGCTCCCAGGTACCTCATCACCGAAAACGGAGCCGCCTTTGACGACGTGTTCGGGAACGGGCGCGTTCAAGACGACAACCGCGTGCGCTTCATGCGGACCCACATTGAGCAGATGCACCGGGCGATGGAGGAGGGCGTGCCGGTGGGCGGTTACTTCGCCTGGAGCCTGCTCGACAATTTCGAGTGGGCCTTCGGGTACAGCAAGCGCTTCGGCATCGTGCATGTGGACTACGAGACGCAGGTGCGCACCCCCAAGGCCAGCGCCGAGTGGTACGCCCGCTTCGCGCGGGCACAGCGGGGGGTGGCCCGGTGAACTACACCCGGCTGGGCCGCAGCGGCCTGAAGGTGTCCCGCATCTGCCTGGGCACCATGACCTACGGCGATCCCCAGTGGCGCGAGTGGGCGCTGGATGAGGAGAAGAGCCGTCCCTTTCTGAAGTCAGCCCTGGAAGCGGGCATCAACTTCTTCGATACGGCCGATATGTACTCCCTGGGCCGCAGCGAGGAGATCGTGGGGCGGGCCCTGCGCGACTTCGCCCGGCGCGAGGACGTGGTGATCGCCACCAAGGTCTTCAACCCCATGGGGGAGGGCCCCAACGACCGTGGCCTGTCGCGCAAGCACATCCTCGACGGGGTGCAGGCCAGCCTCAAGCGGCTGGGGACCGATTACATCGACCTGTACCAGATCCACCGCTTCGATCCCGAAACGCCCATCGAGGAAACGCTGGCCGCCCTGCACGATCTGGTGCGGTTGGGCATGGTGCGCTATATCGGTGCGTCGAGCGGGTATGCCTGGCAGTTCGCCCGCAGCCTGTACCTGGCAGACCTGCACGGCTGGACCCGCTTTGTGAGCATGCAAAACCACTACAACCTGATCTACCGGGAAGAAGAGCGCGAAATGCTGCCCCTGTGCCGCGAAGAGGGCGTCGGCGTGATTCCCTGGAGTCCGGTGGCGCGCGGCTTTCTGGCTGGCAACCGTCAGGGAGGCACCGTGCGGGGCCGGACCGACAACCTGGCACAGCGCTTCTACCACACGCCCGAGGACCACGCGATCGCGGACCGCACCGAGGAGGTGGCCGCCCGGAACGGCGTCTCGCCCGCACAGGTGGCCCTCGCGTGGCTGCTCGCTCAACCTGGCGTCACCGCGCCCATCGTCGGCGCGAGTAAACCCCACCATCTGGACGAGGCCGTGGCCGCCCTGCGCCTCCAACTGGGCCCCGAAGACCGGGCCTACCTCGAAGAACCGTACCGGCCCCGCGACGTACTCGGCATCTGATCTGGATGGCTCCCCCGCCGAAGCGGTGGAGTCCGGACAGCGGGCTGCGCGCGACGTTGGCCCACTGGCGTTTGCCGGGGTTTGTTGACGAAACCGACTTCAGTCCGTATCCCCACCGTTTCCTGACCTTTCTCTCCCCAGACGGACCTTCAACCTGTGCTCCCACGGCACCCCGGGTTGAAGGTCCGGTCGTGTTGTCTGAACCTCTTTGCAAGCCTGAAAGGACAGTTCAGGTTAAGAAACGGGTAAACAAAGTCTTACTACATTTTAGTGAAGAATAAATGCGACTTTTCCTTCATCTGTTCTGCCAGCGAGGGCCTGAGAAAAAGCGCCCTTACGCGCCCACAGAGCGGAGAACATTCCGTGCATGTCTTTGTGGAAGCGGGTCCTCCTGCCCCCCGCCGCCGCTGGCCTGTCTTCAACCTGCTTGCAAAAACGCTTCCCAATGATGCGTGGAATTTGCTTCCTGGCCCCTACACTTTTTTCAGGCAAAGACAACCCACCTGCGTTCCGCTGTGACGAAGCGGCTTCCTGGCCCTTCGTGACCGTTCTTCCTTCCGCTTTTTTCGCGGAGGTGGGGGCGTTGTGTTGCTCCCCGGCCAGGAGGGCCGAGGTCCCCCCCCTTCCTCGCCCCTCCCCGGCCTGGCCTTTTCGGAATTCTTTTTGTTCTCTACCCCATTTTTTCGCCTTTCCCCTCTCTCCCGTTTCCTGGAGGAACTCCCATGCGCAAAACCCTGCTCGGCCTCACCGTCGCCCTCGTCGCCACCACCGCCGCCGCCCAGAGCAAGACCACCCTCACTGTGGGCGTTTTTCCCGACATCGACAGCGTGGTGAAGGCCGCCATCCCCGCCTTTACCAAGAAGTTTCCGAACGTCGACGTCAAGGTTGTGTCGCTCGCCTACGCCGATCACCACAACGCGCTGACCACCGCGCTCTCCACCGGCAAGGGGGCCAGCGACGTCGTGGCCATCGACTTCGGCTATATCGCCAGCTTCGCCGAGGGCAGCGGCCTGACCGACCTCAGCAAGGCCCCGTACAACATTGGCCAGTACAAGAAGTCTTTCACGGCCTTTACCTTTCCGCAGTCGACCACCCAGGACGGCCGCGTCGTCGCCATGCCCATCGATATCGGCCCGGGTTCGATGTTCTACCGCACGGACCTGCTGAAAAAGGCTGGGGTCAAGCCGGCGGACCTGAACAAGAGCTGGGAAGCCTACATCGAGAACGGCAAGAAGGTCGTGGCCGCCAACCCCGGCACCTTCCTGATTCCCGACGCCTCCGAAGTCGCGCAGATCCTGATCCGCACCAACCTGGGGGCCGGGGAAGGGATCTACTTCGACAAGAGCAACAAGGTGCTTGTGTCGCCCACCAACCCCCGCTTCGTGCGTGCCCTGACGCTCGCCAAGCAGGTCCGCGACGCGAAACTCGACGCCCGCGCCGGAGCCGCCTTCAGCCCCGAGTGGACCACGGCCTTCCAGAAGGGCAACCTCGCCACCGAATTCAGCGGCGCCTGGTTGGTCGGCCACATGAAAAACTGGCTGGCCAAGGACACGGCGGGCAAGTGGAACGCCCAGCAACTGCCCGGCAACACCTACGCGGCGTGGGGCGGCTCGTTCTACGCCATTCCCAACCAGAGCCAGCACAAGGCCGAGGCCTGGGAATTCATCAAGTTTATGACCACGCAAAAGGACCAGGAGCTGCTGGGCTTCCGCACCACCGGCGCGTTCCCCGCGCTGCTGGCCGCGCAGAACGACACCATGTTCAACGAGGGCATTCCCTACCTGGCGAACCAGAAGGCCCGGTTGCTGTGGCGCACGGCCGCGCTGCGCATCAAGCCGCTGGACGTCAACCGCCTCGACCCCATCGCCGAGACCATCATGAACGAGGCCATCGGCAATGTGCTGGACGGCTCCAAGTCGGTGCAGGTCGCCCTGACCGACGCGAAAGCCCTGATCGAACGCCGGGTGCGCTGAGCCAGCGGGCGAGCAGCGGCCGAAAACACAGTCGCGGGCCAGACAAGGGCGGGAGCGCTTCCGGGAGGTGTTGCGGGGGCGCTCTCTTCGGACTGGTTCAACGAAACAGGAGGACGGATGACGACATTTTCGGTGGATTCTGGCTGCGCCCTCGTGACCGGCGCGTCACGCGGACTGGGCCGGGCGCTGGCCCTCGCACTGGCGCAATCGGGCTGGGCCGTGGCCGTGAACTACGCCCACGACGAGGCCGGGGCCGCGCAGACGGTGGAGGGAATTACCGCTGCCGGCGGCACCGCGCGGGCCTACCGCTTCGATGTGACGGACGTGGAGGCCGTGGAGCGCGGCGTGGAGGAGATTCGCGCCTCCCTCGGCCCGGTGGCCGTGCTGGTGAACAACGCCACCGGCCCGCAGCCCTTCGTCCGGCTGGAGGATCAGACCTGGGAAGACCACCTGGGCCAACTGCGGTTTTTCGTTCAGGCCCCGCTGCTGCTGCTCCAGGCTGCGTTGCCTGACTTTCGCCGGATCGGCGGGGGACGGGTGGTCAACATCGGCAGCGAGGTGGTCCACCTCGGCAACGCCGAATTCGGGCACTATGTGGCGGCCAAGGCGGCGCTCGTGGGCCTGAGCCGCAGCTGGGCGAACGAACTGGGGCCGGACGGCATCACGGTAAACGTGGTGGAGCCCGGCTGGATTCCGGTGGAGCGCCACGCCGATGTGGACGCGGCGGCCCGCGAGGCTTACGCGGCCACCGTGCCCCTGCAGCGGATGGGCCAGCCGGAGGAACTCGCCGCGATGGTGGCCTTTCTCGCTTCGCCCACTGCCGCATTCGTCACCGGTCAGAGCGTCGCCGTGAATGGGGGCAAGACGCTGGGCTGAGGGTCCATTCCCCGGCTTCTTTCCCTGCCTCCAATCCGCTACTCTGCCTCCCAAGCTGGCGTGCCCCGCACGTCAGTTTTTGCTTGCCCGCGTGGCCCCTGCCCCTTCCCGCCGCCCCGGAGTGTTGCCCCATGAGACTCGCCCCACTCAAACCCGCTGCCCTGGCCGATCTGCCCCGCAACGCCCGCAATTCCATCCTGATGGAGCCGTTGTGGGCGGTGTTCGGCACCATCGTGCTGTACTACGCGCCGCTGTACCTCAAGAGCGTGGGGCTGAGCAGCACCGAGATCGGCCTGCTGGGTTCGGTCACGCTGGCCTTTTCCTTCGTGTTTCAGCTGCTGGCCGCGCCCATCACCAACCGCGTTGGGCGCAAACGCACCACCCTTATCGGTGACCTGGTGTCGTGGACCGTCCCGATGTTCCTGTGGGCCCTGGCGACGACGTTTCCGGCTTTTCTGGTCGCCGCCGTTCTGAGCGCCACCGGGCGCATCGTGGGGGTGTCGTGGAGCCTCCTCGTGATCGAGGACGTGGAGCAGTCGCAGCGGGCGCGGGTGTTCGGCATCTTCAATGTAATTATCGCCACCTGCGGCATGTTGACGCCGGTGCTGGGTGTATTTATCAACCGCTACGGGGTGGAGGCCACGCTGCGCGCCTTCTACGCACTGGGCGGCGTGGGCATGACGGTGATGTTCGTGGTACGCAACGCGATCACCCAGGAAACCCGGAGCGGGGCCGCCGCCATGACCGAGCACCGGGACCTGCACCCCTGGCAGAGCTTTATGCACAGCCTGGAGCAACTCGCGGGGCTGCGGCGGCACCCCGGACTGCCCCTGGTCACGGTGTTCTACATCCTGACGGTCTTTCTGGAACAGATGGGGCTCTTTCAGATTCTCTTTTTCCGTGAGGCCCTGGGCTTTACGGGCGGGGCGCTGTCGTTCGTGCCGTTCGCCACCGCGGCCGTCACCCTGGTCATGTACGGGCTGGTCTTGCGGCGGCTTTCGCACCGGCCCCCGACGTGGGTGCTCGTGCTGGCCCGCGCGCTGGGTCTGCTCGGCGCGGCCCTGGTGCTGCTGATTCCAGTGGGGAACCTGACCCTGCTGCTGCTCGTGGTCAGCGTGCTGGCCGCGTCCACCTTCCTGACGCAGACCTTCCGGGACGCGGTGCTGTTTAACCGCCTGCCTGAACAGAACACGGCAGACCTGTTTTCGGCGGTGCAGTCGCTGACGCTGCTGTTTTCTATTCCGGCGGCGGGCCTGGCGGGGCTGATCTACAGCGGGCACCCCCGGGCGCTGTTCTTCCTGATCGCGGCCCTGAATGTCGTGCTGTTGGGCCTGGCAGTGACGCTGTACCGGCGGCGGGGCCGGGCTGTTCCCCTCGCTGGAGGGGAGCCGGGTCAGGGCATTTCCTGAGCAACGAAGCGTGGAAAGTGTTCCAGCGGCCCGTGCCCACTGCCGAGGCCGGGGGCGTGCCCCAAGGCGGCCTGCACGTACGTGTGGGCGTGGCGCACGGCCTCGGGCAACGCGTGACCCAGGGCGAGGTTGGCAGCCACCGCGCTCGACAGGGTGCAGCCTGTGCCGTGGGTGTGGCGCGTGTGGCGGCGGGGAGCAGTGAGAACCAGCGGAGCCGCATTTGGCAGCCAGAGCTCGTCCTCCACCGTTTCGCCCGCGCCGTGCCCACCCTTGAGGAGCAGGGGGAAGGGGAGGGCTTCCCTCAGCCTGTCTCGCAGCGCCTCCAGGCCAGTTTTGCCGTGCAACTCCCCCGGCGCGAGGCCCAGCAGCGCCTCGGCTTCGGGTAGATTGGGAGTGACGAGGCAGGCGAGGGGCAGCAATTCGGTCCGCAGTGCGGTCACGGCGTCGGAATCGAGGAGGGCTGCACCTCCCTTGGCGAACATCACCGGATCGAGGATGAGCGGCAGGCCTGTAGGCCGCAGCACGTCGGCCACCGCCCGCACCACGGGAGCTGTTCCCAAGGCGCCCACCTTGACCACAGCCACCGGAAAATCGTCCAGCACCGCCTGCAGCTGGGCCACCACCAGTTCGGGCGGCAGCGCGTGGCTCGCCGCAACGCCCCGGGTATTCTGCGCCGTGACCAGCGTGAGGACCGACGCGCCGTACACCCCGTGGGCCGCAAAGGTCTTGAGGTCCGCCTGGATGCCTGCCCCGCCTCCAGAATCGGAGCCGGCCACCGTGAGGGCGACGGCCTTCATCCGGCCATCCCTACGCGCGGCGCAGCCCTTTCCGCCAGCACCTCTTCCACGAGGTGACGCACCCGGTAGGCGCTCAGGGGTGCGAGCAGGACGCCGTGACGGCCATGCCCTGTGGCGACAATCACCCGGGGCAGCGCCGGATGAGGGCCCAGCAGGGGGCTTCCACCCAGCGTGACCGGACGGAGGCCGACGAGGTGTTGCCGGGTGGGGGCCGTTCCTCCCTCCGCCCCGAGAAGACGCTGCGCTCCTCCTCGCAGCCAGACCGCCGCGTGGGCGTCGGGCGTGGCTCGGTCCGTCTCGCGGCTGGTGGCTCCTACATAGACGCCGTCCGGGCGGCCCAGTGCGTAGAGGTTGAAGCCCGTCCGGGGGAGACTGTACAGGGCGGGCGTGTCCTGAGGTGCGTTCAGCAGCAGCGCCTGACCCTGGACGGCCCGTACAGGAAGCCCGAACTCGGCACTCCAGGCCCCGCAGGCGAGGACGGCGGCGCGGGTCTCCAGCACCTCCCCATCCGTATGGATCCGCACGCCCTGCCCTGTCGGCTCCAGGTGCCGGACATGCGCCCGCTGCATCGGCAAGCCCCGCAATGCGGCCTTACGCAAGCTCGGCGGATGCACACGGCCTTCCTCCCGGTGAACGCGGGCTGCCAGTACTCCGGGGAGGGGTGGCCGGGTCCACTCCCCCGCCGGGTGCGCCTCCAGTTCCTGGGCCTGCGCCGGGGTAAGGGCCACCCGGTACACGCCCTCGCGGAAATGGACGGTTTGCCCAGAGGCCCTTTCGATACGCCGGGCAAACCCAGGCCACATCCCCAGGCTGAGGCGGACGTCCGCCTCAAGGGGCGTTCCTGCCAGCCGCTCGCCGCTGGGCGTCAGCAGCCCCGCCCCCGCACGCCAGGCCGCCCCGGGGCGCTCGGCGTCGAGGACCAGCACCTCCTTGCCGGCCTGGCGCAGCTCGAAGGCGATGCAGGCCCCGATCAGGCCACCGCCAATAACAGCGATCACAGGACGGGCACCTCCGGGTCCGGCAGGCGGGGCACCCCATTGGGCGGGCTGCTGGCGCTGGCCTGTGCTCGCTGTTCCATCCGGCCCGCCAGGTAGGCCTCGCGGCCCGCCCGCACCGCCAGCCCGAAGGCGTGGGCCATTTGCACCGGGTCACGCGCCTCCGCAACCGCCGTGTTGACCAGCACGGCGTCTGCCCCCAGTTCAAGGGCCTGCGCAGCGTCGCTGGGCACCCCCAGGCCCGCGTCCACGACGATGGGCACGCCCGCGCCGTCAATGACCGTCTCGATCAACGCCCGCGCGAGCAGCCCCCGCCCCGAGCCGATGGGACTGGCGAGCGGCATCACTGTGGCGCAGCCCACGGCCTCCAGTTGCCGGGCCAGTACCGCGTCGGGCTGGACATAGGGCAGCACGGTAAAGCCTTCTGAGACCAGCAACTCCGCGGCCCGCAGCGTTTCCAGGCTGTCGGGCAGCAGGTAGCGGGGATCGGGGATGACTTCCAGCTTGATCCAGCGCGTCCCCGTCAGCGCCCGCGCGAGCCGGGCCACCCGCAGCGCCTCGGCGGCGGTACGGCATCCGGCGGTGTTGGGCAGCAGTTGAAGGCACCCGAGGTCCAGGGCGTCCAGCAACCCCTCGTGGCCCGGGGCGCCAAGTTCCACCCGCCGGATTGCCACCGTCACGATCTGCGCGCCGCTCGCCCTGATCGCGTCTCCCATCAGCGTAAAGTCGCGGAACTTGCCGGTGCCCAGCATCAGCCGTGAGGTGAAGGGCTGCCCAGCGATGACGAGCGAGTCTGTCTGTACGTGATCGCCCGTCATCCGCCCGCCACCACGCGCACTACTTCGATCACGTCGCCGGGACGCAGTTCGCGGTCCGGCACCCGCGCGCCGGGGTAGAAGTCGTCGTTCAGGGCCACAGCCACCCGCTCGGGCGGCACGCCGAGTTCGCGCAGCAGGGCGTGGAGTGTGAGGCCGGGGGTGTGGACGAAGGGTTGGCCGTTCACTTGCATGGGGTCCTCCTGGGGAGAATGGTGTGGGGTTTTGCTCCCTCCCTCCTTGGGCGGAACTCGTCGAGCGCGGAAGGAGGGGGGTGGCGGGCGAAGCTCGCTCCCGATTGGAACGGAGAAAACACTGCTCTGGCCCCCACCTCCATTCGCCGTAATGCGCGCCAGGCGTTCACGGGAAGGGAGCCAACAGCAAAAAGCGCCGCGTTGAGCGAAATCAAGGTGCGCCCACCTGTGAAGCAAGCAGCGGAAACCCCGCCAGCACCTCCCACAGTTCTGCAGCCGCCCGCGCCGGATCGGGCGCGTCGAGCACCGCGCGGACCACCGCCACCCGCCGCGCGCCCGCTTCCAGCACTTCGGGCAGGTTTTTCGCGTTCAGGCCGCCGATGGCGTACCACACGCCGGGCAGGTGGGCTGCCGCCCAGCGCACGTAGTCCAGGCCCACGGCGGCGCGGCCCGGCTTGGTGGGCGTCACGTGGACCGGACCCACGGCCAGATAGGCCGAGGCGTCCGCCAGCGCCGCGCGGGCCTGCTCGGGGGCATGCGTGCTGCGCCCGATGGCGAGGCCAGGGGCCAGCTGCCGCGCCCACGCTGGGGGCAGGTCCCCCTGGCCCAGATGCACGCCGTCCGCCTCGCTCGCCCAGGCCACGTCCACCCGGTCATTTACGATCAGGGGTACGCCGCGCGCGTGGGCCAGTTCGCGGGTCCGCTCGGCCAGGGCGATGTAGGCCCGCGCCTCCCAGTCCTTGCAGCGCAGTTGTAGCAGGTCCACACCGCCGCCGAGTGCCGCCTCCACCCGCGCCAGAAACTCGGCTTCGGGCTGACCCGGACGCGGTGTGGCGATGAGGTAGAGCCGCCCGAGTGGGCGCGTCACAACTCCACCGGTGCGGTCAGGTACAGCGCGTGGCCACCTTCCCGGAATTCCTGCGCCTTCTCCTGCAGGCTGGCCTCCAGATCGGCGAGCGCGAGGGCAGCCAGGTCCTCCTGCAGGTCCTGGGACAGGCGCATGGAGCAGAACTGCGGGCCGCACATGGAGCAGAAGTGGGCGGTCTTGGCGGCCTCGGCGGGCAGCGTCTCGTCGTGGTAGGCGCGGGCCCGCTCGGGATCGAGGGCGAGGTTGAACTGGTCTTCCCAGCGGAACTCAAAGCGGGCCTTTGAGAGCGCGTTGTCGCGCGCCTGCACCCCGGGCAGTCCCTTGGCCAGGTCCGCCGCGTGGGCCGCAATCTTGTAGGCGATGACGCCCTCGCGCACGTCGTTCTTGTCGGGCAGACCCAGGTGCTCCTTGGGCGTCACGTAGCAGAGCATCGCCGTGCCGTACCAGCCGATGTTGGCCGCCCCGATGGCACTGGTGATGTGGTCATAGCCCGGCGCGATATCGGTGGTCAGCGGCCCCAGCGTGTAGAAGGGCGCCTCGCCGCACACCGACAGCTGCCGCTCGACGTTCTCGCGGATCAGGTGCAGGGGCACGTGGCCGGGGCCCTCGATCATGGTCTGCACCCCGTGCGCCCAGGCCACCTGCGTCAGTTCGCCCAGCGTGCCGAGTTCGGCAAACTGCGCCGCGTCGTTCGCGTCCTCGATGCTGCCGGGGCGCAGACCGTCGCCCAGCGAGAACGAGACGTCGTAGGCGGCCATGATCTCGCAGATCTCGGCAAAGTGGGTGTACAGGAAGTTCTCGCGGTGGTGCGCCAGGCACCAGCGGGCCAGGATGCTGCCCCCGCGCGAGACGATGCCGGTGCGCCGGCGCATTGTCAGCGGCAGGTGGGCCAGGCGCACCCCGGCATGGACCGTGAAGTAGTCCACGCCCTGCTCGGCCTGCTCGATCAGCGTCTCCCGGTACACGTCCCAGCTCAGTTCCTCGGCCTTGCCGCCTACCTTTTCGAGCGCCTGGTAGATGGGCACCGTACCGATGGGCACCGGGCTGTTGCGCACGATCCACTCGCGGGTGCGGTGGATGTCGGGGCCTGTGGAGAGGTCCATCACCGTGTCGGCCCCCCAGCGCGTTGCCCACACCAGCTTTTCCACCTCGTCGGTCACGCTGGCCCGCACCGCGCTGTTGCCGATGTTGGCGTTTACCTTCACGCGGAAACCCCGCCCGATGATCATGGGCTCCAGTTCAGGGTGGCGCACATTCGCGGGAATAATCGCCCGCCCCCGCGCCACCTCCGAGCGGACGAACTCGGGCGTCACCTCGCGCGGGAGGCTGGCTCCCCAGCCCTCACCGGGGTGCTGGTGGTCCAGGTCGAAATCTCCCGGCTGACGCAGGGCCTCGCGCAGGGCCACGTATTCCATCTCGGGGGTGATGATTCCCCGGCGGGCGGCCTGAAGCTGGGTGAGGTGCCCCTCGCCCCCGCCCAGCCAGGTGCGGGCGGCAGGTAAACCGCGCGTGAGGTCGAACGCGGCGTTCGCGTCGGTGTACGGTCCGCTCGCGTCGTACACGTACACGTCGGGGTTGGGCGTGGTGCGCGTCACGCCTCCAACACGTTCGGTGGTGGGGGTCTGCGAGATGGCCCGCACAGGCACGCGCAGTTCCGGGCGGCCTGCCGGGGTCAGGTAAAGCTTGCGGCTGCCTGGAAAGGGACCCGCCGTGATATGAGCGAGGTCCGTGGGGGTGGGGTCAGTGATGCCCTTGCGGGCCGGTCGGTGGGCGGTCATGTCGTCTCCCTGCGCTCCTGACGGCAAAGCGGCAGGGGCGAGAGGGGACAGACCCATACGGCAAAAGCCCACCCCGGCAGGGGGGCAGGCCGCTACACATCAAAGTTGGGGTTCCCATCACGTTCCCTCCGCTGGTCTTAACCAGATCAGGTTCAACGGGTTGGGCGCGGCAGTTGCGCGTGCCCTCTCAGCCTTCTTGGCACCCCGAGTGACGCCGGGCAGTGTGTCACGGAGGAGGGCGTGGGTCAACCGGGAGCCGCGGCGGTTGTCTGACGGAGACGGGCGGCTTCCCTAGCCCGCAGGGGCGGGGGAGAGGGCCGTCCACTCCGCTCCCATCACCCCCGCGAGTTGCGCCGCCCGGTTCAGGCGCACGTGTCCCGTCTCGGTATCCACGACGAGCGTGGGGATGCCCCGTAAGCCGCGGGCCGCCCCCAGCGCGTCCGCCCACGCCTCCCCTCCCGGGGTCAGCGGCACATTCGCCCGTCCATCGGTGAACAGCACGAGTTGCGCGCCTTGCTCGCCCGTCAGGACCTGCGCGGCGAGGGTCAGCGCGTGGGCCAGGGGAGTTCGTCCGCCCGTGGGCGCGGCGGTAATGGCCGCCTCGGCAGCAGCCGCGTCGGTGGTGAAGTCCAGCGCGAGGGTCGCCCCTGCCCCCCGAAACGTCACCAGGGCCACCCGGTCCCGCCGTCCCTGCTCACGCAGCACGTCCAGCACCGCGCCCTTCACGGCCCCCATCCGCTCGCGGGTGCCCATGCTGCCGCTCGCGTCGGCCACAAACAGGACGCGGCGGCCCGTGACCTCCTCGCGGACAGGGGCGCGAAAGTCCTCGCGGGTCAGGGTCATGGGGCCTCCCGACGCCCCTGTCCGGGTCAGGGCGGCGCGCAGGGTGGCAGGGACGGCCAGCGTGACGGCCTGAGGGTCAGGTACGGTGCGAACGGTGCGGCCCTGCGCGCTCCCTCCCCCGCCTGCACCGGGCGTGGGGGCAGCGGGCAGGGCCAGAGGTGCGGGATTTGCGGCGGGCGCGAAGACCTCCTCCGGGTCGTCCTGCGGGGATGGAGGGGCGGAAGCCTCCTGTGGCGCTTCGGTGGGTGGAGTGGACGGTTCTTGCGGTGGTGCGGGGGGCGGTGGAGGGGGTGGGGGCAGCCGGGGGTCACGGCGGTGGGTCAGGACGAGGGGAGCGACGCGGTGCAGGTCTTCCTCCCGGACCTCTCTCCGGCCCTCCAGCGCGGCCAAAGCGCGGGCGGCCCTGTACAGCACGAGGTCAGCGCGCAGGCTCCGTACCCCCGCCTCCGCACTGAGCGCAGCGATGGTGTCCAGCAGGGCATCGGGCAGAGCCACCTGGGGCAGGCGGTCGCGGGCAGCAGAGAGGCGGGCGGTCAGCATGGCCTCCTCCGCCTGCCACCTGGCCGTGAAGGCTGCCGGGTCCGCCTCGAACGCCATCCGCCGCCGCACGATTTCCGCGCGTTCCCCGTACCCTGTGGGCGCCTGCACGTCCACGCACAGCCCAAAGCGGTCCAGAAACTGGGGTCGCAGGCCCCCCTCCTCCGGGTTCATGCTTCCCACAAGCGCGAGGCGGGCGGAGTGCTCGGCGCTCAGGCCGTCGCGCTGCACGCGGTTGACGCCCATCGCGGCCACGTCCAGCAGCACGTCCACGAGATGGTCCGCCAGCAGGTTGACCTCGTCGATGTACAGCACGCCGCCGTCCGCCCCGGCAATCAGGCCGGGTTTCAGGCGGACTTCACCCTTCAGGGCCGCGTCCAAATCCAAGGTGCCCACCACGCGGTCCTCGGTGGCCCCCAGAGGCAGGTTCACGAAGGGGGCGGGGGTGCCGTCCGGACGGGAAGGCAGCAACGCCGCCAGTCCGCGCGCCGCCGTGCTTTTCGCCGCACCCCGGTCCCCACGAATCAGCACGCCGCCGATATCGGGCGACACGGCCAGCAGCGACAGGGCCATCCGCAGCGCTGGCTGGTGCGCGACGGCAGAGAGGGGATAGAGGGCGGTCACGGGCGGGTCCCCAGGGGCACATGCAGCGCGTGAACGTCGAAGGTCCAGCGGTAGCGCCAGCCCTCCCCCTCGGGCGTGAGGTGGGGACGCAGGAAGGCGAGCGCCTCCGCGGCACCAAGGGGCAAGCGTGCCTGGGCCAGCAGGGCCGCCGTGTCAGGAAAGGTCAATTCGCGTTCCTCGGGAATTTGAAGGTGTTCAGGCTCTGCCCCCAGCGCGTGCAGGGCGCGGCGCAGGCTGGAGGCCCGCGTGGGCCTGGGCTGCCCCGCGAGCTGGCGGCGCAGGGTGACGTGTGGGCTGCCCACCCCATCGTCCTCCAGCAGGAAGAGGTCCCGGCGGGCGAGGCGCAGCAGGCCTGTCAGTGCTCCGCGCAGGTCCGGCAGGTAGGCCAGGGACCACGCACTCAGCACGGCGTCGTGGGGCGGGAGCGTGGGGTCTTGCAGGGCGTCCGCGAGTTCTTGTTGCCGCAGGTGCAGGTACGCGGGCGGTCCCTTGGCGCGTAGCACGGCGAGCATGTCGGGCGAGTGGTCCAGCGCCGTCACCCGCCCCACCGCGCCCGCCAGGGGCAGCGTGAGGCGGCCCGTCCCCGCGCCCACGTCGAGGAGCGACGCCGCACCCGTGAGCCGCTCCCTGAGCCACGCCACCGTGTTGGGAAGCGGCGGTTGGCCCGCGTCGTAGTGCGCCGCCTTCTCCTGCCAGAAGGCCCGGTCACGTTCCGGTTGCCAGCGCCCAGATCGGACGGCGAGCACCTCGGCCGTCCATTCGCCGAACACGTCCGTCTGAAGGGTCATCCCCGCACCCGTCCCGCCTCGCCCCGGTCTTCGAGCAGGCCCTCGCTCTCGGCCAGCAGGTTTTGCAGGGCGTTCAGCGTGGCCTGTTCGGGGGTCCAGAGGTCGCGGGCGTGGGCTTCGAGCAGCCGCCCAGCGATGGCGTTCAGTGCCCAGGGGTTCGATTCCCGCAGGAACGCCTGGTTCTCGGGGTCCAGCGCATACGCCTGGGCCACCCCCTCGTACATGAAGTCGTGGGCAATCTGCGCGGTGGCGTCGAAGCCAAAGAGGTAATCCACCGTCGCCGTCTGCTCCAGCCCACCCTTGTAGCCGTGGCGGCGGACACCTTCCAGCCACTTGGGATTGACCACCCGCGAGCGGTACACGCGCAGGGCTTCCTCCTTCAGGTCTCGCACGCGGGCACGCTCGGGATTGGCCGTGTCCCCGAAGTACTGCCGGGGCTGCGCGCCACTCAGGGACCGCACCGAGGCGATCATCCCGCCGAAGAACTGCAGGTAATCGTCGCTGTCGAAGATGTCATGTTCGCGGTTGTCCTGGTTGTGCAGCACGAGTTGGGTGACCGAAAGGCGGGCGCGGAAGTCCTCACGGGCGTCCGTTCCGGCGTCGGCCGCTGTGTACGCATACCCACCCCAGTTGATGAAGGTGCGGGCGAAGTCCGCCTCGTCCTTCCAGTTGCCCTCGTGGATGAGGTCCAGAATCCCCGCGCCATAGGTGCCCGGCGCGCTGCCGAAGATGCGGTAGCTGGCGCGGGATTGCGCCTCTTCCGGGGGCAACTCGCTCAAGCGTTCGCGCAGGTCCGCGACGTAATGCTTGCGCAGATAATTCTGTTCTTCCGGCTCGTCCGCCTGCATGGCGAGGTTGACCGCCTCGTCGAGCAGGGTGATCAGGTGGGGAAAGGCGTCCCGGAAAAAGCCGCTGATCCGCACCGTCACGTCGATGCGGGGACGGCCCAGCGCCGCGAGGGGGATGAGTTCCACGCCCGTCAGGCGGCGGCTCTGAGGATGCCACAGGGGCCGCGCGCCGATCAAAGCGAGGATTTGCGCCACGTCGTCCCCCTGGGTGCGCATGTTGGAAGTGCCCCAGACGCTGATGGCGACGTGTTCAGGGTAGGTGCCCGCTTCCTTCAGGTGCCGCTCCAGCACCTCCCGCGCGAGGCTGCTGCCCACCGTCCACGCCGCCTGCGAGGGCAGCGCCCGGGGGTCCACGGCATAGAAGTTGCGCCCCGTGGGCAGGATGTGCGCGAGGCCCCGGGAAGGCGCCCCGCTTGGCCCGGCAGGCACATACCGCCCGGAGAGGCCCGCGAGCAGGTGCGTGATTTCGTCTGTCGTCGCGTCCAGATTGGGCTTGAGGACCCGGCAGGCGTAGTCCAGGGTCTCGGGGAGCGTGCCGTAATCCTCCCGGAGGCCGAGCGAGAGGGCCAAAGCCTCGGGAATCGCGGAGGCGTCAAAATCCCGCGCCTGTAAGGTCTGGTACAGGTGCAGCGCGAGTTCGTCCAGCACCTCCAGCGCGTCCCCGTGGGTGAGGACCGGGCGACCCGCGAGGGCGTCCAGTGCGGCGCAAGGCGCCAGACGTGCGCCGGGCGCGTCCAACAATGCGCCCAGGTCCAGCCCCAGCACTCCGGCCAGGCCAGCATTCATGCCCGAAACCTCCGCGTTCGCCAGTCGGGTGAGGGCCCGCAGCATCTCGGGCAGCCCCTCACCCTGGGGCGGCTGCCCAAGCACATGCAGCCCATCCCGAATCTGCGCCATGCCCAGTTCGCACAGGTACCCGTCGATGTCTTCCAGCAGGTGCGCGATGTCCGCCCCGTTCATCTCGCTGATGGTTACGGGCACGCCCTCCTCGGTGAACTCGTCGTCCCACGCGTGCACGTGGTCCCCGTGGTCCCGGCGCAGCATGGTGCCCAGGTCCGTCCCCAGGTCCGCCTTCTGCACCAGGTCCCAGATTTGCCCCTGGAGGAGGGGCAACTTGGAGGGGTCCAGCAGTTCGAGCTGGTAATACTCGTCCACCAGCGCCGCCAGTTCCGCCAGCGGCCCGTAGGTATCGGCACGGGTCAATGGCGGCGGCAGGTGGTCGAGGATGGTGGCGTGGGCGCGGCGCTTGGCCTGGGTGCCCTCGCCGGGATCGTTGATGACGAAGGGGTAAAAGAGGGGCAGGTCGCCCAGCAGGCTGTCGGGAAAACAGTTCTCGCTCAGGCCCGCGCCCTTGCCGGGCAACCATTCCAGCGTCCCGTGTTTGCCCACGTGAACCAGGGCGTGGGCTCCAAAACCGCCCAGTTCCGGCGGCTCACGCATCCAGCGGTACAGCGCGTGGTAATGATGCGTGGGCGGCAGGTCCGGCGTGTGGTAGATGGCGTCCGGGTCCATGCCGTACCCGCGTGGGGGTTGCAGCGCCACGAACACCTTGCCGAAGGAGAGGCCCGCCAGCGCCACGGAGCCGTCATGCACATACGCCTCGCCGGGCGGGTTGCCCCACTGCTCCCGCATCCGGCGTTGCTGGCTGACAGGCAGGTCCGTGAACCACCGCGCATAGAGGTCAGCGGGCACCTTCGCAGCGGCCTGCGCGAGCTGCGTGGGCGTGAGCTGCGCCGCGTCGTAGGACGTGCGCCCGATGAGGGCGTGCATCAGCGCGTCACTCGTCTCGGGCAGCTTGCCCACGTCGTATCCCGCGGCCTTCAGTGCGTGCAGCGTGTGCAGCAGCGAGGCCGCCGAGTCCAGCCCCACCGCGTTGCCCACCTGGGACGCCTTGGCGGTGGAGTTGGTGAAGATAAAGGCGAGCCGCTTCTCAACGTTGGGCAGGTGCCGCAACCGGGCCAGCCGTACCGTAATGCCCGCCAGCCGAACCGTCCGCTCCGGGTCCGCCTGCAATCGGCGGGCTTCCCCGGCCTCCTGCTCCTTGAACGCGAAGGGCACGCCGATAATCCGCCCGTCGAACTCGGGCAGGGCCAGGTTCATGGCGGTATCGAGGGGATTCAGACCCCGCGCGCTGGTCTCCCAGGGTCCGCGCGCCCCACCGCTCGTCAGCCCCTGCACCACGGGCACGCCGAGACGTTCCAGCGCGCCCACGTTGGCCCCCGCCTGGGTCACGCCCCCCGCCTGCACGTCGGCCATCGCAAAGGAGAGGGTGGAAATCAGGGCGTCCACCTGCCCCCGCAAGAGCGCGAAGGCTTTTGGGTCCCCCCGCTCGTCCACATCCTTGAGGCTGGTGGTAAAGACGGGCAGGGCATCGGCCCCGACCTCGTCGAGCGCCGTAACCAGGGTGTCGATAAAGTCTGTGTTCCCGCTTAGCGCGTGGGCGCGGTACAGGAGAATGCCCACGGCGGGGCGGCCCAGCGTGCGGACCTTTTGCCAGTCTTCCAGCGTGGCGTTTTCCGGCAGGTCCGGGTGGTGGATGCCGTGCTCGGGCAGAGCGAGGGGCGGCTGCGCCCCGTATCCGGTCAGCCGCAGCGTGTCGCTCAGCGACAGCAGCAGTTCCCGGATGTTCTGCCACCCACTCGCGGCGAGGTAGGCGCGGGCGGTGTCCAGGGTGTGCGCGGGCGCGAGGCTCAGCGCCGCCAGTTCGGCGTCCGGTTCATTGGTGCCGCTCACCAGCAGCAGGTGTTGCCCCGCCTGACGGGCATGTTCGAGCAGCAACTCGGCCCCCGGCACCGCCGAGAATTTGCCGTGAATTCGCACCAGCACGATTTCCGCTCGCCCCACGGCACCGGAAAGCAGCGTGCCCATCTGCGCGTCCGAGCGGATGCCCCCCAGGGCCACGCCCGTCACCGGTTCGAAGTCGGCGGGCAGCGTCTCCTGCGCGGCGCGGAGGTTGAGCAGGTCCGTATCGGCGTGGGTCAGGAAGGCCATGCCAGACAGTTCGGCGGGGGCCTCGGGCGTCGCCATGGGCAGGGCCACCGTTCCCGCAGCCGCACCGCCTGCCGCGTCCCAGGCGTAATAGTTGAAGGTGTACTCCACCAGTTCAGGGGGCGGGGGCAGGTAGCCGCCTCGCTCCAGCATCGCGCTGATATAATCGAAAATGGCCCGCACCAGCCAGGCATCGTTGACCGAGTGGAACCACACGTCATGCCCGTCGAACACGAGGTGGGCGGCGTTGGCAAGGCCGCAGGGCCCCAGGCACCCGCCCTTGGTAAGGTGAACGGCGTTCCGCATCTTGCGCCGGGTCCACTCGTCCCGGTACACGTCCGCCGGGGCCGCCGGATACCCCTTGTCCGTGCGCCCGCAGCAGCAGCCGTGAAAGCAGTAGCTCAGGTGACCGCGCTTGCGGGCCACGTTGATGGTGCGGCCGTCGGCGCGGGTAACGCGCTGTCTGGGGGTAGGGGAACGGGTCACACAATCTCCTTCAGTCCCGCCACTCCACCGTGAGGGGCCGGGCCTGCGCCCAGCCCACGGTCTGCAGCAGGGGCTCTTTCAGATCCAGGGCGGGAAAGCCCAGGCACAGGTAGGCGAGGGGACGGAGGTGGCCGGGCAGCCCCAGCGCCGCCATCAAGTCGTCCGGCTCCACCAGACTGACCCAGCCCATCCCCAGTCCCTCGGCCGTGGCGGCCAGCCAGGCGAGCGTGATGGCGCTGACCACGCTGTACTCCAGGGCGGTGGGCAGGCTGGTGGTGCCCAGCGTAGCGTCCGCAGGCGGCACGAAGCTGACGAGCAGGCCGACGGGCGCTTCCCGGATGCCCTCCAGTTTCAGCGTGTTGTACAGGGCGCGGCGCGGTCCGGCGAAGCGTTCCTGCTCCCGCGCCCGGACCCCCGCGAAGCTGGTGTAGACGGCGTTCCGCAGGTCTGGGCCGCGCACCACCGTCACGTGCCAGGGCTGGCTCAGGCCCACGCTGGGAGCGACGCGAAACGCCTCCAGCACCCGCTCCAGCGCTCCTTGCGGAACGGGGTCAGGGCGGAAATGCCGGTGGTCGCGCCGGGCTTCCAGCACGCGCCACAGGGCCTCGCGGTCGCCGGAACGCATCAGGCCACCTGCGGAGTCCGGGGACCCATCCGGCTCCAGATTCGCAGGGCCAGCAGCACGCCGAACACAGCCAGCCCCAGTGGTCCGGCCACGTCCTCCAGGCTCACGTTCGCCAGGCCAGTCAGGGCAAACAGCAGGGACAGGCCCACCACCAGCCAGCCCATGACGCGGGAGGCGATGTCCGAGCGGCGGGGGTCGGCCCGCTGACCGCGCTGAAGCTGCGACGCGAGCAGGCCGTCCAGGCCGTCGGCCAGCACCATGCCCAGGGTGAAGGTCAGGCCCAGGGCCAGCGGAGAGAGGCTGCGCGCCAGGGACAGGGCCGCGAGCTGGCTGCTCGTTTCCATTCCCACAGCCAGCAGCAGGCCCACCACGAACGGTCCCAACGCCAGTGCGGGCAGCCGGTGCGTGTGGGCAGGGGCGGGGCGCAGCAGCCGCCACAGGTTGAGCGCCGCCACCCCCAGGAACAGGTACGGGGCCAGCCAGTCCAGCCCGAAGTCCTGACCCAGGTGCCCCGCGAGCAGCGCCAGCAGGGTGACCACCAGCCCGTGTCCCAGCCCGAACAGCACGCCAGTCCAGCGGCTGGGGCGCAACCGGGAAAAGCCGTCGATGGCCGCGAGGTGATCGGCGTCTATCCCGTGCCGCACGCCGAGCGCGAACACCAGGGCGAGGGTGGCCGCCATCTCAGGCCCACCGCTGGGGCAGCGCCCGCTGCAGCGCCTCGGTGACTTTCTTGCGGCTGACGTGGTAGCCGATAAAAATCAGCTCGTTGGCGGCATCTGCGTTGACGGGTGCGGGGTGCACCTCCACCCGGGAGCGCACCGCCTGCACCGCGTGCCGCCCGCCGTCCTCGCCCTGCACGAAGCCCTTCACGCGCAGCACGGGAAACACCCGGGCCACATTCTGCACGGTCCGCACCAGCTCGGGCACGTTCTGCGCGTCGTCGCTGGTCAGGCGGAAAGACTGCCAGCCTGGGTCGTGCTCGTGGAAGTGCTGGTGGGTGCTCAGGCTGTGGACGTGGGCGTCCAGATCGCCGTGTGCGTGACCGTCCAGGGCGCTGTGGTCGTGCAGGGGCTGTGCCAGCGTACCGGGAGCGCCACTGACGGGGGCCTGGTGGGCCGCACTGCGGCGGCCGTGCAGATTCAGACCCAGGGTGAGCTGCGTATCCAGCCGCGCCCCATAGGCCAGTTCGATGAAGCGCACGCGGGGAGCGCGGTGCCGCACGTCCGCTTCCGCCTGAAGCAGGTCCGCGTCGGTCAGGCTGTCAATCTTGTTCAGCACCGCCACGTCCGCATATTCCAGCTGGGCGCCAAAGACCCGGGCGGCGCTGCGGGCGGCCTCCTCGGCGGCTTCCGCGCTGAAGGCTCCCGCCAGCAGCAGGGGAGTGTCCACCACGACCAGGGTCGCGTCCAGCGCGAAGTCGCTGCTGAATTCGGGCTCCTCCAGCGTAACCATCACGGCCGTGGGCACGGCCAGTCCACTCGTCTCGATCAGCACGTGGTCGAAGGTGTGGCGGCGGTCTTTCAGGGCGTGCAGGGTGCGGCGGAAGGCGTCGCCCTCGCCGCCGTAGGCGAGCAGCCCGCCGTGCACGTCGTGCAGCTCTACGCCGTCCTCACGCGTTTCCAGCAGGGGGCCGTCGATGCTGACCTCCCCGAACTCGTTGACAATCAGGGCGAGGGTGCGGTCGTGCGTCTGGTTGAGCAAATTGCCCAGCAAGGTGGTCTTGCCACCCCCCAGAAAGCCGCTGACGATGGTGACGGGGGTTTTGAAGGTCGAAAGGGTCATGCGGGCTCCTTGAGATGGGCGTTCAGGGCGGACAGCAGGGCACCGGTGCTGAAAAAGGCACCGGGAAGGGGCGGTGGGCGGCGCACCACAATGAGGGGCAGGCCGAGTTCGCGGGCCGCCTCCAGCTTGGCGGGGAAGCCCCCCTCCGCACCGCTTTCCTTGGTGACCACCGCACCGATGTTCCAGGCCCGCCACTGGGCCACGTTGAATTCACGGGAGAAGGGCCCCACCATGGCGCAGATGCGTCCCGGCGGCACCCCGAGTTCCCCGGCGCGGCGCAGCACGTCAGGCTGCGGCGTGAGGCGCACGAAGACTTCCGCTCCTGGTACGGCGTGCAAGAAGGCTTTCAGGTCCTTGCTGCCCGTCGCCAGGAACACCCGGCCATGGGGCGCGGCGGCCCGCGCGGCTTCCCGAAAGGAATCCACCAGCGCCAGACCCCCCGTGTCGGCGGGCAGACCGCCGGGCCGCTCGTAGCGGAAGTAGGGCAGACCCAGTTCTGCCGTCAGTTCCCGCAGCCCGGCGGTCATGGCCTGGGCATAAGGGTGGGTGGCGTCCACCACGGCCCGCGCACCCCGTAGGGCACGGCGGCGGGCTTCCACCCCCGGGGGACCGCTGTACAGCTCGATGTGCGGATGCTTCGGCGCCACCTGCCCGCCGAGTTCGGAAGCGGCGCTGAGGGTCACGTGCTCCCCGGCCTCCGCCAGCTGCAGGGCCAGGGCATTGCCGTCCCGGGTGCCGCTGAAGACCCAGATACTTTCCCCGAGATGGGAGGACGCAGCCCGCGTCTCCCCGGCCCGCCCGGGCTGCCAGTCGTTGTAACCGCGCGGCGTGTACATCCACCTCCCCTTCCGGGCGGTGAAGCGGTTGCCGATGACGATGGTGGTCAGCATGTCGAACTCGTCTTGCAGCAGGGCTTCGAGCGTGGTGACGCGCACCTCCTGATCCTCGCGGTAGGCGTTGCGGACCACCCCACACACCGTGTCCGGACGCTTGTGTTCCAGCATCAGGCGCAGCACACGGTACACGCCCTCGCGCCTGGACTTGCTTTGCACGTTGTACAGCACGCAGGCGAGGTCCGCCTGGGCGATGTGGCTGGCGCGCCCTTCGATCCACGCCCAGGGACACAGCAGGTCCGAGAGGCTCAGCGTGGCGAAGTCGTGCGTGAGGGGGGAACCCAGCAGGCTGGCGCAGGCGGTGGCGCTGGTAATGCCGGGAATGACCTCCACGCCGAAGGGCGGGTCCTGGGGCAGGTCCTCGAACACCAACCCCGCCATGGCGTACACGCCGATGTCCCCGCTGCTGACGAGGGCCACCCGCTTTCCCTCCCCCGCCTTCTCGGTGGCGAGCTGCGCGCGGTACTTCTCCTGGGTCAGGGGCGGGGTCAGCACCTCCTGCGTGGTGATCAGGGGCTGCACCCAGCGCAGGTACAGGTCATACGCGACGATCACGTCCGCGTCCAGCAGGGCCTGTCGGGCACGTTCGGGCACCAGTGAGAGGTCTCCCGGACCGACAGAAACGAGGCTGAGATGTCCGGTCATGACTTTTCCTCGAAAGCGGATGCGCCTGGGTCCTCCACCACAGCGACGGTCACGCCGTCCAGGGCCAGCTTGGGCACGATGAGGCTTCCCCGGGGGCTGGCGCTCAGGGCGCAGGGTTCGCACACCCCGGGCAGCCCCACGTTCTGCTGCACCCAGGCGCTGGGCTGCGTGACAAAAGGCCGCGCGGCGAGGTCAGCCCGGTCCAGTACCCGCAGAGGCAGGCCGTGCCGCTCACAGAAGGCGAGCAGGCCCGCCTCGTTCGCCTTGAGGTCCACTGTCGCCACCTCGCGCACCTCGTCCAGGTGGCGTTCTCCCAGGGCCTGCCGAACGGCGGCGGTAATCTGGTTCTCGCTCACGCCCCGGCGGCACCCGATGCCCAGGGTGAGGGGCTTGACCGCCTCGGTGGCGGTGGTCACGACGGGCACGGCCGCGGTGAGGCGGGACACCCGGTAGGCGAGGCGATTGGCCCCGCCCTCATGTCCACCCAGCAGGGCAATGGCGAAGCGGGCCGCGTCGTCCAGCACCACCACCGCCGGGTCCGTGCGTTTGTTGCGCGTCAGCCCGTCCAGAAAGCGCACGGCGATGCCGGTGGCCCCAATGAAGACCCAGGCGCGGGCCTCATGGAAGGCGTCCTGAAACTGGGCAAGGGGTCGCGCGGCATTTTGCCAGGGCCGGTGCAGGGCGGCGTTCAGCGCCTCTGCCAGCCGCTGCGCCAGCGCCTCCGATTCGCGGCGGACTGGCCAGATCGCCACCGTCACGCCTCCCCCCCGGGCTTCTCAGCGCGGCGGAACCGGTGGGCGTAGGCGGGGTCGTACAGGCAGCTGCTCGTCTCGGGGTCCGAGAGGGCCGGGCTGACGAGCAGCATGGTGGTCAGCGCCCACTCGCTCACGCGGATTTCGGACAGCAGGCGATCCAGCGTGCTGACGTGCTGCCGCTCGCCAGGCTGACTGGCCCGCTGCACCAGGGCCACGGGGGTGTGCGGCGGGTAGGCCGTGAGCAGGTCTGCCACGATGTGAGGGAGCTGGTTGCCCCCCAGGAACAGGCAGAGGCTCGCGCCGTGTGCGGCGAGGCTGGGCAGGTTCTCCCGCTCCGGCACTGGACTGGCCCGGCCCGACACGCGGGTCAGGATGACCGTCTGCGTCACATTGGGGCGGGTGAGTTCGGCGCCCAGCACCGCTGCGCTCGCGGTAAAGCTGCTGACGCCGGGCACCACTTCATACGGAATGTTCAGTTCGCGCAGCGCCCGCATCTGTTCGGCAGTCGCTCCGTAGATGGCGGGGTCGCCGGAGTGCACGCGGGCCACGTTCCGCCCCTGCTCACGGGCACGGCGGTACAGGGCCACCTGCTCGTTCAGATGCATGCCAGCGGTGTTGAAGCGCTCGGCGCCGGGGTGGGCATGTTCCAGCACCGCCCCGGGCACCAGGGAACCGGCGTAGAGGATGAGCTGGCATTCGCCCAGGAGCCGCGCGCCGCGCAGCGTGATGAGGTCGGGGGCACCGGGCCCCGCGCCAATGAAATACACCTTCAAGAAAACCTCCGGGGAGCCGATTTGCGAATCAGGAGCACGCTGAGATACCCCAGGCGGCCAGGGTCAGGCAGCGGGTCCAGGCTGGCCCGCACGACCTCGCCGTCCAGGCCCAGCCGGTGGGCGAGGGCGCAGTGGCTCAAGATGCCCAGATCCGAGAGCAGCGCGAGCACAGCGGGCAGGCGGCGGCCCACCTTCATCAGGACCACCACGTCGCTCCGCTCGATCTCGGCGCGCAGGTCTTCCACGTCGTCCGGGCAGGGCAGGATAAGCGCCCGCTCCCTGCCTTCCCCCAGGCTGAAACCGGTCAGGGCGGCGGCAGCGGCGTAGCTGGTCACGCCGGGAAACACGCGGCGTGGCAGGTTCGGCGCTTCCCGCGTCAGGGCCGCCACGAGGTAGCCCAGGGTGCTGTAGGTCATTGCGTCGCCGATGGTCAGGTAGGCGACGCTGCGCCCCGCCCGCTGGTACCCCGCGATTTCCCGGGCCAGCGTCGCGTAATGCTCGCCGATGCGGGAATCGTCACCATCCATCAGGAACGCCACCTCGCGCACCCGTTCGAGGGGAAAGTCCAGGCCGTTCAGCGCGGCGAGGGCCACCGAGCCCTCCGACACACGGGAGCGGGGCGCGTAGATGAAGTCTGCCTCCTGCAAAACGTTCAGCGCCGCGACGGGCAGCAGGCCGTGGGGGCCTGGGCCCACGCCCAGGCCGTAGAAGGTGCCGGGAGGAGTCACGCCTCGGCCTCGCCCAGCCCGCTGCCGTCCAGCGCGAAGAGGGCCACCCGGACGCGGCCCACAGCTGGGGCGCGGCCATGCAGCGCCCCAGCCACCTGCCGCGCTCCCTCCTGCCAGACTTCCCCTCCTCGCGGGTGGGCGGCCAGCAGGGCGACGCAGGCATCGACGGTGTTGGCCCTGGCGAGGGCCTCCACGGTTTCCCCGTCTGCTCCCAGCCCCGCCGCCACCCGGGCGACGGCGTTCATCGCCATGCCGCTGTGCCCACTGTGGGTGTTCCAGTCGCCGTTCAGCACCTTGGCAAGCTTGCCGGGGTGACCCGCAACGAGCAGCAGGGGGAGGGGATGCCCGGTTTCCTCCAGCGCCGACTGCAGGGCGTCGAGCGCCGCACCCACGAAGTTGCTCATCTGCACGGTGGCCTGCGGACACACCTTCAGCGTCTCGCGGGCATACTCGCGGCCCAGCTTGCCGGGCGTCAGGACCACAGCGGGCGGCCTCGCGTGGACGGCCACCCGCACGTACACCTCCACCGACGCCATGTACGCTTCCAGGCTCATGGGTTCCACGATGCCGGTGGTTCCCAGGATGGAGATTCCGCCCGCGATGCCCAGCCGGGGGTTGAAGGTCCGGCGGGCGATGGCCGCGCCGTTTACGCAGCCCACGGTCACGGCAAAGGCTTCGTGCCCCGCCACTTCCCGCGCGGCCCGGCGCATCATCGCCCGGGGTACGGGGTTGATCGCAGGTTCACCTACGGGGACGCGAATACCGGGGGCCGTTACCACGCCGACCCCCTCGCCCGCGTGGAAGGTCATGGGCTGAAGGGAATCTGGCAGGGGCGTGACCCGGACCCACAGCGTCGCCCCGTGCGTGGCATCGGGGTCGTCGCCGCCGTCCTTGACCACCTCGGCGTACGCGCCCACGTCGGTCAGGCACACGTTCTGCACGGGCAGATGCAGGGCGAGGTCCCCGTCCGGCAGCGTGACGTCCACCGCCGTCCGGTACCCTCCGTGCAGCAGCAGCAGGGCCGCTTTCAGGGCCGCGGTGGCCGCGCTGCCCGTGGTGAAGCCCCGCCGCAGGCCATTGGGGGCGAGTTGACTGAGATCGAGGCGGGCAGGTGGTGTCATGGTCAGGCTCACGCTTTGGTCCTGGGCCGGGCCGGCCCTACCTCGGTGGTGGCCACCGCGGCGAGGCGGTTTTGCGCCTCGATCATCAGTGCATTGACCACGCTGCTGGCCCAGGGACTGCCGCCCCGCGTGCCTGCATTCGTGATGCGCGGAACGCGCAGGCAGGCCCGCAGGGCGGCCTTGCTCTCGCGGGTGCCCACGAAGCCCACGGGCAGCCCGACGACGAGACCTGGACGCCAGTGCCGCTCGCGAATGAGGCGTACCGTCTCGAAAATGGCTGTTGGGGCGTCCCCGATGGCGACGATGCAGCCGTTTCCGAACTTCTCGTAGGCGCGGCGGATGCCCGCCGCCGAGCGAGTAATGCCCGCCTCGCGGCTCAGCAGGTGCGTTTCCGGGTCATGGACGCCGCACCAGACCGGCACGCCCAGTTCCCCCAGGACCTGCCGCTTTAGGCCGCTCTGCACCATTGTCACGTCCGTTACCACGGTCAGGCCGCGCAAAATCGCCATGACGCCCGCTTCGGTCGCGCCCGGCGAGAAGTACAAGTCTTCCACGATGTCTGATGTGCCCGCCGTATGCACGAGGCGCTGCATGGCGTAGCGGTCGGAGGGATTGACGGTGGACCAGTCGCGCAGACCCCCGATGATCTCGAAGGACTCCCGCTCGATGGGGTGGGGTTCGTAGGGGGCGATGGTCCTGCGTTTGGGCGCTTCACCCCCCGCCCCCAGCAGCCCCCTGACTGCCCCATGGTGTCCCACCTGCGGCGCGCCTACCTGGGCTTCGTAGCCCACCACCTCCACCCGGTACTTGCACAGCGAGCAGTTCATGTGGCCCTGGCCCCGCACGCCTTCCTGCGCCCGCTCCAGAAACACCCGGGCCACGTTCAGGTGTGGCCCCAGGTGTCCAGCCGTCAGGAACTCGGTCTCTGGCCAGCGCTGGGCAGCCGCCGCCACCGCTTCCCGGACGCGGCGGGCCAACACACCATCGAACAACAGGTACGGAAGCACCACCACGCGGGCAAATCCCAGCCGGGCGGCGCGGGCCAGCCCGGTGGTCAGGTCCGGTCTGGCCGTACCGCTGTAGCAGGCTAGGCTCGCGCCGTAGCCCAGGCCCTCCTCCAGAAAGCGGGCCAGTTTGTGAACGTCCCCGTTCGCGTCGGGGTCGGTGGTGCCGCGACCGACGAGCAGCAGCAGCGTCTCGTTACGGCGAACCTCACGGGATGCCCCGGCCTCGGCTTCCACCAGCCGCTCGCGGCAGACGGCCAGCAGGCCCGGGTGCAGGTCCATGGCCGCGCCGTAGTGAAAGGTGACGTGGGGGAACTCCCGGCGCAGGGCGTTGAGCTCGCTGGGCAGATCGTTCTTGGCATGTGTGGCGGCCAGCAGCACGCCGGGGACCAGCACGATTTCCCGCGCCCCTGCGGCAATGGCTTCCCGCGCGGCCTCGTCAATGGTGGGCGTGTTGAACTCCAGAAACCCGTGGGTGATGACGCGTCCAGGGTCCAGGGCCTTGACCCGAGTGACCAGCTCCTCGAACTGCCCCGAACTGGCAGGGTCACGGCTGCCGTGAGCGGCCAGGACGATGGCGTAGTCGGCACTCACTGTTCTCCCTCCAAACCCGTGGGCATGGGCGTCAGGGCGCGGATAAGCACGATGCTCATGTCCGAGAATTTGCGGCCCTCCATCTCGGCCAGGGTGCCCCTCCACTCGGCCTCATCACGGGAAAGGTTCTCCCAGACCTCCACCTGGTGCGCAGCGCTTGCCCCACCTGCGAGCAAATACGCCGCGACGTCCCCCGGCATAAAGTCCCAGGGACGGGGAATGACGATAGCGTTCCGCCCCCCGCGCAGCACCTCGCGCAGGTGCGTCTTGAAGGGCGTCAGGTTACCCCGGCGGTGAAAGGTCAGGAAGGTGGTCTCGTCGAAGCACACCCGTCCCTTGCTGGCGAGCATCTGCGCGCTGGAGATGCCGGCCACGGTTTCTACCCGGTGTCCGCAGGCCGTTTCCACCCGTTCCAGAAACTGAAAGCCGCTGAAGTGGACGTCGCCCATCAACACCACCACGCAATTCTTCCCCGCCTGATGAAGCTCCGCGACTTCCGCCAGTTTTGCCACCTGATCGCTGTAGCCCATGGTGACCACCTGCTGTTCATTCAGGAGCAGCGGCCGCACCACGTCCACCACGGCGTCAAATCCTGCGACGACATCGGCATTGGACACCAGTTCCGCGCCCCGGCGCGTCAGGAAATCGAGGTGGCCGGGACCCGCCCCGACGCAGACGATCACGGGGACCACCAGGCGGAGAGAACGCTCATTTCGGGGCTTTGGGAGATGGGCGGCAGATCGGGGGACCCCAGGTGGCTGGGGGCAGGTGGAGAAAAGGGCATGGTGAGCTCCGGCGTGCGGGCAGGGCAGCGGGAGTGGGAGCACGAAAAAACCCACTCCAGCCGGGGGCCGGAGCAGGCACGGAACATGCGGCAGCTCGGGAGATGGCCCTCTGACGGCGAGAGGTGCCTGGCCACGTGTTGTGCGTGGCAGGGCGTCCCTGGGGGGCATTCGGGCTTACCGCTCCTTGCGGCATACCGTTGCGCGACAGCGCCGGATTCTCACCGGACTTCCCCACTCCCAGGTGGAGGCAGCATAGCAGAGGGCAGCGGGGCGGGCGGCAGAGGAGCTCCGGGTGCGGAGCAACAGACCCCGGGAGGAAGGGGAGAACGCCGGCGCTTGAGCGTTCCTGAAGTTCCGGTGGAGCGCAGGGCGCGGCCACAGGGCGACGTGGCAAGCTGTGGACGCCCGTCACGTTTGCCCTCGCCCCCGTCTTCCCTCCCGGAGGAGCCCCCATGACCCCCTACCGTCAGCTCGGCCGCAGCGGCCTGCACCTCTTTCCCCTCGGCTTGGGCACCATGCAGTTTGGCTGGACCGCCGACGAGGCCACCTCCTTCGCCCTGATGGACGCCTACGCCGGCGCAGGTGGCAATTTTCTGGACACCGCCGACATCTACACGACCTGGATTCCCGGCAACCCTGGCGGCGTGTCCGAGGAGATCATCGGGCGTTGGCTGAAAGCCCGCGGCAACCGCGACGATATGGTGATCGCCACCAAGGTGCGCGGGCCGATGGGTGGGGTGGATCACCACCAGGGACGCTCGACCATTCACCAGCGCGAGGGCCTGTCGCGCCGCTGGATCTTGAAGGCCTGCGAGGACAGCCTGCGCCGCTTGCAGGTGGACCACATCGACCTGTACCAGGCCCACTGGATCGACGCAGCCACGCCCATCGAGGAAACGCTGGCCGCCTTTACGGAGCTGGTGCGCCGGGGTTACGTGCGGTATATCGGCTGCTCGAACTACAGCGCGTGGAGGCTGATGCAGGCCCTCTGGACGGGTGACCGCCGGGGGCTGGAGAGCTTCGTGAGCATTCAGCCCGAGTACAGCCTGCTCTCGCCCACCCGCGCCAATTTCGAGCGCGAGCTGTCGAGGGTCTGCGTGGAGTACGGCCTGGGGGTCATTCCCTGGAGCCCGCTGGGCGGCGGCATGCTGACGGGCAAGTACCGCCGCGGCCAGCCCCTGCCGGACAGCGTGCGCGCGGGTGAGAACGCAGCCAGGCGTTTTGGCGACCAGAACTTCGACACCGTGGAAACGCTCGTGTCGGTGGCTGAGCGGCACGGCGCGGTGCCCGCGCAGGTGGCCCTCGCGTGGCTGCTCGCCCAGCCCGCCGTAACCGCACCGATCATCGGCGCGAACAGCGTGGAGCAACTGCAAGACCTGCTGGGTACCGTCACCCTGACGCTGGACCCGGCGGACTTGGAAGAGATCAGCCGCGTGAGCGACTGGGAACGCGCCCGCACCGAGCTGGAACGCTAATCGGAGCGTTCAAAAGGCGTGGCCCCCCGGGTTGGGACCAGGGGGGCCTTTGCAATTCGCGGTCGGGGTCAGTCGCGGGGCGGAAAGGAGAGGTGGCCCTCGTACTGCCACAGGCTGAACTGGCGGGGCTTCTTTTCCACTAAGGTGCCCTGCATGACGCCGTGCTGGGTAACGACCTGCACGTCACAGCGGCCTGTGGTGCGGCAGCTTTCCTGCAGCGCAGCAATGTCGCTGTCCAGCGTGCCTTTCGGTTGCACCTTGCCCTCGGCCAGAATCGTCAGTTTTTTATTTTGCTGGACTTGATATTTTCCTTCGAGAATCAACATAGACCCAGCATACGTCACCCGCTCTCATGCAAAAGTTCAGGGCTCCGGGCAGACGTGTTTATCCGTCCAGTGCCTGCGCGTACCACCGCGTAATCACGTCCGGCCGCGTGATCGCCGAGCCCACCACCACGAAGAGGGCCCCGCGTCTGCGCGCCTCCGCCGCTTGCTCCGGAAGGCTGATGCGGCCCTCGGCGGCGAAGGGCAGACCCGCCGCGCGCAGCTCGTCCATCAGGTCCCAGTCGGGGGTGGTCAGGGCCCGGCTGTAAGGGGTGTATCCGGCCAGCGTGGTGCCCACGCAGTCTGCTCCCGCGTCCAGCGCCGCCCGCGCTTCCTCCAGCGTGCTGATATCGGCCATGACCTGCGCGCCCGCCGCGCGAACCGCCGCGAACATGTTCTGCAGCGGTTCGGGCCGGGGCCGCAGGGTGGCGTCCAGCGCCACGATCTCGGCCCCCAGTTCGGCCAGGCGCACCGCTTCCGCCGATGTGGGGGTGATGTACACGTCGGTGTCGTTCCGGTCCGTCTTTGTCAGGCCGATGATGGGCAGGGCCGTCACCGCGCGCACCGCCTGCACGTCCGCGAAGCCCTGCACCCGCAGCCCTGCCGCGCCGCCCAACTCGGCAGCCAGGGCCAGGCGACCGATGATGTAGGAATCGCGCAGCGGACTGCCCGGGTCCGCCTGGCACGACACGACAAGCTGGCCGCGCAACCGCTCCAGCACGCTCAAGACGGCCCTCCCTGGGCGCGGGCGCGGTCTTCCGGCGTCGGGCGTTTGAAGCCGTCTTCCACCTTCGGGTTGAGGTAGAGGTGGATGCCTTCCGGGATACCCGCCACCCCGTCCACCACCTGGAACAACTGCACGTCGTCCGCCGAGATCGCGCCGGACTGGGTGAGGGTACCGGTAAACCACTCCGCCAGCCCCCGCCAGTGATCCGCTCCGACGAGGTAGATGGGCGCGGCGTGCATCTTGCGCGTCTGCACCAGCGTGAGCAATTCCGAAAGTTCGTCCAGCGTGCCGAAGCCGCCCGGAAACACCACGAAGGCGCGGGCGTAGCGCGCCAGCATCACCTTGCGGGCGTGGAAATACTCATAAGTCAGCGAGAGCGTCTGGTACGGATTGGCCCGCTGCTCATGCGGCAGGATGATGTTGTGCCCGATGCTGACGCCTCCGGCCTCGTACGCCCCCTTGTTGGCCGCCTCCATGATGCCGGGGCCGCCACCCGTCATGACGCCGAAGCCCGCCCGAACCAGGGCGCGGCCCAGTTCCTCGGCCAGGCCGTAATAGCGGTCCTTGATGGGCGTGCGGGCGCTGCCGTACACCGTCACCAGGGGCGTGTGCACCCGCGCCATGCGGTCAAAGCCGATGGAGAATTCGCCCAGCGTACGGAACATCTGCCAGGCGTCTTCGGTCATGCGGTCCAGTTCAAAGTGCGCTTCGTTGGGCTCTGTCGTCATGGCAAGGGCTCCTTGTGGGTGGGCAGGGGAGGGGACGCGCCCGACAGGATAAGCCTGCGCGGTGAAAGGCGGAAAACGGCGCAAGAAGAGGCCAGGAGAAACGCGGGCGGAACCCCGAAGGGTCCGCCCGCCTGACGCTCCTTTTCCCCTACGGCTTCGGTGCCCGCTGCGGCGCGAGCGTCGGTCCGTTGACCTTGACCTTGCCGCCCGAGAAGGTCACGGGCGCGAGGTGCATGGAGCGGTAACCCACGCTGTCGTTGGTCTTGCCGGCCTGCCAGGCGTGGTACACCAGCCAGGTCTGCCCGGCCCCGTCCTTGACCACGCTCTGGTGGCCCGGTCCGGCCACCTGCCCCTTGCTCGACAGCACGGGGTTGTCCGCCGCCTTGCGGTACGGCCCCGTGACGCGCGTGGCGGTCGCGTAGCCGACCGCGTACAGGTCCGAGTCAAACGGCCCCGCCGAGTACAGCAGGTAGTACACGCCGCCTGCGCGGTACAGGGTGGGGGCCTCCACCACGTTGCCTTCCCAGATCTCGAAGTTGTTGATGAGGGCCGTGGCCTTGCCCGTCACCTTCAGGCCGTCGGCGCTCAGCGGCTGAAGATAGATGTTGGTGAGCTGGTTGCAGCAGTTGCCGTCGTTCTTCCACAGCAAGTAGCGCTTGCCGTCCGCGTCGGTAAAGGGGCTGGCGTCGATGCTGCCGCCCTCCCCCACCTGGCACACGATGGGGCGCGGCTGGCCCTGAAACGGGCCCTCGGGCGCGGCTGCCGCCGCCGCTCCCACGCACTGCCGCCCACTCTCCGCATCCTGCGCCGTGAAGTACAGCACATACCGTTTGCCGATCTGCGCCACTTCGGGGGCCCAGGTGCGTCCTCCCTTCGCCCAGGCCGGCAGCACGGGCATGGCGTCCGCCTGCATCTGCCAGTGGACGAGGTCCGGGCTGACCGCGTGCGGCACGTTGGCGTTGCTGGAGTTGGTGGCGTAGGCGTGGTAGGTGCTGCCCACCCGCAGCAGGAAGGGATCGGGGAAGTTCTCGTCAATCACCGGATTGCGGAAGGTGGTGGCTGGCGCTGGTTTTGGCCCGGTGCCTCCGGCCTGCACGGGGAAGGAAGACAGCAGCGCCGTGCAGGCGAGCGTGAACGTCAGGAAACGGGGGATCAGGCGTGGGGGCACATTACTCCTTGAGGCCCGTCGTGGCGAGGCCCGATTCCAAAAAGCGCTGCGCGACGAGGTAGGCGATCAGCACCGGCACGGCCGCCAGTGTGGTGGAGGCCATCAGCTTGCCGTACTCGGTCACGTAGCGCTGCGAGAAGGTGGTAATTCCCACCGGCAGCGTCATCTTGTCCACATCGGTGACCGTGTACAGCGGCCAGAGGTAGTTGTTCCACGAGCCCATGAACGCGAACACGGCCAGCGTGATCAGGGGCGGCACGCTCAGCGGCAGGATGATCCTCCAAAAGGTCTGCAAGCTGTTCGCGCCGTCCAGCCGCGCGGCTTCTTCGAGCTCCTTGGGAATGCCGACGAAAAACTGCCGCAGCAAAAACACCCCGAATACGCCCGAAATCCCCGGCCAGATCAGCGCGTGGTACGAGTTGATCCACCCGAACTGCATCATCATGATGTAGGTGGGAATCAGGGTCACGATCCCCGGAATCATCATGGAGCTGAGGATGAACCAGAACCAGGCGTTGCGGCCCCTGAATTTCATACGCGCCAGAGGGTAGGCGGTCAGCGCGCACAGGATGACGTGCAGCACCGTAAAGGTCACGGCCACGAACAGCGAGTTCAGCGTCCAGCGCACGATGTTGCCGTCGGGAGAGGTCAGCACCTCGCGGTAGTTGTCCAGCGTCGGGTGCTGCGGCCACCACTGCACCGGCGTGGCAATAACGTCGGCCTCGGCCTTGAGGGACGTGGTGAGCATCCAGTACACCGGGGCGAGAAACAGGATGGACAGCAGGCACAGCAGCGCGAAGCGCGGAACATCGCGCGGCATCCGGCGGCGCTTGACCTGCGGTTGGTACGTCACGGCCATCAGCCTTCCTCCTTGACGTCACGCGCCATGATCCGGAACTGCATGGCGGTCAGAATGAGCATCATCAGGCCGAACGCGAAGCCGAGCGCCGCGGCGCTGGAATACTGGGTGTTGGTAAACGCCTCCTCGGTGATGTACTGGATCACGCTCTGGGTGCTGCGGTTGGGGCCGCCATTGGTGATGACCTGCGACTGCCCGAACAGCTGGAACGAGGCGAGCGCCGTCGTGACGACCACGAACAGCGTCACTGGCGCGAGCATGGGCAGGGTGATGTAGCGGAACTGCTGCCCGCGCGTGGCCCCGTCCAGTGAGGCCGCCTCGTACAGGCTCTCGGGCACGTTGCTCAGGGCCGCCAGGTACAGCGTCATGTTGAAGCCCAACGTCCACCAGATCGTGCCCACCACGATGGGCACCCACGCCAGCCCCTCAGTAGACAGCCAGGGGATGGGCTGCATCTGCGACAGCGCGCCCGCCGCCGCATTGACCAGCCCGTTCTGGTTATCGAACATCCAGCGCCACAGGATGCCCATCACCGAGACGGTCAAGATGCCCGGCATAAAAAACACTGCCCGGAAAAAGGCCCGTCCGAAGATGGGCCGCTGCAGCAGCAGGGCCAGTCCCAGCGCCGCCGCCACCAGCAGGGGCACGCTCACAATCGTGAAGAAGGTGGTGTTCCACAGCGTCTTCCAGAAAAACTGAAACTGTGGGGTGTCGGGCGTGAACAGGTTGCGGTAGAACTCAGCGCCCACAAAGGGCATCTGCGGGTTCAGCGGGTCCCAGCGGTGCAGGCTGATGTACAGGCCGTAGATCAGCGGATACACCGTAAACACGAAAAACAGCAGCGCGTGCGGCAGCAGGTAGAAGTAGGGTTCCAGATTGAGGCGGCGGCGGGGACCAGGCGTCCGGGTGGTCGTGGGCGGGGCTTGGGTAACGGTCATCGCGGCGTACACCTCTCGTCGGGAGAGCCGGAAAAAGGAGGCGGCCTCCTCCCTCCACAACAGCGTGCGGGGGGAAAGGAAGCCGCCGCCGGGGCTGGGCAGGCGGGGAGCGCCGGGCGACGCTCCCGCACAGGCTTTACTTGAAGTTCTTGCGGGCCTGCTCGATCTGCTTGTTGGCCTCGGCCACACCATCGTTTAGCGCCTTGTCCACGGTCTTCTTGCCCAGGTAAGCCGCTTCCCAGGCCTGATCGAAGGGCCCCATGACCTGACCGACCCAGGGAAAGCCGCTCGTGGCGTACACGCTGCCCAGGCGATCGAAAATGCCGCTGATGGGCGCGTTGTCGAATTTGGGGTTCTTGGCAACGACGCTCTGGCTCGGCAGGCTGCCGGTGCTCGTCCAGCTCAGGTTCTGCTCGGGCTGGGTTATCCAGGCCATAAAGGCCAGGGCCGCCTTGCGCTTGTTGGCGTCGTAGCCGGGGCGCTGTTTGGGCAGCGTCAGGTGGCTCGATCCGCCCCACGCCGCGTCACGTACGGTACCGCCGATACGCGGCATGAAGGTCACGCCGAAATTCATCTTCTGCTGCTCGAAGCGGTCGAGGTACCACTGGCCGCTGGGGAAGAAGCAGACCTTGCCCTGGCTAAAGGCCGCGAGTTCGGCTTCCTCGGTGCTGTTGGGCCGCGCCACGTGTTGCTTCTGCACCAAGTCGACCACGAACTGCACCGCGCTCTTGGCCTGCGGCGAGTTGAAGGCCGCGTTCTCGTTCTTGTCGATCATCGCGCCGCCGTTTTGCAAAATGGCGGCGTAGGCCGCGCGCGCACCCACCCAGTTGTTGTACAGGCTCACACCCCAGGTGTCGAGGTTCTTGGGATCGAAGCCTGCGTCGGTGGATTTCTTGCCGCTCTTGTCCACCGTGCACGCCTGCACGGCCTTGAGAAACTCGGCGCGGGTGCGGGGGGGCTTGTTGGGGTCAAGCCCGGCCTTTTTCATCAGGTCTTTGTTGTAGAACATCGCGTAGGCGACGCTGGACACCGGGATGCCGTAGCTCTGGCCCTTGTAGTCGGCCGTCTGGAAAAGCGGCCCGAAGAAGTTTTTCTTGTTCAGGCCCGCCGCCGTCATCTCGGCGGTCGTCAGGGGCGACACGGCTCCACGAGCGATAAAGCCGGTGATCTGGTCCTCGTTGATCACCACGACGTCGGGCGCGCGGCCCGAGGCCACCAACGAGGGCAACTGCTGCCAGGTCGTGCCCCAGGGCTGGGCCTGCGCGCGCACCTGAATGTTGGGGTGGGTGTCGTTGAACTGCTTGACCAGGGCCTCCATGACGGGGCGGTCAGGGCCGGTAAAGCCGTGCAGGTACGTGAGGCTGACCTTGGGCCCGGTGTAGGTCTGGGCGCCGGCGTGGGCAGCGGCACCGAGGGCGAGCAGGGCAAGCAGAGTACGGGATACGGTCATGAGACAACCTCCTGGGTGGGCAGAGACACCCACTGGAAATGAGGAACATCGCGCCATTCAGGAAAACCGGGCGGAAAACTCGCTGATGTGTTCGAGGGGCAGCCTACAACGCCGGTGAATAATCGTCAAACACCTTGAACCTAAACGGACGAAGTGGTGGGTTTGGACAGTGGGCGGGTGCAGTTCCCGGGCCGGAAACGCTGGAATGGGCGGCCTCCGCCGTAGGCGCAGAGGCGTGAAGTGGCTTGTCCATACAGCATACCTCACCCCCCGTCCACTGAAAACACCCTTTCATCCTATTGAGTTGCGCAGGAAGATTTCGTTACTTTCGCCCGCTGTTGGAGGGGGAAAGCCGATATGAAGCTTGGATGTCGGGGTCTGAAAACGTATTCGCCTTTCGGAGTTGCTTCCAGATCTTACGTCTCTTTTCGTATGGTGCAGCTCAAATGGGGAGAGGAAAGCAGAGCAATAATCGCGAGAAATGTTGTTAGAAATTACTCTGCTGAGGGCGCGGGTTCCACCACGCTCAGCTTCCGCACGTCAATACCAACCGGGCGCCCGGCGCGGCGCACGAAGATATCGGCAAAGCGGGCGTGCCAGCGCAGGTCCGCCCCCTGATAGCTCGTCCTCGCCCGAACAGCGTTGTACACCGCGTCGTCCAGGCCGCGCAGATTCACCATAATCTCGGCCTCAGCGGCCTGCAGCTGCTGCGGGGTCACCTTCCACAGAGGGCTTTCCTCGGTAATGGGGTGGACCACCGTCCACGAGAGGGGAAAGAAGGCCACGCTGCTGCGCTCCAGGGTCAGCGGTGCGAAGTGGCGCACCTGACGGACGCCCACCCGCTTGAAGTACGCCAGTGTGACCTCAATCTGCAGCTCGATCAGGTCCGTGCGTTGCCCGTTGACCAGCCGGAACATCAGGCCCCACCCGCCGCGGTAGGGAGCGATCACCGCGCACTCACTGAACAGCACGCGGTGCCTGGGCCTGGAAAAGCGGGCGAACAGCACTCCAGTTGCCAGCGCCACGCCCACGAGGCCCACGAACGCCTCCACCGTGACGAGCAGATTGGCGGCGAAGGTCCGCGGGTAGACGTGCCCGAAGCCGATGGTGCCGAAGGTCTGCACCGAGAAGAAAAAGCAGGCCCAGAAGCGGTTGCCGTCGCCCTGCGGCATCTCGGACAGTGCGCCCGGACCCAGCGTCAGGTAAGCCAGGGCAAACCCGGCGTTCAGCAGCAGGTAGGTTACCCCCAGCAGACCGAAAAAGGCTGGCCACGAAATGCTGATCAGGTCGTAATACAGGCTCAGTGAGTGCCAGAAGCCGATGCCGCCGCGCTGCAGGGTGAAGCTGCCGTCCTTGTTCAGCATCCGCGTATGGCTCTCTTGCGAGATCACCCGGCCCAGGCCCAGATCGTTGCCCACCGGCTCCACGGAAGCTTCGCCCTGCGGCTGCCGCGCCGCTTGCGAACCGAAAGGAGGAGCGCCCATGGAGCCGATGCTACGCCCCTCCTCACCTGTACCCCGTATGCCGGATGCCTGACCAACGGTCATTTAATATATGACCCGTGGTCAGTAACGCGGAACCTGTGCCGAAATCCAGGGGAGAGCGGGCCCGCAAGGACGGGGACAAGCTGGCCCGCCACGGCGCCATTCTCGATGCGGCCTTCGCCCTGTGGGGCGAGAAGCCGTATACCGACATCACGGTGTCGGACGTGGCACGCGCCGCTGGACTCGCCAGGGGTACCCTCTACCTGTACTTCCAGACCAAGGAGGCGCTGTTCCTGGCGGTGCCCGAGCGCCTGCTCTGGAACTGGTTCGGGGTGGTGGATCGCCGGCTCGCCGCGCAGGAAAGGGCACGCCCCAAACGGTGGCGGTCACGCTCGGCGCCTCTCTGAAGGGGCAGGGGGCCACGTTGCGCCTGCTGAACACCACGCTGGAGCAAAACGGGGCCGAGGCCGAGTGATGCATGTGGCCTCCACGGCCGCCTTTATGCCCGGGCCATTGATGGCCGTGTGACGCCACCAAGGCTTAGGTGCTGTCCTTTTCGGAAGCCATTCGCGAGGAGCTGCGCGGTACGGGCGTGACCGTCACGGCGCTGTGCCCCGGCCCCATACAAACGGGCTTTCAGAACCGCGCCCAGATGAATGACTCCAGGCTGGTGAAGGGCCGCGCGATTCTGGACGACGCCACCGTGGCCCGGCAAGGAGTGTCCGCCATGCTGCGCGGGCAGAACGTCATCAATGGCAAGGTGAACCAGCTTCTGGCTTTGACGCCGCGCTTCCTGCCGCGACGCCTGATTCCGGGGGGCGTGAAGCGCGCGCAGGCACGGTCGCATCAGGGCGGGGGGCTTAAAAACGGGGCCTTCTCGTGGGCTCCCTCTCGGCCACGCAGCTTGACAAGGCCCACTGGGGAGGGGCAAGCCTCTGTTACTTTTGTCCCTTCTTTTCGTGTGGGAGAGGGCCGGGCAAAGCCAGGGGTGACGGGGCCACTACGGCACACCCCACTTCGGCACATCAGGGAGCGGAGTGCCGAGGGCAAGCCATCACGTGGAGGCGGTGGCCTGCCGGGCTTCCGCCAGATTTGAGCTGTTGGACAGGCTGCGCCTGATGGCCTATCCGGTGGTCGTCGGAAAGGGAAAGCGCTTTTTTGGGGACGGGGACACCCTTGCGCTGAAGCCCACCGCTTCGCGGGCGTGGGGCTGCTGACCGGCGCGTTGGGAACTCAGGCGGGCAGTCGGGGATGAAGCGCGTCCTTCTCGCCACCCCGGGTCACCCTTGGAGCTGCGCCCTTTCCCGGCCCTATGGACGGCCCCACTGCGTCCGTCCGGGTGGGCTTGGTGGGTGACACCCGCCCCTTCGTGACGCGGGAGACGCGGGGCGCAATTCACGCTGGACGGCTTGGGTTCGGGCGCGCACACCTGCGGCAGGCGCCGTCGATCAGCAACTGACTCCGGCTCCCCGTGGTCGGCTGATGGGCGTGGGCGCCGCGCTCAGGAGCGTAAGAGGCCGGACAGAGCCGCCCGATTAGCCTGCGGTGTGCCGTGGATGAGCTGCGCTGGGGGAAACTGCCATGCCTGAGGGTGAGGTGGGGGTGACCGTGGGCCAGCCCTCCGGCGAGGGTGCACCCGCGCAGCGGCTGGCGCGGACGCTGACCCGGCTGGCGCGCGCCGCCGAGGGTGGGACGGCGGAAGCGATGTACGGCCCAGTCTGCCTGGAGACCCGGCAGCTCCTGGCCTGTTCGGGCGTGCGGCTGTATGTGTGGCGGGAAGGCGACTGGGCCCAGGTGGACCAGTCCGGATTCCTGCCGGACCTGCCCCCTGGCTGGAGCGAAGCGCTTGCGCGCGCCGAAGTGGGCCGCCAGCCGGTGCCCTGGCCTGACGGCCCGGCGGACCTGAGCCACGTTGCCCTGCCCCTGCACGACGGCCAGGCGGTTCAGGGCGTCTTGCTGGTGTGGAACGTGCCCCCGCGCAACCGGGCCCTGGTGTCCGAGGAACTGGGCGACGTCCTGGGCGTCTTTCTGGGGACGGCCCTGCGGGCCGCGCAGCTGCACGGGGACCTGAGCGACGAGCTGCGCCGGGTGCGCGCCCTGTACGACGTGAGCCGGGCGCTGGCGGGCGCGGGGCGCCGCGAGGAGGTCTTGCAGACCGTGGTGGAGCGGGCCGTTCAGGCGGTTGGGGCCGACCGCGCCAGCCTGGTCGCCTTTGACATGACGGGGCACGAGGTAGACGCCTGGCACGTGGCGGGTCCGGGAGCCGCCCAGGTGCAGCGGGTGACCTTTGAGGAACTGTGGGAGGGGCTGAGCGGCTGGGTGCTGCGCGAGGGCCGCCCCGCACTGTCGCCCAGGGGCGAGCCCGATTCCCGCGAGAGCAGCGCGGTGCAGGCCACCCGGTCCGAGACGGAGTGCGGCTGCGTGGCGGTGCTGCCCCTGCACTCCGGTGGAGTGGTGGTCGGGACCTTGACCGTGATCAACCGTCCCAACCAGCGCGACTTCAGTCCGGCGGACCTCGCGCTGCTGCAATCGCTGGTCGATCAAGCGGCGGTGGCCATCGAGCAGGGCCGGTTGCAGGGCCAGCTCGTTCACCTCGCGTGGCACGATCCCCTGACGGGGCTGCTCAACCGCGCGCATTTCGAAGACGAGTTGCAGGCGGCCCTGGCGGCCGCCGGAACGAGCGAAACGACCGGCGCGCTGCTGCTGGTGGACCTCGACGGATTCAAGCATGTCAACGACTCCCACGGCCACCCGGCGGGCGACGCCCTGCTTCACGAGGTGGGCCAGCGTCTGCGCCGGACCGTGCGCGAGGACGACGTGCTCGGCCGGTTGGGAGCCGACGAGTTCGCCGTGCTGCTGCCCCGCCTGGCGGGGGAGGCCGACGCGCTGCGGGTGGCCGACCGGGTGTCGGCGGCGTTGCGGGCCCCCTGGAGCTTTGGTGGACAGGCCCTGCACCTCACCGCCAGCATCGGGGTCAGCGTATTTCCCGATGATGGACTGGACGCGGGGACCCTGCTGGGGCGTGCGGGGTTGGCGGTGGATCACGCCAAGCAGGGGGGACGCAACGCCATCGTGCGCGCCACCGCCCGCTTCGGGCAGGAGGCCCTGCGCCGCACCCGGTTGGTGACAGATCTACACGCGGCGCTGCGGGGTGGAGGCCTCACGCTGCACTACCAACCGCTGCTGGAGCTGGAGACGGGCGCACCCTGGGCCACCGAAGCGCTGCTGCGCTGGACGCATCCGGTCCTCGGGCCGGTGTCGCCCGCTGAGTTCGTGCCGCTGGCCGAGGAGGGCGGGCTGATGCTCGATCTGGGCGCCTGGGTGCTGCGCGCCGCGTGTGCCCAGGCCCGGCGCTGGCTGGACGCGGGGGAATACCGGGGCCGCATGTCGGTGAACGTCTCGGCGGTTCAGCTCGCCCACCCCGGCTTTGTGGACGGGGTGGAAACGGCGCTGCGCGAGTCGGGCCTGCCGCCCGAGGCCCTGATGCTCGAACTCACCGAGACCGCCGCCCTGCGTGACCTCGACGCCTCTAGAGCCCGAATGGCCCAGGTACGCGAGCTGGGGGTGTGGCTGGCCCTCGACGACTTCGGGGCCGGGCAGGCCAACCTTCATCAGCTTGCGCACCTGCCCGTGGACGTGCTGAAGGTGGACCGCTCGTTCACGGCAGGCCTGGACGCCCCGCGTTCCACCCGGCCCCTCCTGCAGGCCGCCGTGGGTATGGCGCGTGGACTGCAGCTGTGCGTGGTGGTGGAAGGCATCGAGACCGCCGAGCAACTCGAAGAAATTCGTGCCCTCGGCTGCGACGCCGGGCAGGGCTACTTCCTGGGCCGGCCGCAGCCTGCGGAGGCGTGATCTTGGGGTGAGGAAAGTGCCGGGGGGCCAGACCGTACGGCACACCGCTTGCCCTGAGCCGCGCCCCGATCACGCTGGGTACCCGCCGCCCGGGGCCGCTGAAGCTGTACTGTAGCGCGGCTCCTGCTGGACCCGCACTGTGTCGCCCTCAGGGCCAAGGCCCTGGATTGGCCCGCCCCAGCAGGGTGCGCCATAAGCCGTCTTCGCCCGGTCCAGCCTGCGGAGCACCGGATCCTAAAAGGTGGCCCCGGGAGCGTAAACGGCCACCATCGCCCCGACGCGCGAAGGCAGTGTAAAAAGCGTGGGCCACGCCGCTGGAAGAAGCTTCGGAAACCGTTGTGCCCGGCGTGACAGGGGCGGGGCCCGCGAGGATCCTGGAGGTCAGGCTCCCTTCCCGGCGGGCACGGCTACCGGGGCCAGTAGGCGATGATCCCCGCGCCGATCAGCGCCAGCCCCGCGCCCCAGAGGCTGGGCGAATCGGGTGTGCGGCCCTCCACCACCTGCCCCCACAGCAGAGACAGGGCGATAAACAGGCCGCCATACGCGGCGTAGGCCCGGGCAAAGTCGAACGAAGCCGGTTGTAGGGTGGGAAGGATGCCGTAAAGCACGAGGGTAAGCGCTCCCAGCAAACCCACCCAGAGGGGGCGGCCCTCGCGCAGCCACAGCCACACCAGGTAACCGCCGCCGATTTCTGCGGCACCCGCGAGCACGAACAGCACAACAGAACGGAACATGGAGGGCATGGTCGCGGGTGGGGGCCCCTACAACCCGGCGAGGTGCTGGTGAACGAACGACACCGTGACCGAGCCTTCGCCCACCGCCGAGGCAACGCGCTTGACGCTGGTGGAGCGCACGTCGCCCACCGCGAAGATACCGGGAACGTTCGTCTCCAGCGGAAAGGGGGCCCGTTCCAGCGGCCACCCGCGCAGATCGTCCTCGCGCAGTTGGTCACCCACGCGCAGAAAACCCCGCGCGTCGCGCGCCACCACGCCGTCCAGCCAGCCGGTGTGCGGCGCGGCCCCGATAAAGGAGAAGAGGAAGTGCGTGGGGACGGTGCGTTCCTCGCCCGTCTCGCAGTTTTTCAGGGTCAATTTCTCCAGCCGCTCCTCGCCGTGCACGGCCATAACCTCGTGGCGGGTCAGCACCCCGATGTTCGGCGTCTTGCGAATCTGGTCCACGAGATACTGGCTCATCCTGGCCTCCAGGCTCGCGCCCCGTACCAGCATGGTCACCTGCGCCGCCGCCTGCGAAAAGTACATTGCCGCCTGTCCCGCCGAGTTGCCCGCGCCGACGATATACACGTTCTCTCCCGCGCAGTCCACGGCCTCCGAGCGGGCTGCGCCGTAGTACACCCCGCGCCCGGTCAGCGCCTCGGCCCCCTGCGCCGGAAGTTTCTGCCAGCTCACGCCCGTGGCGATCACCACCGCGTGCGCGCTGATCTCGCCCTCACCCGCCACCTCCAGCACCTTGTACGGTCCTTCCACCCGCAGGGAGGTCACGTCCCTTGGGGTCAGCAGGTCCACCCCGAACTTCTGCGCCTGCGCCACCGCCCGCCGCGCCAGGTCTCCGCCCGAGAGCCCGGCTGGAAAGCCCAGGTAATTCTCGATGCGTGACGACGTGCCCGCCTGCCCGCCCGGAGCCTCGCGCTCGATCAGCAGCGTGGACAGCCCCTCGGACGCCCCATACACCGCTGCCGCCAGCCCCGCCGGGCCGCCCCCCACGATGGCGAGGTCGTAAAAAGGCCGGGAGGCGGGCCGGGAAAGCCCCACGGCCTCTGCCACCGCTGCCGGGTCAGGGTCGGCCAGGCGCTCGCCGCCGGGCAGGATCACCAGGGGCAGGGCCTCACCGCCCTCGTCTCCCAGCAGTTCCTGCGCTTCGTCGTTCGTCTCCAGGTCATAGAAGGTGTACGGCACGCCGTTGCGTGCCAGAAAATCGCGCAGGTCGTGCGAGCGTGGAGACCAGCGGTCGCCGACGATCTTCAGGCCGCCGTAGCCCGGCTTGAACTCACCGCGCCAGTCGTCCAGCAGGTCGTCAAGCACCGGGTAGAGCTGCTCCTGCGGCGGGTCCCAGGGCTTGGTGAGGTAAAAATGCACCTGCGACTCGTTGATCGCCCGGATGGCCGCGTCGGTGTCGGCATAGGCGGTGAGCAGCGCCCGCTTGGCGCCGGGAAACAGGGCGGCGGCGCGGGACAAGAAGGCCACCCCGTCCAACCCTGGCATCCGCTGGTCGCTGAGCAGCAGCGCCACGGGATCGCCCCGCTCGCGCACCTCCTTCAGGGCGTCCAGCGCCTCCTCACCGCTTTCCGCCCGCAGCACGCGGTAATCGGCGCTGTAGCGGGCGCGCAGGTCACGGGCCACGGCGCGCAGCACGTCGGGGTCGTCGTCCACGACGAGCATCACGGGTTTGGGTGTCTGGGTGAGGGTCAAGGGGAAAACTCCTGTCCTGGGTGGGTGACCTGGGTGTGCGTGGGAAGTGGTCAGCGGTAGGTGGAAAAGAGGTGGAAGCCAGCTGTGCGCCGCGCGCTACAGCGCCGCCGGCAGCAGCACCGCGAATTCGGTGTGCCCCGGCTGGCTGCTCACGCGCACCGTGCCGCCATGCTGGCGCATCACGATCCGGCTCACCAGATCCAGCCCCAGGCCGCTGCCCTCGCCCACGGGCTTGGTGGTGAAAAAAGGCTCGAAGATGCGGCCCTGGATCTCGGGCGGAATGCCGGGACCGTCGTCGATGACGCTCACCGCCACCTGCCCACCGCGCTCCCCGGCCTTCAGGGTGACGTGCCCGCCCTCGGGCAGCGCGTCCACAGCGTTGACCAGGAGGTTGGTCCACACCTGGTTCAGCGCTCCCTCGTCGGCGAGGACGGGCGGCAGGTCCGGCGCGTACTCGCGCGTTACCGTGATCTTTTTCGAGCGCAGCTTGTACGCGAGCATCGTCACCGTGCTGTCCAGGCCCCGGCGCACATCCGCGCGGGCGCGGTCCCCGCCCCGGTCCATGTGGGAGTAGGTCTTCACGCTCGCCACCAGGTCCGAGATGCGCCCCGCCGCGTGCAGCACGTCGCGCAGCAGGGCCAGGCTGGCGAGCCGGAATTCCAGGTAGGCCACACCCGTCGCGCCGCCCTGCGGACACGCGGCGGCCAGCTGCGTGAGGTCCGGGAGGCGCACCCCCCCTTCCACCAGCGTGCCCGCGCGTTCCGCTGCGCCCGGCACCCCCTCGTCCGCGAGCCAGTCGGCCACCTCGTCTTCCAGTTCCGAGCGGCGCAGCGGCGTCAGGCGCTCGTCCATGCGGGTCATGGCGGTGCGGGCGGCGTCCTCCAGGGCTTCCAAAGCGTCTGGCTCCGGGGCCGCCTCCAGCCAGGCGCGCAGCAACTGAGGCAGGGTGCCCAGCCGCGTCTCCAGGGCCGCCGCCGCGCTGCGAACCGCCGCCGCGGGGTTGTTCAGTTCGTGCGCCAGCCCCGCAGAGAGTTTGCCCAGGGCGCTCAGGCGTTCGCGCTGCTCGTCGGCCTGGACCGCCACCCGGATGCGGTCGGCCAGCACCGCCATAAAGCGCGGCTCCAGCGCGGGAATGCGCTCCCGCAACTCCCCGAACAGCGCTCCCGGAAACGTCGCCAGCCGCGTCAGCCCCACGGCCCGCCCGGTGGACGGAAAGTGCGTCATGCGCGAGTGCGGCAGCAGGCCGCTGACCTCGCCGCCCGCCACCACCCAGCGAATGGGTTGCCCACCCACCTCGCCGGTGTACTCGATCTGTCCGGAAAACATCAGGTGCAGGTGACCGGCGGGGTCCCCGGCATGGACAAGGACTTCGCCGTTGGCGAGGGCGTGGACTTCGGCGTGTTCGGCGATCCACGCCAGGTCTGCCTCCGGCAGGTCGGCCAGCACGGTGACCTGCCGCAAGTCGTCGAGGGTGGGCCTCACCCCAGGGTCACCCGGTCCACGTAGCACCAGCGCCACGCTTCGCCCGGTTCCACCGAGCGGACGATGGGATGCCCCGTCTCCCCGAAGTGGCGGGTGGCGTGCCTGTTCTTGCTCGAATCGCAGCAGCCCACGTGCCCGCAGGTCATGCACATCCGCAGGTGAACCCAGGTGTCTCCGGTCTTCACGCAGTCCTCGCACACCTGCTTCCCTGTGTGCGCCGGTTCCAGAAGAAGGATGCTGCCCTCGTGCGTGCAGGTGCCCTGACTCATGGCCCTACAGTGACACACGCCCTGCAAAAGACCATAGGAGGGCGGACCTGCGACGCGCCTCTACCCGGCTTCGCCCGCGTCCCTGAGGGTGAAGAAAAAGGCGCTGCCCTCGCCCGGTACGCTCTCCACCCACACCGTTCCGCCGTGATGCTCGGCCACCTTGCGGACGATGGCGAGGCCCATGCCGGTGCCCTCGTACTCCTCACGCAGGTGCAGCCGCTGGAAAATCTGGAAGATGCGCTCGCGGTACTGGGGCTCGATGCCGATGCCGTTGTCGCGCACGGCCACGCGCCAGCCTTCAGCCACGCGCTCGGCGGTGATGCGCACCTCCGGCGTCACGCCCGGGCGGCGAAACTTCAGCGCGTTGCCAATCAGATTCTGAAACAGTTGTGTCAGCTCGGACGGCACACCCTGCACGGCGGGGAGTTTCCCCACCTGCACCCGCGCCCCGCTTCCCTCCGTGGCGGCCCGCAGCCGCTCCAGCGCCTCCTGGAGCGGCCCGGCGAGCGGCACGGCCCGCAGGGGTTCGCGCACCGAGTTCAGGCGCGAGAAGACGAGCAGGTCGTCGATGAGGACCTTCATCCGCTCCGCCCCCTGCGTCACCAGCCCCAGGAACTTGCGCCCGGATCCGTCGAGCTGTCCTCCGTAGCGCCGGTTGATCAGCTCGGTAAAGGACGCGATGGTCCGCAGCGGCTCTTGCAGGTCGTGCGAGGCTACATACGCGAAGCGCTCCAGTTCGGCGTTGCTGCGCTCCAGTTCCACCGTACGCTCCTGCAGGGCCCGGGCTGAACGCGCGCCCTCCAGCGTCAGGGTGAGGCTGCGCATCACCGTGTCGAGCAGCGCGCGGTCCGTAACGGTCCAGCGCCGTTGCCCGAACAGCCCCAGCACCAGCACGCCCCGCACCTCACCCGCCACCTTCACGGGCAGCGAGACGGTCGTGCTGATGTGCTCCACGCGGCCTTTGAGGTTGTCGCCCTGCCGGTTGTACTCGTCTTGGTAAAGCGGCTCGCCCGTCTCGAAAGGCACCCGGACTGTAGGGGTTTGCGCGTAGGGCAAACCCGCCTCCAGTTGCCGCTGCAATTCGGGGTGACGCACATCCCCCACCTGCGTCCCGATGCGCCACAGGTCGCCCTCCCTCTCCCAGTAGATCGCGTAACCGTCGGGCAGCAGGGAAAGCACGATCTCGCTCGCCCGCCGGATAAGGGCGTGGGGATCGGCCTCCAGCGTCAGGTCCCGCGTGAGCCGTGCAAAGGCTTCGAGCGCCCGTGTCCGCGCTTCCAGGGCGTCACGCTGCGCGGCAAGCTGTGAGGCCACTTCCGCCCGTTCCAGCGCGAGGTTCAAGCTGCGCCCCGCCGAGCGCACCACCGCCCGTGAGGGCTCGGACCACCGCTGCACGTCCTTGAGGCCCACCGCGAGTATTCCCGCCACCTCGCCGCCCACCACCATCGGGTACAGGGCCACGGTGCCGTATTCCTGAGTCGCGGCCACCTGCTGCTGTTCGGGGTTCCAGCCGTCCACGAACACCGGTTGCCCGGTCCGCTCGGCTTTCGAGAACGCGGGGGCGTCCACCGCAATACCCGCCGTGATGCTCGCCACCACCTCCGGGGCCAGGTCCTCGGTCCACACCCGGGCGTGCCACGAGCTTCCCTCGCGCTCGTAGTACGCCGCGCTGCCCGCCGTAAAAAAGCTGGAAAAGACCGCGAACACCTCGCGCACCAGGGTGAGGAGCTCCGTCGAGAGCCCCGCCGCCTCGGTGAAGCGCACGAAGGCTCCCAACGCCGCCGCCTGCTCCTCCAGTTCGCGGGTGCGCGCCTCCACCCGGCACTCCAGCAGCGCGTGGCTGCCCTGAAGCTGACTGTAGAGGCGCGAGTTGTCGAGCGCCACCGCTGTCTGCGCGGCCAGTCCCAGCGTCAGATTCTCGGCCTGTTCGGTAAACACGCCCACCTCCGCGTGCCCGAAAAACAGACCGCCCAGCACCTCGCCCGAGCGGGAGACGACCGGCACAGCCAGGTAGCTGCGCACGGGCAGGTGCCCTTCCGGCATGCCGTGATACGGCGCAGCGTGCCCGTAGCGCGGGTCTTTCGTGATGTCCGCCGAGCGCAACACGCCCTCGCCCACAAACGTCGGGTGAAAGATGGCCGTGTTGCGCGGCATCGGAAAGCGCGAGAACGCCTCTCTGGGCACTCCCGACAGGGTGTAGAGGGTGTAGCTTTCCTGCCGCTCGTTGACCAGGTTGTAGAAAAAGGCCCCGAACTGCGCGCCCGTCAGTTCCACGCCTGCGTCCGTCACCGCCTGCACCAGCCGGTTTAAGTCCAGTTCCGCAGACAGTGAGCGCCCGATGCGGTTCAGCGTTGCCAGGGTCTCGGCCTGCTCGTGCAGCCGTGACTCCACCGTCGTGCGCCCCAGCGCCTGCACGCACTGCTCCACCAGCGTCCTCAGGAAGCGCCGCTCGTCCCCGCCAAAGCGCCGCGCTTCCCGGAAGCTCAGCGCCAGAACGCCCCAGAGCCTGCCCTCCACGTTCAGGGGAAAGGCCGCCAGGCTGCGCGTCTCCCCGGACCGGAGGCCCACCGACCCCGGATACTGCCGGTCGAAGTCGTCTCCTCCCACAAAGACGACTTTCCCGGTCCGCGCCGCCTCGCACTGCGGGAGGTCCAGCGTGAGGGGAAAGCGGGCGAAACGCCCGCGCAACTCGGCGCTGTAGCCCACGTCGCCGCGCAGTGCGAGGTGCTCACCGTCGGGGGTCGGCGTGAGGATGGCCCCCATATACGCACCCACTGCGCCCACCGCATGCTCCAGCATGGCGCGCAGCACCTCGTCCGGATGTTCCGCCCCGCTCAGCGCCGCTGCCACCTGGCCCAGCGCGGACGCGTGTTTCAGAGGAGTCACGTCCTGCATCTGCACCGCCAGGTTCCCGTTTCCGGGCGCAATCTGCACCCGCACCCAGCGGCCCAGCACCGGATTGAAGGCCTCGTATTCGGTGGTCTGCCCCGATGCCCGCGCCTCCCGGCTCGCCGCACGCCAGCGCGTGCTGAAGGCATAGGGGAAGTCTTTTTCCAGCGAGTGGCCCACGATCTCCTGGGGACTCAACTCCACCAGCGCCGCCGCCGCCCGGTTGGCGTAGGTAAAGCGGCCCTCACCGTCCAGCACAAACACCATGTCGCTGCTCGTCTCCAGCAGCTGGGCGAGCGCCGGGGCCACGGCGGAAGGGTCAGGTGGGGTCATGCAGGGCTCGGCTTTGGGGCAGGTGTCGCGGCGGGGAGGGGATCAGGCACTTCCCACGATTCTACCGAACGGGGGGAAGACGCGAGCCAAAGCGCCACGCCTTCATCTTTATGCGGGGGCACTTGGCGTCCGGGAGCTCCAACTCTGGAACGAATAGACCGAGGGCTGGGAGTTGGCGGACGTCCGGACAGGTGCCTTCGCCTCTCGCTTGTCAAGGAACTCATCTGCTCAAGCCGCTTTTGAAAAGCGCAAAAGTAATGTTGTGCGCTCCCGACATGGACAACAGCGCGGCGTATTTATGCGAAGTGTGTACTCTCTCCAACATACCGCGCGCCGCGCCGGGATGAGAGAGGAGTGCCCCTGATGGACCGAAATGAAATCCTTAACCCTTCCCCGCAGGAACCCGGGACCTTGGAGACGCGCGGCCCTACCACGGCGGGACTGTATAGCCCCGAACACGAGCATGACGCCTGCGGTGTGGGCTTTATCGCCCACCTGCGCGGCCAGAAGGCCCACAGCATCGTCACCCAGGGCCTCAAGATCCTGGAAAACCTCGATCACCGCGGGGCCGTCGGCTCGGACCCCCTGATGGGCGACGGTGCGGGCATCCTGATTCAGATTCCCGACGAGTTCTACCGCGAGGAAATGGCGAAGCAGGGCATTACGCTGCCGCCTCCCGGCGATTACGGCGTGGGCATGATCTTCCTGCCCAAGGAGCACGCTTCCCGCCTCGCGTGTGAGCAGGAGCTGGAACGTGCCATCAAGGCCGAGGGCCAGGTGCTGCTCGGTTGGCGCGACGTACCCGTCAACGCAGAGATGCCGATGTCTCCGGCCGTGCGGGACCGCGAGCCCGTCATCCGCCAGGTCTTTATCGGCCACGGGCCCGACATCCTGGTGCCCGACGCCTTGGAGCGCAAGCTGTACGTGATCCGCAAGCGCGCGTCGCTCGCCATCCTGCGCCTCAAGCTGACCCATGGGCGCGAGTACTACGTGCCCTCCATGTCCTGCCGCACGGTGATCTACAAGGGCCTGCTGCTGGCCGGACAGGTGGGCGAGTATTACCTGGACCTGCAGGACGAGCGCGTCGTCTCGGCCCTCGCCCTCGTCCACCAGCGCTTTTCCACCAACACCTTTCCCGAGTGGTACCTCGCGCACCCCTACCGCATGGTGGCCCACAACGGCGAGATCAACACCGTCAAGGGCAACTTCAACTGGATGCGTGCCCGCGAGGGCGTGATGAAGTCGCCCGTGTTGGGCGATGATCTGCAAAAGCTCTACCCCATCAGCCTGCGCGGCCAGTCCGACACGGCCACCTTCGACAATGCGCTCGAACTGCTGACGATGGCGGGTTATCCGCTGGCGCACGCCGCGATGATGCTGATTCCCGAAGCGTGGGAAGGCCACGAGGGCATGGACCCACGCCGCCGGGCCTTCTACGAGTACCACGCGGCGATGATGGAGCCCTGGGACGGTCCCGCCGCAATGGTGTTCACCGACGGCCGCCAGATCGGCGCGACGCTGGACCGCAACGGCCTGCGCCCCGCGCGTTACATCGTGACCAAGGACGATCTGGTGGTCCTGGCCTCTGAGTCGGGCGTGCTGCCTATCCCAGAGCACAAGATCACCAAGAAGTGGCGACTCCAGCCGGGCCGCATGTTCCTCCTCGATCTCGACGAGGGGCGCATCCTCGAAGACGAGGAGCTCAAGTCGCGCTACGCCTCCGCCAAGCCCTACCGCCAGTGGATCGACAGCGTGCGCGTCAAGCTCGACGAGCTGAACGTGGATGGCAAGGGCGTGACGCACCGTGAGTCGCTCCTGGACCGTCAGCAGGCCTTCGGTTACACGCAAGAAGACCTGAAGTTCCTGCTCAACCCCATGGCCGCCGCCGGGGAAGAGGGCATCGGCTCCATGGGCAACGACTCGCCCCTGGCCGTGCTGTCCAGCCGCAACAAGCCGCTGTACAACTACTTCCGGCAGCTGTTCGCGCAGGTAACCAACCCCCCGATTGATCCCATCCGGGAGCAGGTCGTCATGTCGTTGGTGTCCTTTATCGGCCCCAAGCCCAACCTGCTCGACATCAATGCCGTGAACCCGCCCATGCGCCTGGAAGTCTCGCAGCCCATCCTCGACTTCGCGGATATGGCGCGGCTGCGCGGCATCGCGGGCCAGACGGGTGACAAGTTCCGTTCCTGCGAACTCGACATCTGCTACCCGGCCGCCTGGGGCAATGAGGGCATTGAGGCCCGCATCGCTTCCCTGTGCGCGCACGCCGTGGACGCCATCCGCGGCGGCAGCAACATCCTCATCCTCACGGACCGGGGGATGGACCGCGATCACGTGGCGATTCCGGCGGCCCTCGCCCTCTCCGCCGTTCACCAGCACCTCGTCCACCAGGGTCTGCGGACCACGGCGGGCCTCGTGGTGGAGACTGGCTCGGCGCGTGAGGTCCACCACTTCGCCGTCCTGGCAGGCTACGGCGCGGAAGCCGTTCACCCCTACCTCGCGCTGGAGACGCTGGCAGACCTGTACAAGGGCAACCCGAACGGCGTGACGCCCGAAAAGGCCGTCTACAACTACATCAAAGGCGTAGGCAAGGGCCTGTCCAAGATTATGTCCAAGATGGGCATCAGCACCTACATGTCCTACTGCGGCGCGCAGATCTTCGAGGCCATTGGCCTGCGCGAGGACATGGTGCAGAAGTACTTCCGGGGCACCTCCTCGCAGGTGGGCGGTATCGGCGTGTTCGAGGTGGCGGAAGAGGCGCTGCGGCTCCACCGCGCCGCCTTCCTCGAGGACGCGAACTACATCGACCGGCTGGACGTGGGCGGCGAGTACGCCTGGCGCTCGCAGGGCGAGGAGCACATGTGGACGCCCGACGCCATCGCCAAGCTCCAGCACGCCACGCGCTCGGGCCGCTTCGAGACGTACCGCGAGTACGCAGCGATCATCAACGACCAGTCCCGCCGTCACATGACCCTGCGCGGCCTGTTCGAGCTGAAGGCGGACCCCGAGAAGGCGGTTGCTCTGGAGGAAGTCGAACCCGCCTCCGAGATCGTCAAGCGCTTTGCCACGGGGGCCATGTCTCTCGGCTCCATCTCCACAGAGGCGCACACCACGCTCGCCGTGGCCATGAACCGCATCGGCGGCAAGTCCAACACCGGTGAGGGTGGGGAAGACCCCGCGCGCTACCGGAGTGAGCTGGCGGGCAAGCGCATTCAGGCGGGAAGCCGCCTCAGCGAAATCCTGGGCGAAGGCCGCATTGAGGCTCCCGCCGACTACGCGCTGCAAGACGGCGACTCGCTGCGCTCCAAGATCAAGCAGGTGGCCTCAGGCCGCTTTGGCGTCACCACCGGTTATCTCGTCTCAGCCGACCAGATTCAGATCAAGATGGCGCAGGGCGCCAAGCCCGGCGAGGGCGGCCAGCTGCCCGGCGGCAAGGTCTCGGAGTACATCGGCATGCTGCGCCACTCGGTGCCCGGCGTCGGCCTGATCTCTCCGCCACCGCACCACGACATCTATTCCATCGAGGACCTCGCGCAGCTCATCCACGACCTCAAGAACGTGAACCCGGCGGCAGACATCTCCGTCAAGCTGGTCTCTGAAGTCGGCGTGGGCACCATCGCGGCGGGCGTGGCCAAGGCGAAGGCCGATCACGTGGTCATCGCCGGGCACGACGGCGGGACGGGCGCGTCACCCTGGTCTTCGATCAAACATGCCGGTTCGCCCTGGGAACTGGGCCTCGCGGAAACGCAGCAGACCTTGGTGCTCAACCGACTGCGCGACCGCATCCGGGTGCAGGCCGACGGCCAGATGAAGACCGGACGCGACGTGGTGATCGGCGCGCTGCTGGGCGCCGACGAGTTTGGCTTCGCCACCGCGCCGCTCGTCGCCGAGGGCTGCATCATGATGCGCAAGTGTCACCTCAACACCTGTCCGGTGGGTGTGGCGACACAGGACCCCGTGCTGCGCCAGCGCTTCTCCGGCAAGCCCGAGCACGTGATCAACTACTTCTTCTTCGTGGCCGAGGAAGTGCGCGAGATCATGGCCTCGCTGGGCATCCGCCGCTTCGAGGACCTGATCGGGCGCTCGGACCTGCTCGACACCCGCAAGGGGACCGAGCACTGGAAGGCCAAGGGGCTGGACTTCTCCCGCGTTTTCCACCGCCCTGAAACGCCCGCCGAGGTGGCCCACCGCCACGTCGCCACCCAGGACCACGGCCTGGAGCACGCCCTCGACGTGACCCTCATCGAGAAGTGCCGCCCGGCACTGGAACGCGGCGAAAAGGTCAAGCTCCTCGAAACGGCGCGCAACGTCAACCGCACGGTGGGCGCGATGCTCTCGGGTGAACTGGTTCGCCGTCACCCCGAGGGCCTGCCGGACCAGAGCGTGTTCATCCAGATGGAAGGCCATGGCGGCCAGTCTTTCGGCGCCTTCCTGGCAAACGGGATCACCCTCTACCTCATCGGCGACGCGAACGACTACACCGGCAAGGGCCTCTCCGGCGGCCGCGTGGTGGTCCGCCCCTCCATCGACTTCCGCGGCGACGCCACCCGCAACATCATCGTGGGTAACACCGTGCTGTACGGCGCGACTTCCGGCGAGGCGTTTTTGCGCGGCGTGGCGGGTGAGCGATTCGCGGTGCGGCTGTCCGGCGCGACGGCAGTGGTAGAAGGCACCGGCGATCACGGCTGCGAGTACATGACGGGCGGCACCGTCGTGGTCCTCGGCAAGACCGGACGCAACTTCGCGGCCGGTATGTCGGGCGGGATCGCCTACGTGTACGACGAGGACGGCCAGTTTGCCAGCCGCTGCAACCCGGCGATGGTTTCCCTGGACCGCGTTGTGTCCGCCGCTGAGCAGGAAGCGGGCATCGAGCGCCGCTTCTGGCACCGGGGCCAGACCGACGAGGCGCAGCTGCGCCAGCTTCTGGAAGACCACCACATGTGGACTGGCTCGCTGCGCGCCCGCGAACTGCTCGACCAGTGGGAAGAGGCGCTTCCCCGGTTTATCAAGGTCTTCCCCCGTGAGTACGAACGCGCGTTGGGCGAGCTGAACGCCGACAAGGGCCGCGTGGCCGGTAACGGCAACGAGCAGCAGGCCCCTGGACAGGGCGCGGGCGTTCTTACCAAGTAAACGATGCCGGGACGGGGGCTGCCAGGGCGGCCCCACCCGTACGTAAGGAGCAAATGATGGGCAAAGTCACCGGCTTTCTCGAATACCACCGGGTCAAAGAGGCGTACGAGCCGATTGACGCCCGCCTCAAGCACTACCACGAGTTCGTGCAGGAACTCACCGTCGAGCAGGCCCGCGTGCAGGGCGCGCGCTGCATGGACTGCGGCGTCCCCTTTTGCAACAGCGGCTGCCCGGTCAGCAACCTGATTCCCGACTGGAACGACCTCGTTTACAGTGACGACTGGCGGCGGGCCATCGACGCCTTGCACGCCACGAACAACTTCCCCGAGTTTACCGGGCGCATCTGCCCCGCACCGTGCGAGGCGGCGTGCACCCTCAACCTCACCGACGAGCCGGTGGGGATCAAGTCCATCGAGCGCGCCATCATTGACCGCGCCTGGCAGGAAGGCTGGGTTGCCCCGCAGCCTCCGCCCTTCCGCACCGGGAAGCGCGTGGCCGTGATCGGCTCAGGTCCGGCGGGCCTCGCTGCCGCGCAGCAACTTGCCCGTGCGGGCCACGACGTAACGGTCTTCGAGAAGAACGACCGCGTTGGCGGCCTGCTCCGCTACGGTATCCCGGACTTCAAGCTGGAAAAGGACCTGATCGACCGCCGCGTGCGTCAAATGGAGGCCGAGGGCGTCACCTTCCGCACGGGTGTCCTCGTCGGTGCGCTGCCCGAGGGCTCCACCGTCACCAACCTCGCGCGCGAAACCGTGTCACCCGAGGAGCTGCGCCAGAAGTTCGACGCCGTGCTGCTGGCCGGCGGCGCCGAGCAGCCGCGCGACTTGCCCGTACCGGGCCGTGACCTGAAGGGCGTCCACTTCGCCATGGAATTTCTGCCCCAGCAGAACCGGGTGAACGCGGGGGACCACCTTCCCGAGCAGCTCCACGCGGGTGGCAAACACGTCATCGTGATCGGCGGCGGCGACACGGGCTCCGACTGCATGGGCACCTCGCACCGCCACGGTGCGGCGCACGTCACCCAGTTCGAGCTGCTGCCCATGCCGCCCGAGCGCGAGAACAAGCCCCTGACCTGGCCCTACTGGCCGTACAAGCTGCGCACCTCCTCAAGCCATGAGGAAGGCGGCGAGCGTGAGTTCGCCATCGCCACCAAAGAATTCCTGGGCGAGGACGGCCACGTTGTGGGCATCAAGACCGTCCGTGTGGAGTGGCAGGGCGGCAAGATGGTGGAGGTTGAAGGCAGCGAGGAAGTCCTGCCCACCGACCTCGTGCTGCTGGCGATGGGCTTTGTCAGTCCAGTGGGCAGCGTGCTGGAGACCTTCGGCGTGAACCGAGATCAACGCGGCAATGCCCAGGCCACCACCGAGGAGCGTGGCGGCTACGCGACCAATGTGGCGGGCGTCTTTGCTGCCGGCGATATGCGTCGGGGTCAGTCCCTGGTCGTGTGGGCCATCCGCGAGGGCCGCCAAGCCGCCCGCGCCGTTGACGAGTTCCTGATGGGGGGAAGCGACCTGCCGCGCTGAGGCGGGGCCCAACCGTCTCAAGGTCTGCCCATCAACGGCTTGACGCTCGTTGCGGTCAGACGGTGTGACTGCTCGCCCTTTAGAGCGTTTGTCAAAAAGAGGACTTCTTCTTGACCGAGCAGCGTGAGCGAGCTTGAAGGAGGATGCAGGAGAAAGGAGTCGTGAGGGAAAGGGCACCCCTCACAGTGGAATTCGGACAAATGCTCTAGACGCAGCGGCAGGGCGGGGGAGACGCACATCTCCTTCCCCCTGCCGAACTGCCGTCTACGCCCCTGCACGGCTCCTGGCCGCCCCCGTTTCCCGCATTGGGTGGCAGGCCAACCATCCGCCGGTACTTGCGGGTGAACTGCGGCGCGCTCCCGTATCCCACGGCCAAGGCCGCTGTGCGTGGAGGCTTACCGAGGGCGAGCCTCCACCGCCTCACCTCGATCAGGCGGAGCCGCTTTTGAAACTGCGGGGGCGTGAGCGAGGCCACCGCGCCAGCGTGACGGTGAAACGGGGGACAGCGGCGGTGGCGTGCGCGATAATCCCGAGGTCAACGCTCTCCTTGCCGGAATGGCAACCCTGAGCCGCAGGGGTGTGCCCAATGACATCGGGCCACTCGCCGCAGCCCACCTCTCCGGGAGCCACCACCGGGTCAACGCCCAACGAATAGGAAAAGTATCCAATTCCGTTCTACACGGGCTCCTGGGTCCGCCCTCACAGGAAGGCCAGGAAGGGACCTCCAACGCGTTGTGAGGGGTATAGGGTAGGGGGAAAGGAAGGAACAGCAAGTCACCCTGCAGACCGAAGAGCAGAACTTCAGGCAGCAGATTGAACGTGGGCGCCGCCGAGGGGCGAACGCCGGGTCCCGGTAGAGCCGCACAGCTGGAGTCATGCTTTTCAGGGTGTCAGGGACCATCCTCGTGCACCGGGCCTTCCGGACCTCCGCGATCAGCCGCTTGGCGAGGCGGCGGTCCACCAGTTGCTCGTCCAGAGCTCCAGGCCGCGCGCCGAGCCGCTTCATCCCGCACGTCGCTCCATTCAGCGGCCGCAACGCCACCCACGCATTTCAGCGGCGTACTCGCGAAACAGGGTGCGGACGTTTTCCAGGTCCTTGGGAAAGGTGGCCGGGCGCAGGCTTATCACCGCCCCATCCTTCCACGTTCACCCCTACCACCCGCTCAGCGCGTCCTTCAGGTCGTCGGCAGCGAGCTGGGCGTATCCCCGCCGGGTCGTGTCCACCGAGGCGTGTCCCAGGTGCGCGGCCACCCGCCCAAAATCCCTGACCTGCTGCAGAAGGCGTGTGCCCGCATATTTGCGCCCTGGGTGAAATCCCCGGAAGGACACGCCCGCCGCCTTGAAGGCTTTTTCAATGTGGTAGCGAGCGGTCATCACGCTGGCGTACCGGAACACGGCGTCACGCCCTGTGGTCCGTCTGCCCCCCCCGTGCTCCGGCCCGCCAGGCCCGTACAGCCCCCGGTAATGCCGGGTGGCGCGCGCGAGGCTGGTGCTCATGGACACCACCCGGCCCTTGCGCCCCTTGCCTGAGCGGACGTGAATGCGCCGCCCCGCCTCGTCCAGGTCCGCCCATTCCAGCGCCAGCGCCTCACTGATCCTCAGCCCCGCGTGGGCGGTCAGAAACAGCAAAAACTTGGCCTGTATGTCGGCCTTTTCCAGCACATCCGCAATCTCGTCTTCCGAATACGGTGGGCGCTTCACAATGCCGGGAGTCAGGTCACGCGGCACCTTCACGTCCCGAAAGGGGTCCGCCTCCGTTGCTCCAGCCCAGCGCAGCGCCCGGTACAGGCAGGCCGCCGCCGCCACCTTGAGCTGCACTCCAGCGGGTTTGCGGCCAGCCGCGAGCATGTGCCCCACGTAATTCTGCGCGTCGTGTCGCCCCGGGCGCAGCAGGTTGACCGCCTGCGCCGCCGCGTAGGTCACGAACTGCTGTGCGCCGAGGGCGTAGGCGTCCACCGTTCGCGAACTCGTCAGCACGCCGCTGGCTCCGTGGTGGGCCAGGTATGCCGTGGTCAGCGCCACGAGCGCGTCGACATCCTTTTCCCCCGCGGCCTGCACGGCCCGGCGCCGCAGCTCCTCGTCGTGCAGGCCGGTCCACTGCCGCGTTTGGGCGAGCAGGTCACCGCCGTAACGGGCAAGCGTCGTGCCAGGGATGGGTGACTCCGGCGGGCTGGAGGTCATGGAAGGAGGGTAGCAGAAAACCCCCTTCTCTTACCTAAGGCCGCTTAGGTAAGAGAAGGGGGGGCTTTTCCCAAGCGCCCCCACCTGTGTTCCTGACCCGGGGCTTTCGCCTTTTCGGGGAGACAGACGGCACTGGCCCGCGTCATGCGGGCCAGTGCCGGATCCTCCTCAAAGGCCTTGGCCTCAAGTCCCCGTCGTCCTCAGGGCCTCCGCCAGGGCCCAGCCGCTGAGCAGCGCGGCTTCCAGGCGGGGGCCATGGCCGTCACTCACGCACCAGTCGCCGCACCAACCCAGGCGGAGCCCGGGCACCCACCCGCAGGCCTGGGGAAAGCGCCGCTCCGGCGTGGCGTACCGCCAGCGGTGGGCAAAGGCGCGGCGCACCCTGAGTTCCCCCACCACTTCCTCAGCCGCTTGCAGCAGGTCACGCTGCACCTGCTCCGGCGTGGCTTCGAGGTGCGCGGCGCTCCATGCGGCGTCCGCGTGCAGCGTGAGGGCCGGTGGCCCGGGGCGCTTGGTGTGCTCCCGGGCGATCCAGGCGAGGCTGGGATGACCCTCCAGATTCAGCGCGGGCCAGTCCACCGGCAGATCCTCGTCCAGAACCGCGCCCACCGCCCAGCAGGGTTGGAACGTCACGGCGTCCAGCGCTGCCGTGTCGGTCACGCCCCGCAGGAGAAGCGCCAGCTGCGGCGCGGGCGCGTTGAGCAGCAGGGTGGGGGCCATAAAGGTGCGTCCGTCATCGGCGGTCAGCGTCCAGCCAGCTTCGGTGTGCCCCAGGGACGAGATGTGGGTCCCCGTGTGAATCTCCAGGTCCTGCGCCAGCGCCTTGCCCAGATCACTCATGCCCCGCGCGCCGACATAGCGCGGGTGCCCGTCACGCGTAGGCGTCACCTCGCCCGCCTGCCACCGCGAGAACTGCCGGGTCCACTCGCGCAGCCAGCCTTCTGTGAGCCCCTCGCCCACGAGGGCCTGCGTGCGGGCCTGACGCGCCGTGAGGAACCGCGCCCCGTGATCGAGCCTGCCCGCCTCAAACCTCCGTGTCGCGGCCCGTCCTGAGACGCCGCGCGCCTTGTCGAGCAGCTGAACCCGGTCCCCTGCGGCGGCCAGGTCACGGGCCGCGGCGAGGCCACCCACACCCGCACCGAGCACCAGAATGTCACTCATCGCCGGAAAGTGTAGGGCCGGGTGGGCAGCGCGACTGCAAGAAGCGCTGCTGCCTCAGGAGACGACGGTGAACAATACGGCAGCCTCGCTGCGTAGCGCGCGGAGTGGTGGGCCGGGGATGATCTGGGTATGGTCCGGTCTGAACGGCGCGGGTTGCCCTCCACTCCAGGAGAATGGCACGTCTACACCGATGGCAGCACGCGGCATGAGCGCCGCCGGACCTTCTCGGGTTGGGCCGCGCGGGCCGTGCAGCCCGAGACGCAGCAGGTCCGGCAGGTGAGCGGCGCGCGTCCGGGCGGCACCTCCCTCGAAGCGGAAACCGAGGCGGTTCTCATGGGTTTGCGCCTGGTGCCCGGCGGTGCCGCAGCCCGGCTCTACAGTGATCTGGAGCTGGCCCTTCTGCTGCAGATCCTGCGGGGCGCGGAAGGTGCCGCGGCCTGGACGCACCTGCGCGACCTGTGGGTGCATTCCATTGCCCGCAACAGCAACCGCCACCATCAGGACATGCATCACGTGGCCCGGACCGCAGAAGTGGAGGCGCGCGAGCAGAGATCCGCCCCTGAAGGCGCGGCACTTGCCAATGCCGTTCTTGCCGTTCAGGCCGTTGCCCAGGTAAATCCGGTGGATACGGCCCTCTCCCTCCAGGGACCCGAACACCTCCCGGGGTTCGCTCTGCCTCTCCAGGTGGCGCTGCGGGGCGTCACCTTCCAGCTCACCCTGTCACGGCAGGTACAGGCCACGCTGACGCTGGAACTTTCGCAGGTGCGGGGAACAGGCCGGACGCAGGAGGAGGCGCTGCGCGCCGCGGTGGAACGGGGCCTACGCCCCCTGGCACGGGGCGGCCTGGTGGCCCTGATGGTGCGGGAGCCCTGGACCCAGGCAGCTCGGCAGGCCACAGGCGAACTGGGCGTTGTGCGCGTGGTGCCCCTTGAGGAATCGGATGCCGGAGAAGCTTCCCCTTGATGGCCCGACTTTGCGCTCAGCCGCACGCTGGAATGGAAGAAGGCGACCTCCGGGTCGCCTTGATTTCTCCAATATAGGGCGTTGTTCAAAGGCTGTTTCCTTATCACCACCCACTTTGTGACGCTCATGTGGGACCACGACGGCAGCTTGAGCGCCATTGTGGACGGAGAGAACGCGAACTTCGTGGAGGCCTCCCGCTTGCTGGACCGCGCTTCCCAGGTGGAGATGGTCGAGGAAGTTAGCCTGCCCACCCCCGCTCCGGCTCCTATCGGGAACCCTGTGGCCCACCAGCTGCACGGGACGCTGGGCCGTCTGGGCTCGCCCTGGCCTCGAGGTGCTGGGCCGCACGGTGACCTGCTTCAGAGGACGCAACCACGCCTTCAGCTCGGACTGGCGGTCATCGAAGGTGAGGATGCGGAGGTGCGCGCGCAGCTGCTGGCCGCGTTGCTGGAACTGCATGGCATGACGGTGGAGGTGACGCCCTGCCGAGCCACAGACGGCAGCTTGATCTTCGTGAGTGCTGGAGCAGACGACGAGGAGCAAGGGCAGGGCGAGGGACAGGAGTTTGGGCATAAGGATCTTGGGGGCAGGAGAAAAGGCGAACCCCCCACCGGAGCGAGGGGCCGACAACGGGCGGGTTGTGTGTGGTGTCGGGGCTTGAAAAGAGACACGAGGTTCACCGGGGTGTGCCACACTTGCGCAGATGTCGAGACGGCCCCTGGCGCTCTCCTCCTTGCTTGTGGCCCTGCCGATGGGCGCACTGGCGGGCAACTTGGGATACACCACCCTTCATGCCTGGGAGTCTTCAAGCCGACAACAGTGGATGCTGATCGGTGCGCTGGTGGCGCTGGTCCTGGGGTTCTTTCGCCCAACACGGTTTCTCCCCTCATTGGCGACGGGCGTTCTTCTTCCCCTGGTTCTGCTGACATACACTCCGCTACTTCACGTCGGGCTGTCGGCGATGACCTTCCACCAAGCCCCTGTACCCGCGGACGCCATCGTGATCCTGGGGGGCGGTGTGGACTGCGCAACCGGTACGCTGATGCCGGAGGTCCAGCAACGGTTCGATCAAGGCGTGCGGTTGTGGCAGGCGGGCTATGCTCCTGTGCTGGTGCTCAGCCAAGCCTCAGAAGAGATTCGTCAGCCCGGTTGCCCCAGTGACGCGGAAGTCGAGGAGCGGCTGCTCCGTCAGATGTTTCCCGGGGCAGACCTTCGACTGGAGGTCTTGCAAGACGTCAGGGACACTGAGGATGAAGCCCAGGCGACAGCGGAACTGGTAGAGCAACACCACTGGGGCGTCATCCTACTCGTGACCTCCAACTGGCATTCCCGTCGAGCCGCGGGGCTGTTTCGAAAGGTGGGGGTGCAAGTCATCTCTGTCCCAGCTCAGCCGGTACCCAAAGATGCGGGGTTCGTGCCCTCATATACGGAGCGGCATTTGTTGTTGCGGGAAGCGGGAGCGTATCTCAAAGCGGTGGTCCAGGGGCAGTTGTAGAGGCTTCAACCAAAGCATGCTCACCCAGAGCTGAGGCAGGAACGGGGTGGCGGGAATGTTGCCCGAGCAGGCGGCGAGGAGCAGGGGCAGGGCGACCGAACTGCTGATCGCCGCACTGACCGAGCGCACGAATACGCTGCGTCTCAGCGCCAGCGGCATCATGCTCCCCAACCACGCACCCCTCAAGGTCGCCGAGACCTTCCGGCTCCTGGGAGCCCTGGGGCCAGGACGCATCAACCCGGGGCTCGGCCGCGGCCCGGGCACCGACATGAACACCGCCCTCGTGCTGCGCCGCTCCCAGGAGGCGCTGCAGGCAGACGCCTTCGAATCTCAACTTGCCGAACTGATGGCATTCTCCGGACAGGACTTCCCCGAGCGTCATCCCTTCTGGGGTATCGTCGCCGTGCCGCACGACCAGCCACTGCCGCCCCTGTGGATCCTCAGCAGCTCCGGACATGACGCTGCCGTGGCGGCCAAGATTGGTGCGGGCTTGGCCATCGCGGCCCCTATCAATCTGGATATGCACCTCTCGGCCCAGGCGGCACAGCACTACCGCGCCAGCTTCCAGTCTTCTGCCCAGTTTCCGGAACCCCGGGTGCTGGGGCTCAGTCGGTGGTTCTCGCAGAAATCGATGAGGAAGCCCGGTCCCTGGCCCTGCTCCGGGGAAAGAGCGCTCCTTTCGCCAGCGTGGAGGAAGCGCAGATGTATCCCTACAGCGCGGCGGAACTCGGGCAGATTGACGCCATGCACCGCAATGGAGGCTTTGTAGCGGGCGGCCCTCAGGCAGTTCGGGAACCGCTCGATCAGGTGCTGCGGGTCACGGGCGCCGAGGACCTGAGGGTGGGCAGCCAGATGCACCTCCTGGAAGACTGCCAGCGCTCCTATGAACGGCTGGCGGAGACGTACCCTCAAGGAGCGTAGACAAACCTTTCCGCGGAGGTGCGTAGAGTTGGGTCCTTCCCACCGTCTCTGTGCCCTTCGAGTTGAGGGCACGTCTGCAAGCGTGTCCGTACGTTGGGGACGTTTACCGCGGCACCAGAGCAAGCAACGAGCCCTATGCCCCGGCATATCAGGCGCCTCACGGGGTTAACTTGACCCCGTGAGGCGTTCTGCCAAGCCGAGCACGTCCTTTGGATTCAGGACGCCCTTGAACCAGATCAGCCGCTCGTCGAAATCTGACGGGTCCACCCCGGCCTTCTCCAGATTCAGGCGTTCGGAGACACAGACGATGACGTCCGTCCGCCCCGACTTGCGCAGCAGGGCGAACTTCTTGCGCAGGTACTCCGGCCGCCAGTACCCCACGATCTCCACCAGCACGTTCCGTCCGTCTGGGTGAACCAGCCGGAAATCCGGAATGATGACCCCGCCAGGCACAGGAACGAGGTCCACCTCCCGCTCGAGGACCCAGGGCGTGTCCAGCTTGGCAAAGCGGTCCGCGAAGCCGGCCTCCAGGGCGCTGTCATGCTCCTCGGGCGGCTTGTAATGACTGACGTACTCGTCCTCGCTCGTCAGTTCGAACCGCCACTCCTCCTCGCTCTTGTCCACCCACTCCAGGTCCTTGCGGGGCTTCAGGGTTGCGGTGAGATCCCACTTGGTCACGTGCAGCAACGCCGGTAGAAACTTTGCCATCGCCAGGCCGTAGCGGGTCGTCGAGCTGAACAGACTTGTCGGGCCGTCCATGGTCAGCGTGAAGCCGTAGTTCGGATCCCCCTCGACCGTCACCATCAGGCCGAAGAACTTCGTGTATTTCAGCAGCTGCTTGTACCGGGCGGGTTCGTTGCGGCGTGCGGTGATGACCAACGCGTACGCGCGGTAGAGCATGCCCTGCGCCTGGGCGAGGTTGAAGCGCTCCACGAGTTCCTTCGGTTCCGGCGGGTCGAAGGTCACCATCCGCTGCTGATCCGGGAGGTCCGAGTACAGCAGTTCACCGATGTCCTCCGGCGTCAGGGAACGCTCCGTAGAGAGAGCGGCCGCCGCCTGTTCCAGGACCAGGGTCCTGCGGTGACGGCTCGGCGGGTGCGTCTGGGCGAGCCCGAACACCTTTTCCCGCACGGTTGACGGCTCGATGTCGCCCCCGGCCTCAAAGGTCGCGCAGCTGTTCGTCAGAAGATGGGCCATCCCGCGCAGCACCTTGAAGTCCGTGCGGCCCGCTTCGAGTTGGCGCAACTCCTCGTCGAGTTCAGCGCGCCTCTTGCCGAGGTTGGCCTCGAACGCCGCAATCACGGATTCTGCCAGCCGCAGGTTCGCGGTGGTGGCCTTGAGCCGCCTCGGTTCCACCAGCCCGCCCTTGACCCGGAACATCAGCAATTCAGTGGGGAGCATTGAGCTCCTCGAAGTTCATTTCCCCGGGCCGGGCCTGCCACTGTCCGCGCCGCTGCTGACTGACGCGCTCCTCGGACGTGCCTTCCGTCACCACCTCGTACAGCACGGCGTTCTTCCCTTCGGCTTTCCGCAGGATGCGGCCGAGGCGTTGGATGTGTTCGCGTTCCGTCGCCGTTCCGGACAGCACGATGGCCACGCTCGCCTCAGGAACGTCAACCCCTTCATTCAGCACGCGGCTGGTCACCAGCACGCGGTAGCTTCCTTCGCGGAATTTCTCCAATAGCCTATGGCGCTCCTTGACGGGCGTCTTGTGCGTGATGGCCGGGATCAGAAAGTCGCGGCTGATGGTGTACACCGTGCGGTTGTCGTCCGTGAAGATCAATGTGCGTTCCTCCGGGTGGTTGGCGAGGACCTCTTCGAGCACCCGTAATTTCCCTTCCGTGCCGTACGCGAGGCTCCTCGCTTCCCGGTGTGCGCGCATCGCCACGCGGCCCTGCGGACTGCCGCTGTGCAAGATGAACTGCCGCCAGCCTTCCAGGCTTCCCAGCTTGATCCCCGATCGTCTCAGGAAATCGTTGCGGGTCTGAATCAGCTCGTCGTAGTAACGCTGCTCACCGGGACTGAGCTTGATCTTGATGATCACCTCCCGGTAGTCCGCGAGTGAGCCTCCCGCCAGGTCTTCCGGCGCGCACTGGTACACCACGGCGCCCACCAGGTCGTCGAGGTGAAGCTCCCGCCCATCACTGCGCTTGGGCGTGGCTGTCAGACCCAGCCGGTAAGGGGCCAGCCCCAGTTCCGCGACGCTGCGGTGGAAGTCACTGGGCAGGTGGTGCGCCTCATCGAAGACCTGCAGGGCGTACCGGCCCGCCAGGTGCTCGGCGTGAATGGCGGCGGAGTCGTACGTGCTGATCAGGAGCGGCGTCTCGTCCTTGCTGCCCCCGCCGAGCAGGCCCACCTCCATATCCGGGAAGGCGGCTTTGAGGCCCGAGTACCACTGGTGCATCAGGTCGAGCGTCGGAACGCAGATCAGGGTGCTGCGCGGCGTGTCGCGCATGGCGAGCTGGGCGACCAGGGTCTTGCCCGCGCCGGTGGGAAGGACCACCACACCGCGCCGCCCCGCCTGCTTCCAGGCGTTCAGGGCAAGCTGCTGGTGGCGGTAGGGCGTGATCTCCCGCGCATACCCCAGGTCCAGCTTCTCGAAGGCGGAGGCCTGGTCGCGCACAGGGACGCCGCTCTTCTTCAGCGCTTCCATGACGTCGCGGTAGCTTTTCCCAGGGGCGCGCCAGGACTGACTGCGGGCGTCCCAGGTAAAAAAGGCCGACACCGCGTCTGGCACTTCGGACATGACGAGGGTGCCGCGGTCGAGGCGGAGGGTATAGGCCATTGGACAGGCATCCTAGCGGGGAAAGCCCCCGCCCATCCCGCCGGACGTGACGATTATTCGCAGGCGACGCCGTCCCCATCCCGGTCGAGCGCCGCGCTGTACCCCGGTTGACCCCGGCGAAGAGGTGTCACGCCCGCGGCGCGCGCTGCCGCGCAGCTGCGGTAGGGAGCGGGGGTGGTCGGTCCTTTCGCGGGTGCGGCCGTTCCCTTGCCCCGGTTCGGGGCCACCGCCTGCCCTTTCTCCGCAGTGATGGCGAACTGTCCGTTTGCCTGCACCACCACCGTCACCGTGCCCTGGAGGTCTGTGCGGTACACGCCCGCCCCCTCCTTCTTGTACAGCGTGAGGGCTTCTGCGGTCGGATGGCCGTAGTTGTTCGGTCCCACCCCGATCACGACGTTCAGAGGGCGAACAGCAGCGAGCCACGCGGCGTTGTCCCCGTTCTTCGCACCGTGGTGAATGCTCTTGTACACCTGCACGGGCCCGAGGAAGCCCGCCGGGTATTTCTTCAGCCACGCCCGGGTCTCCTCGGTCTCGCTGTCGCCGGTCATCAGCGCCCTGAAGCTCCCGTACTGCACGAGCAACCCGACGCTGTTTACGTTCTGCTCGCCTCTGGGCATGCCGGGAGGAGGCGGAATGACCGTGATCTTCACGCTGCCGAGGTTGATCACCTGGTCCTTGGCGAGCAGGCCCTGCGTTCCGGCGTTCCTGGCAGCGGTAACGAGTTTGCTCCACGCCTGGGTATTGGCGGCGATGCCGTTGTTCAGGAAGAGCTTCGGCCTGTACAGCCGCACCGCGGGCGTGAGGCCGGTGATGTGGTCGGCGTCCCCGTGACTGGCGGCGACGAGGTCGAGGCTCTGTACCCCGTACTGCCGCAGGAGGGTCTGCAACCGCACTTCGCTTCTCCCCCCGTCGTAGAGGACGCTCTTGCCCTCTGGGCTGGTGATGAGCACCGCGTCTCCCTGACCGACGTCCAGGAAGCGGAGGGTGAGCACGCCGGGCGTGGCCTGTGCAGCGGCAAGGGTGGTTGACAGGGCCACGAGGGCGAGGAAGCCCCTCACAGGTCAATCTCCCCGGCCGGTGTGTTCCCATTCAGGACGTTCAGTTGCGCCTGCGTCTGGGTTCTCCTGGCCTGCGCGGCTTCGCGGTCAAGGTGCATCTCCAGGTCTGCGCCTTTGACCTGCAGGCGGATGACGTCGCCCTCTTGCACATTGCATGGGAGGGACGCGAGGGTCCAGTCCTCAACCTGGCCGTCCTCGCGTTCGACGCGGGCGTAGTGGCCCTCAATGGCGTCGACGATCAGCGTCCCGGTCAGCATGGGCTCGGGCGGGTCCTGAGGCATGCCTCAGGGTAATGGCCGGGGACGCTTCAGGAGCGCGGGAGCCCTTCAGTCGGCCTTCACCGGGTGCCGCGCAACCCCCGGACAGCAACACGTTTCCCCGATTGTGGCTCAAGGGGTGTTCACGAAGCCCACGTCCACCCCAGCGTCAGGTATGACGGAATGGGAGACACCATGGTTGAGCTTTCCCAGATGCTGGCCGCCGTGTGGCCCCAGCGCGCGGGTCCCCCGACGCCGCGCGCGTGGTCCGGACGCGGGAGAGGTGCCGGGCCGCGCCGTACGCGGGGGGCCCGGCCATAGGCACTTCCCTCCCACCTGTGGACCTGCGGCGTCTGGCCGGGCCCTTTGACCTGATCGGCGACGTGCACGGCTGCCACCAGGAAGTCCTGGACCTGCTCGGTGGGCTGGACTACCGGCTGAACCCGGACGGGCAACTGCTCCCTCCACCGGGCCGGACCGCCGTGTTCCTGGGCGACCTGACGGACCGCGGCCCGGACGCGGTGGGTGTCCTTCGGCTCGTGATGGGAATGGTGGAGGCAGGCCGGGCACTGTGCGTGCTTGGCAACCATGACGAGAAGCTGCGCCGCCGCTTGGAGGGACGGCGGGTAAGCACCGACAACGGCCTGGGGGAGACGCTCGAGCAGCTGTGGGCAGAACCTGGTGCCTTCCGCCGCCGCGTCCGGCTCTTTCTGGACGCGCGGCCCGCGCACCTGCTGCTGGCCGGCGGGCGGCTGGTGGCGGCCCACGCGGGCCTGAGGGCGGACTTGCAGGGACGGCGCACCCGGGAGGCGTGGGCGTTCGCCGTGTACGGCGACACGACGGGAGAACGTGACGAATTCGGGCATCCGGTCCGCCGGGACTGGGCTGCGGCGTATGGGGGAGCGGCGCTGGTCGTGTACGGTCACACGCCGGTCCACCGCGCGCGCTGGATGAACAATACGGTAAACATCGATACGGGCTGCGCGTTTGGAGGTGCGCTCACGGCGCTGCGGTACGACCCTCACGAAGGAGGGGAGCCCGAGCTCAGCCTCCGGAGCGTACGCGCCCACCGGGTGTACTGGCCTTCTCCGTCGTTCGCGGTGGACCTTGCCGACGGGGAACAGCTGTAGACCGGGCGCAATCAGGCGCTTGCGGCTGCAGCGCGTCCGCCCCGCTCCACGGTCCCGCCTGCTTGAGGGCGGGATTGCAGGGCGAACGGCGTGAAAGCTGGTCGGAAGGAGGAGGCGCCGCGTGACGTGGTCGCACAATTCAAACTGGGCCTGGTGCTTCTGGTGAAGCTCGCGCAGCGGGTGCTGCTCCCACAGCGAGGCGGCCAGCGCCGCCGCACGCGCGGCGTATGGCCCACAGCGGATAGGGAAAGGCCCAGTTCATCTGGGACGTCGCGGGGCGAACTGGCAGACGTCTCTCTTAACCCCAACGGGACCCGGTGCGCTGGAGCGGCCCCGTTGGGGTGGTGTACGCCTCACAGGTGGCAGGCCGCGCCAATGAAGTGGCGCGACGTTCTCACCGCCTCAGCGAACACCACGCCTGGGGGAGGGCCAGGCCCGCCGGTCTGGACGTTGGATAAAGCGCGGTGCTAGCCCTGCTGTCCGTCGTCGTCCCCGACGTCCTCAGGAACGCTTGCCCGCAGTGCCCGCGTTTCTCCGCCCGTGGAGCGGACCTCGTACCGGCCCGCCTCTCCAGCGATCAGCACGCTTTCAAAGCGGCCCAGCCGCACGCTCTCTTCTCCGCAGCGCACCTCGATTTCGCCCCCTGTGGCCGTCACGACGTGCGCCGACTGCCCAAGGGTGTCGCCCGTCAGGGCTTCGCCGCCCAGCTGCAGCACCTCCAGCGCGAAGAAGGGGCAGCGGACCGTCTCTTGCGCCGCTGTGCCCGAAAACGTGGGAGGCGGCGTGACCTCCGGTACCTGCGCCGGGTCCGTCACCTCCACGGACTCCTCGATGTGGAGGGAGCGCCCCGCGCTCGCCGGGCGGTCCCAGTCGTAGACGCGGTAGGTGGTGTCGCTGACCTGCTGGACCTCGTACAGCAGCGTTCCCGGTCCCAGGGCATGCAGCGTTCCCGCCGGGATAAAGACCGTCTCGCCCGGCTGCACCTCCCGCCGCAGGCCCACGTCCAGCACCTGCCCTTCCCGAATGGCGCGGGCGAGCGCGTTCCGCGTGGTGCCCGGCTTCACCCCAGCCAGGATGCTCGCCCCCGGTTCCACCTCCAGAAAGTGCCACGCCTCGGTCTTGCCGTACTCGCCGGGTCCCACCAGCCGGGCGGCCTGCTCGTCGTTGGGGTGGACCTGCACCGAGAGCCAGTCGGCGCAGTCGAGCAACTTGATCAGCAGTGGAAAGCGCAGGGAGCGCCGCGCCACGGCGCGGCCGAGCAAGGCTGCGCCGCGTTCTGCGGCCAACTCGCCCACCGTGTGGTCCTCCTCCCCCTCCACACGGCTGCCCTCGTAGGCGATCCAGGCTTCCCCGACGGGAGGTTGCCCGGGACGCAGGTTTTGGCCTCCCCAGACCCGCTCGCGGTACTGGGGTTCCAGACGGTAGAGGTGGCGGAAGGGCAAGGCAGTCATGCCCGTCAGCGTAAGGCAGCCCAGGAGGTATGGTGGCAGGCATATGTCTCTCCTCCCGGTGCGTCCATGATCCACACACCTTACGCTGCCCGCGACGACCGCTACGACTCCATGATCTACCGGCGCTGCGGGCGCAGCGGTTTGAAACTGCCCGCCATCTCGCTGGGGTTGTGGCACAACTTCGGCGGCGTGGACCGCCGCGAGAACGCCCGCGCCATGCTGCGCCGCGCCTTTGACCTGGGCGTGACCCACTTCGATCTCGCCAACAACTACGGCCCGCCTCCCGGCAGCGCCGAGGAAACCTTCGGCTGGGCACTGGCACGCGACCTGCGCCCCTACCGCGACGAACTCGTCATCGCCACCAAGGCGGGCTACGACATGTGGGAAGGCCCCTACGGCAACTGGGGCTCACGCAAGTACCTGGTCTCCAGCCTGGACCAGAGCCTGAAACGCATGGGCCTGGACCACGTGGACATCTTCTACCACCACCGCCCGGACCCCGAAACGCCGCTGGAAGAAACGGTGTCGGCCCTGGACCACATCGTGCGCAGCGGGCGGGCGCTGTATGTGGGCATCAGCAACTACAAGCCGGAGCAGACCCGCGAGGCGGCGCGGCTGCTGCGCGGGCTGGGCACGCCCTGCCTGATTCACCAGCCGAGCTACTCCATGCTCAACCGCTGGGTGGAGGGCGGCCTGCTGGACGTCCTGCGCGAGGAGGGCGTCGGTTCGGTTGTGTTCAGCCCGCTGCACCAGGGCCTGCTGACAGACCGGTACCTGCACGGCCTCCCCGCCGACTCACGCGCGGTGGCCTCGGGGCGGTTTCTGCGCCCCGAACACGTCACGGACGAGGTGCTGGGCCGCACCCGGCAGCTCGATGAGCTGGCGCGGGAGCGGAATCAGACCCTCGCCCAGCTGGCCCTGGCGTGGGTGCTGCGCCGCCCCGAGGTCACGTCGGCCCTTATTGGCGCGAGCCGCCCCGAACAGATCGACGACGCGGTGGGGGCGCTGCGGGGCCTGGACTTCAGCGGCGCCGAACTGGAGCGGATCGAAACCATTCTGAAGGGCTGAGGGACGGTTCAGATGGCCTCGCCGTCCTGAAAGGGCCGCAGGACCTCCGCCACGCCTCCGGTCCTCACCCTCCCTTCCGGAAGGTGCGGCCGGACGGCCTCCGGTTCCCAGGTATAGACCCATACCGGCAGCGCCGTTCCTCCGGCCAGCGCGCGCACCTCGGTCAGCACGTCCCCGTCCACCCGCGTGAGGTAGAGCAGCAGCAGGTGTTCCGCCTGCAGCCGCTGTACCGGGGTGTCCGGACAGAAGAGGCCCAGTTCTCCCGTGTGCAGGAGCTGCAGCGTCGTCCAGACCTGGGTGTCCCCAGTCTCTTCCCGGAGGCGGCTGGCGGCCACCCGCCGCGTCCGCAGGTAGGCGAACTCGCCCCCAAGGCCCGTCACCGCGACCTGCCCCGAGCGGCTGCGGGCGGTGTAGCCCGCGATCGCCCGCGCCACCCGCTCACGCGTCACGTCCCGGCAGACGTTGCGTTCCGGGGCTCCGGGCCCCGCCTCTGTGGAGGACACCAGCATAAAGCGCCGCTCCGGCTCCGCCTGCTGCTCGGCGTTTAGCGCGAGCACCGCGTGGGCTGTGGTGCCGCTGCCCGCGAAGAAGTCGAGGACCAGGTCCCCCGGTCCCGTCGCCTGCCTCAGCAGCGATTGCAGCAGTGACAGCGGTTTGGGATAGCTGAACTCGGCCCCGGTGCCCTGCAACATCTGGCCGAGCAGCGCCGTTCCGTCGGCGTTCAGGCCGCTTCGCAAAATGGTGGCGCCCTCCTCGTTCGCCGCCTCCCGCAGTCCGGCGATCCAGGTGGACACCGGCTTGCTGGTCGTCCTCATCTCCGACCGGAAGCGTTTGTAGCCCAGTGTGCCGAAGCCCACGCGTTTGCCCACATAGAAGGCGAGGTACTCTTCCTCCTCCTCGGGGGTATCGAACAGCCCGAGCCGCAGAAAACGGGGAGCGTGGCCCGCCCGGATGGCCTCCCGCAGCGCCGCGGCGCTGGGGTACACCGCAGGAGGCTGCCGGCGTGGAAATACCACCCGGCCTTCCGCGACGAGCTGCTCCATCGTCTGCCGCCGCAGCTTCTGGCCGGGGCGGGTCTGCCCCGCTGAAGCGAAGGCCCAGACCCGCGCGGGGTTGGGGGGATACCACACGTCCTCTGCGGGATCGTGGACCGCGTAGAATCCATTGGGCCGCTGGCGGTAGGTGTGCGGTTTGCTGAGGTCTCCATTTTTCCAGGGGTCCGGGTTGCCGGGATCGAATTCCCGGTAGTCGTCCAGCGCCTTGGCGGTCCCCGCGAATGAAAAGCCCGGCCGCGCGTAACACAGCACGTACTCGTGATCCACAGTCACAAACGTGTCCGGCACCGCGTTGCTGCCGTTGCGCCGCCGCCACACGAACGTCGCCACCCGGCCCCCGGGAAACAAGCCGTCGAGCATCAATGTCAGCGGGGCCACCTCGTTGTCGTCGATGGACACCAGCAGCACGCCGTCTTCCCGCAGCAGGTCCCGGGCCAGGTGCAGCCGGCGGTACATGAACTCCAGCCAGGCCGAGTGTTCGAACCGGTGCTCGCGCTGCCCGAAGCGGTCGTGATACGTGACTTCCTGCCCACCCGTGTTGTACGGCGGGTCGATGTAGATGCACTTGACCTGCCCCCGGTGCGTGAGCCGCAGGGACCGCAGCGCATCGAAGTTGTCCCCCTCGATGATCAGGTTGCGGTGGGGTTCGCCGCCCACCCCCAGCTCCTCCACCGGCTCCAGCGTCACCACTTCCCCCCGCAACGTCTCCTCATGCCTGGCCGCGTCCCGCTCCCAGACCAGTCCAAATGTGCGCTCGGCGTCACGCCGCTCAAGCAGTGTCAGCAACTCATCCCGGCTGAGGTGGTCGTAGGGCGTTTCCCGGCTCACCGCGTCAGCTTAGCAATCCTCCATGGCCTTCCTGAATATATACGAATCTGCAATGCCTCTTCTCCCGTCCCCTATTTCCACCTCCAGATGCCTCCACTGACGCAAAAGCGCTCCAACCCAGGAAAGCTTTTGCCAAGGCAATGGCCTCACGGGGAGACGCCGCTCTGACCTCGCCTGGAGGAGGCAGGCCGTCCACTCGGCAACGGTCTTGACGCTTCTCCCGGCGCACCTAGGGCCAAGCGCCCGCTCACCGCCGCGGTGGGTGGGCGTTGCGGATCACCAGGAGCAGGATTCACGGCCAAGGAACGGCACGCGGGCCGGACCCACGGTCGGGCAGCGCCGAGGGCGTCCAGGAGCACCGTGCTGTCATGGCGCCAGTCGCCATACAGCGCAGCTGAGCGTGCAGTGCCTGTGGCGCCGGGAGGAAGCGTGCGCGCCCCCGGCTTTGCCCCGGTTGGTGGGGTTGCTGCCCAGGGCTTCCGGCGCACCAGCCCCCTTTTTCCCAGCGGGGCTTTGAGCATGCGGCTTGCTCCCAGTGTCAGGCCGCACTCCCGCGCGCATTCGTGTGCCACCCCGGCGCACAACCGTTCGTGGACAGTGGATTCCGGGCTGTCTCCCGGGTGGAAGATCGGTCACCAGGACAGGGGCCTCCAGCCCTCACTTGCCACCCCGTGTTCTGGTCATTGTTCCCACCTCGTTGGGCCCGTGTCGTCGCTCGCCTTCCCGAGGGAGACAGCCTTCTGGTGACGTTTCAAGGAGAAAACAACTATGTATATATTTACTTCGGCAAGGGCAGGAACTCGAACACGTGCCCCTCGGGATCCCGCACTGCGAGCTGTTCGCCGGTCTCCACGTGGGGCAGCCCCTCGGCCCGCACCCGGGCCAGGACCGCGGGAACATCGGCGTAGAACTGCAGCAGCGCGTGGTCCCCACCAAACATGTCGGCCAGCCCCACCTGCGGGTCCCAGGCATACAGCCAGCGCCGGGGGGTGCCGTTTCCGTCGTGCTCGGGCTCCGGGCCCAGGGTGAACTGCGCGAAGTCCCGGTCCGGCTGCTCCTTGGCCAGGGCAAAACCGTAGGCGCGCGGCAACCGGGCCAGCATGGCGGGGTAATCGCTAAAGGCGATGGCCGCTTCGCGCAGGCCCATCACAGGCAGGGCATGGGGAGGGCACGGCCTGGGTACAGGGGGAAGGGCGGGCTGGCGCTCGTCCGCCCGGTTGACACCACGCAACTCCAGGCCGTGCCCGAAGGGATCGAAAAAGTAGACGGTCGGGTCCGGCCGCTCGGGGGTACCGAGGTCAATCTCGGTCCATTCCAGCCCGTGCTCGTCCAGTAGACTCTTGCAGCGCTCCAGATCGTCCGGCTCAATCTGCCACGCGTAATGCAGGTGCGAGGCCCCCCGCGCGTGCAGTGGCGCGAGGCGAGGCGCGCTCGCCTGGCGGGTCACGGGCTTCCAGAGGGTCAGGGTCTGGGCGAGGTTCACCCGAAACCGGGCCGTCTGCCGGACCTCGTCCAGGGCTTCGAGGTCCAACCCCAGCACCTGGGTATAAAAACGCACTCCGCGGGGCAGGTGGTTGACTTCCAGCGTGATGCCGGCGAGGTCGAGAATGGGCGAGGTAGACATGCGGCCAGGGTAGACGCCCGCTGGGCCCGGCCGTCTTGAGCGGGCCTTTCGGGTACGCTGCGGAGCATGAGCGACTCCGCTTCTTCCCCGGCAAATCCGGCCGCATCGCCTGAACGCGACGCCACCGAACGGGCGCACCTCGACTTTACCCGGCGGCTGAGCTACGGCGACTACCTGCGGGTGGACGCCTTGCTCGGCGCGCACCAGCCGCTGACCGGCGCGCACGACGAGCACCTCTTTATCACGGTGCACCACGTCTCCGAGCTGTGGCTGGACCTGGTGGTGCGCGAGCTGCGCGCGGCGATGGACCTGCTGTCGGCGGGCGTGACCGACACGCCGCTGAAGATGCTCTCGCGGGTGGTGCGCGCCCAGGAGCAGCTCACGGCGGCGTGGTCCGTCCTCAAGACGATGACGCCCGCCGACTACCTGCAGTTCCGGGGTTCGTTCGGCGAGGCGTCGGGGTTTCAGTCGGCTGGGTACCGCATGGTGGAGATCTTGCTGGGCAACCGCAACCCCACGCTGCTGCGGCCCTTCACGCACCGCCCGGACCTGTACGGCCCGCTGGACGCGGCGCTGCACGCGCCGAGCGTCTATGACCTCACCTTGCGGCTGCTCGCGGCGCGGGGCCTGGCCATTCCGGCCGAGGTGCTGGAGCGTGACCCGACCGGTCCCCACGGGGAGCACCCCGAGGTGCTCGCCGCATGGCTCACGGTCTACCGCGACACCGAGCGCTACTGGGACCTGTACGAGCTGGCCGAGAAACTGCTGGACGTGGAGGACAATTTCCGCGCCTGGCGCTTCAATCACCTCACCACCGTGGAGCGCACCATCGGCTTCAAGGCCGGCAGTGGCGGCACGAGCGGGGCCGGCTACCTGCGCCGCGCCCTGAGCGTCGTGCTGTTTCCCGAGCTGTGGCAGGTGCGCACCAGCCTGTAGTGTTCCCGCACCCGCTCTATCCTGCAGCGATGAGGGGAGCCGTGCAGGTCTCGCGCCACGCCGCTGCCGCCCTGTGGCACGCGCTACCGCGCCTGATGTTGGTCAGCGTCGTTTGGGCGGCCGTTGCCTGGCCGCTCGTGACGTTGGGGGCCGTCACCCTGGCCGCCTACGCCTGGCTGCGCCGGGCCCTGCTGGAAGTGGCGGACGAGCGCCGCGAGGGGGACGCCGGGGGACCCGTCATTCCCGACGAGCCGTTTGCCTCACTGCCGCGGTTTCTGCTTCGCCTGTGGTGGCCCGGCACGCTGTGGGCCGGTCTGAACGCCGGACTGCTCGCGGCGGTGTGGGCGGACCTGACGCTGTGGCGAACGCAACCGGGAGCGCTGGGAGGCGCGCTGGCCGGCGTAGGCGGCGTGCTGCTCGGCTGGCTGTGGCTGGCGCTGCAACCCTACCTGCTCGACGCGCTGGCCGAAGGGCTGCCCCTGCCCCGCGCCGTTGGAGAAGCCGCGCGCATCCTGCTCGCGTATCCGCTGTACAGCCAGCTGTGTGCCGTACCGCCCCTGCTGCTCGCTGCCACCTGCTGGTGGTTTTCCTCGCTGTGGCCCTTGGCTGGCGCCGGACTGCTGCTGGGCTACTGGGCGCACGTGGCCACCGGGGACCCCCGGCCTCGGCGTACGGGTCGGGTGAAAGAAGTGCTGTGACGGTAGGGGCGGCGCACCTTTAGAAGTCCAAAAGTCTAGCCTGGACCCGCTGGGCGCTACACTTACCGTGTCAGGACAGGCCCCGCCACAAGGCAGAGCGGACGAGAAGACCGTGCACAGCCCTTCGCCCGGTCCACCTCGGCGACTCGGGGCGGGGCCAGACCGACAGACATCCGGGGGAATGCATGAAAAAAACACTGGTTCTTCTGACAGCCGTCCTGATGGGCGGGGCAAGTGCCGAGCAGGTCACGCTCGACCTGTGGGCCCACTGGGGTTCCGAGCAGCGTCGGCCCACCATCAACCGCATCGTCGACACCTGGAACAGGAAAAATCCGAACGTGCAGGTGAAGTACACCTTCGTGCCCTTCGATCAGTTGCAGACCAAGACGCTGGCGGCTGTGGCGGCCAAAAATCCGCCGGACGTGGTGGTCATCGACATCCGCACCACCCCCCTGCGCGCGGCCAAAAACCAGGCCTCCAACCTCAGCAAACTGGGTGCGGACAAGCTCAAGAGCCTCTTCTACCCCAACCTGTGGTCCACGGCCACCTACAAGGGTGACCAGTACGCGCTGCCCTTCGTGACCGACAGCCGGTTTCTGTACTACAACAAAGACCTGTTCAAGCAGGCCGGAATCAAGAAGCCGCCCACGACCTGGGACGAGCTGGACGCAGCCGCGAAAAAACTCGACCAGAAGGCTGGCCCCGCCTACTCGCGCATCGGCTTTTACCCCCTGTACGGCTCGTTCGGTTTCGAGAGCTGGGTGGCCAACGCGGGCGGGAGCATGTGGGACGAGGACCGCACCAACCCGCGCTTCACGGGCGCCGCGGCCGTCAAGACCCTCAGCTGGATCAAGGCGTGGACGGACCGTCTGGGCGCGCGCAACGTGCAGGCGTTTAAGAGTTCGTTCGGCAGCGGCGCGCAGGACCCCTTTATCTCGGGCAAGGTCGGCATGATCATCGACATCGGCGGCTACGCGGCCACGCTGAAAAAGTACGCCCCAAACATGAACTACGGCATGGCGCGTATCCCCACCCCCACTGGGCAGCCGGGACCGGGCACGTCGTCGGGCGGAGGATTTAACCTCGAAATTCCGGTGGGCACCAAGCATCCCAAGGAAGCCTTCGCCTTCGCGCGGTACATGGCGACCGAGGGCGCACGCATCTGGGCCATGGAGCAAAACGACTTTCCCGGCTACAAGAACGCCTCCCTGAGCGTGACCTCGCCCGCCTTCCGCATGATGTCGGCGAACATGAAGTACACGGAGGTGACTTCAGCCCCGCGCCTCGCGCCAAGCTACAGCAGCCTGCTCGACAAGGCCGTCGAGGACGCCGTGTACCGCGGCGACGACGCCCGCCAGGCGCTGGAGGAAGCGCAGGGGCAGGTCCAGAAGCAGGTCGACAACAACAAGTGAGTGGAGCGGGAACAGGGGTGGACGCCGCCGGCCCCCGCTGAACGGCGCCCCGGTCTCCGCAGTCCACGTTCCACCCCGCCCGGCAGCGGGCAAAGCCTGAGGTTTGCGCTTTGCCCGCTTTGCCCCTTTTTGAAAGGCAGGAGCACATGCACAGACTTTTGGGCAGGCGGCCTTGAGCGCCGCCTCTCCCCTTCCCCCGCCTCCAGCCACTCAGCCGCCGGCCCCGCGACGCCAGAGGCTGAATGGGCGCCAGCGCGAGGCGCTGTGGGGCTACCTCTTTATCGCGCCGTGGTTGATCGGGTTTCTCTGCTTTGTGCTGGGGCCGATGCTGTTTTCGCTGTACGCGAGCTTTACCAACTACGACATCACTTCGCGCTTCGACTGGGTGGGGGTGCGCAACTACGTGCAGCTGCTCACCGGCGACCAGCGCTTCTGGAAGGCGCTGGGCAACACGGCCTATTACGCCGCCTTCGCCGTGCCGCTGGGCATCGCCACCGGCCTGCTGATCGCCACGCTGCTCAACCAGGAGGTGCCGGGGCAGCGCTTTTTCCGTACGGTGTTCTTCCTGCCCAAGGTGCTGACCGGGGTGGCGGTGCTGCTGTTGTGGCTGTGGGTTTTTAACCCGCAGGTGGGCCTCATCAACACCGGGCTCTACCGCCTGGGCGTGAACGAGAACCACCTGCCGCTGTGGTTCGGGGACCCGGCGTGGTCCAAACCTGCGCTGATCATCATGAGCGTATGGACGGCGGCGGGCAGCTTCATGTTCTACCTGGCGGCCCTGCGGGGCGTACCGCGCGACCTGTACGAGTCGGCGCAGATGGACGGGGCCTCTCCCGCACGGCAGTTCTGGGCGGTGACGGTGCCCCTGATCTCCCCGGTGATCTTTTTCAAGCTGATCACCGGCATTTCGGGCGCGATGCAGTTCTGGTCCGAGTCGCTGGTGCTGACCAAGGGGGGACCCAGCGACAGCACGCTCTTTTACGGTCTGTACCTGTGGCAGACGGCCTTCACGGACCTGCGAATGGGTTACGCCTCCGCGATGGCGTGGATTTTGCTGCTGATCACGCTGGTGATCACAGGACTGCAGCTGTGGCTCTCGAAGCGCTGGGTCCACTACGAAGGCGAGGTGCGCTGAGATGGCGCTGTCCAGACCCGAGGTCCAGGTCCGTCCTCGCCCGGCCCGCACCGGGGGACCGAAACGTGAGGGAAATCCGCTGATCGGGCGGGTGCTGGCGTTCGCCGCGCTGCTGCTGCTGTCCGCCCTGATCCTGTATCCGGCGCTGTGGATGGTCTCCACGTCCCTGAAGCCCGACCAGCAGGTCTTCGCGTATCCGCCGCGCTGGATTCCCGATCCTGTCCAGTGGGGCAACTATGCCCGCGCCTGGGCGAGCGCGCCCTTCTCGCGCTACGCGGTCAACAGCTTGCTGTACGCCTCGTCGGTCACCTTTGGCACGGTCTTGTCGTGCTCGCTGGCCGCCTACGGCTTTTCCAAGCTGCGCTTTCCCGGCCGCAACCTGCTGTTCACGGTGATGCTCTCCACCATGATGATTCCGGGACTGGTCACGCTGGTGCCGCAGTACGTCCTGTTCTCCAAGCTGGGGTGGGTGGGCAGCTACCTGCCGCTGGTGGTGCCGTCTTTCTGCGCTGGGGCCTTTTTTACCTTCATGCTGCGGCAGTACTTCATGGGGATTCCCAACGAACTGCTGGAAGCCGCGCGGGTGGACGGGGCCAGTGAGCTGTGGATCTGGGCGCGGGTGGTGCTGCCGCTCGCGACGCCGGCGCTCGCCACCGTCGCCATCTTTACCTTCGACGGCACCTGGAACGACTACGTCAATCCGCTGCTGTACCTCAACGACGAGAAGCTCTACACCCTGCAGGTGGGCCTAAAGTTCTTCCAGGACGCCAACAGCGTGCAGTGGCAACTGCTGATGGCGGCCTCCGTAATGGTGCTGCTGCCCGTCGTGGTGATCTTTTTCGTGTTCCAGAAGTACTTTATCGAGGGAGCGTCCCTGACGGGCAGCGTCAAGGGATAGCGGGAATAAACCCAGGCGGGCGGTGAGCATCTGTCTGCTCACCGCCCGCCTGGGTTTTGTTGTTCTCCCCTAAAAGATCAGCCCGTCGTAACGGCCTGCGCCCCGGTCTTCTGCCCGCTCAACTTCCGGTGTGTGGCGAGCGCCTGGGCCACCACCTGGTCCATGTTGTAGTAGCGGTAGGTGGCGAGGCGGCCCACGAAGGTCACGTCCTCCCGGGCGTCAGCCAGGGCGGCGTATTTCTTGTACAGCTCCTGGTTTTCCGGACGCGGTACCGGGTAGTACGGGTCGCCCTCGGCGCGCGAGAATTCGTACACCACGCTGGTCTGGTCGTGCTTTTGCCCGGTGATGTGCTTGAACTCACTGACGCGGGTGTGGGCGTAGTCATTGGGGTAATTGACCGTGCCCACCGACTGGAACTGCTCCACCGGGTGCGTCTCGTGCTTGAATTCCAGGCTGCGGTACGGCAGCTTGCCGTAGCAGTGGTCGAAGAAGGCGTCCACCGGCCCGGTGTAGATCATGTGGCCGTGGGGAATAAACGCCGCGATTTCGCGGTAGTCGGTGTTCAGCATCACCTTGATGTTGGGGTGCGAGAGCATGTTCTCGAACATCCGGGTGTAGCCGTGCAGCGGCATCGCCTGGTACGTATCGGCGAAGTAGCGGTCGTCGCGGTTGGTGCGGGTGGGAACCCGTGCCGTTACCGAAGCGTCGAGCTCGCTGGGATCGAGGTCCCACTGCTTGCGGGTGTAGCCCCGGAAGAATTTGTTGTACAGGTCGCGCCCTACCTTGCTTACGACCACGTCTTCCGAGGTCCGGACATGCTCGACAGGCTCGGCCACCGAGGCGAAGAACTCCTCGAGCTCGAAGGCCGTCAGGTTCAGGCCGTAGAGCTTGTTCACGGTGTCGAGGTTGATCGGAATGGGCACGAGCTGTCCGTCCACGCTCGACAGTACCCGGTGCTGGTACGGCCGCCACTGGGTAAAGCGCGACAGGTAGTCGAACACTTCGCGCGAGTTGGTATGGAAGATGTGCGGGCCGTAAGGGTGGATCAGGACCCCCGCGTCGTCGTAGCGGTCGTAGGCGTTGCCACCGATGTGCGGTCGGCGGTCCACGATCAGCACGCGTTTGCCGTCGTTGGCGAGCCGCTCGGCAAGCACGCTGCCCGCGAAGCCCGCGCCGACGATCAGGTAGTCGAAGCCCTGGGGAGAAACGGATTCGGTCATCAGCTCCATCATAGGGTCTGCCGAAGAGGTGCCGGGGAGCGCTGGTCCATCGAAACGCTCAGTCATCCGCCACTCCGGCGAGGGGAAAAACGCGCCGCTCCGCCGCTGCACGCTCGATCAACGCGCTCATGTCGGCCCAGGTGCGGTCCCACGAGAGGGTCGAGAGGTGGGCGTCGGCCCGGTCACGGCGGGCGTCGCCCGCCGGGGTACCGCGCTCGGCCAGCGCTTCGGCGCAGGCAACCTCGAAGGCGTCCACGCCGTCGGCGATGCGCGCCAGGTCCTTCTCGCCGTAGGGCCGGATCACGTCGCGGATGCCGGTGGACACCACGGGCACCCCGGCCGCGAGGTATTCGGGCGTCTTCGTGGGGCTGATGAACTCGGTGGCCTCGTTGAGCGCGAAGGGCAGCAGCGCCACGTCCCAGTGGGCGAGGTAGCTCGGCAGCTCGGCGTACGACTTCATCCCCAGGTAGTGCAGGTTCTCGCCGCGGGGCAGCTCCGCCGGGTCGATCTTGACGACCGGGCCCAGCAGCACGAACTGCCACTCGGGGCGGCGGCGGGCCAGCTCACCGATCAGCTCAATGTCGAACCGCTCGTCAATCACCCCGTAAAAGCCCAGCCGTGGGCGCGGCAAGGCGGCCTGGTCCTTGGGGTCCGCCAGCCCTTTGCGGGCCTGCGCGAAGTGCTCCACTTCCACGCTGGAGGGAAAGGGGTAGGCCCCAGCGTGGCGCTCGCGCTTGGCCTCGTACAGGCGGTGGCCGCCGGTAAACACCAGGTCCGCCTGTTCGAAAAGCTGATCTTCCCGCGTCCGGAGTTCGGGCGGCGCGCCGCGGAACTGCGCGAGTTCGTCCATGCAGTCGTACACGGTCACGCGGGGACTCAGGCCCGCCGTGATGGGCAGCTCGAAGGGCGTGTAGACCCACAGGTCATACTCGGGCAGGCCCTCAGCCTTGACCATCCCCTCCAGCAGCCGGGCGGTGCGCGCCTGCGAGGCGTCCGCGCTGTGACCCTCCTCGATGTGCGGCGTGACGACCACGACGCCAGAAGGATCTGTCCGCATCACGAGGTGGTCGGCCTCGGACGTGAAGCGCGGCTCCTCGATGTAATACACGCGCCGCGAACGGGCCGCTCGCGTCATCAGGTGCTGCGGGCGCTGAAACACGAAGTCCCAGCGGAGATGCGCGACAACGAGCAGGGCGGGGGTATCTGAGGCGCGGACCGAATCAGGCTGCAAATGGGTGGGGTTCAAGGTCTTTTCCTCCGTACATCAAACGCCGGCGGCGCGGCTTTGCGCGGGCCACCGGAGCTGAACAAGTGTTGACGGCCTGTCTTCGCAAGAAGAGGGGCCGTACCGTTGCCCTGCGGTCCTCTTTTGGTGCCGGCTCATCGCCGCGCCAGGAACGGTGCTCAGTTTACCTTTTGGCCTGCGCTTCGGTCCTGATGAAACCTGAAGGCTTTCGGGGATAAAGCCTGAGGAAAGGCCCAGCACATCGTTCATTTTCTTTAGATGGGGCCAGCAGCGCAGCCGATGGGCGCGCGTGGTGCCTTTAGAAGCCTTTCATGGGGAAGAGAACGGAAAGAACGCCGGATCAGAGTAGGGTAAGGTCCGTTCTACGCCGCTGGGTTCTGCCGCTCATCCCCTCCCGCGCTCAGGAGTTCGCCCCACACATGAAGCCCACAAAGACCATCGAGATTTTGCTGGTGGAGGACAATCCCGCCGATATCCTGCTGACCGAGGAGGCCTTCAGCGAGGCCGAATTCCCCCACCGGCTCCACGTGGCGCGCGATGGAGTGGACGCACTGAATTTCCTGCGGCGCCAGGGCCCGTACGCCGGCGTGCCCACACCCGACGTGATCTTGCTCGACCTGAACATGCCGCGCATGGGCGGGCTCGAGGTGCTTGACGTGCTCAAGGCGGACGCAGAGCTCCGCAACGTGCCGGTGATCGTGCTGACCACCTCACGCGCCGAAAACGATATCTGGCGCAGCTACAACCTGCATGCCAACGCCTATATCCCCAAGCCCGTGACCGTGAGCGAATTTATCGACGTGATCCAGTCATTCCGGGCCTTCTGGTTTTCCACAGCGGCGTTGTCTCCCAAGCACCAGCCCTGAGCGTCACGGAGATGCACCTGTGCGGTACCCCCAATGGGTGGGTACCGGGGACGTGGAATTTTGAGGAGACATTGAAGTAAGCTTTGTGTCAGAACTCCGGTTCTAACATTATTTACGTTGGCGGCAGAGAGACGCTCTGCGCAGCTCGACGAAAAGGCAAACCCTGTGCGAGCAGGGGGCGCAAAGCCACGGGACTCACGCAGTCAGCCGGGCCACCGAAACGAGGGATCCTGTGCAGAAACTGGTCTGGCTGCTGCCTGTTGTTTTTATCGTGAGCTGCTCGCAAACCGCCCTTCCCCAGGCCAGCGCCAAAACCCAGGGCGGCACGCTGCAGGCGCAGGGCGCGAGGAAGATCGCCGCGCCGGCCCCCACCCCCACGGCGACCGGACGCTCCTTTTACCTGGACTGCGCGGGAAACGACAAGGCGAGCGGTACAAGCGCGGGCACGGCCCTGCGGACCCTGAACAGGGTGAGCGGCCTGAGCCTCCTTGCCGGTGACCGGGTGCTTCTGAAACGCGGCTGCACCTTTACGGGCTCGCTGGTCGCCAAGTCGAGCGGCACCGCGGCCTCCCCCATCGTGTACACGGCCTACGGCGAGGGTGCGGCTCCCACCATCGTGCTGAACACCGACGCCGAGGCAGTCCTCGTTGGTGGCAACTACCTGGTGTTCGACGGACTGAACGTCACCTCCACCCGCCCCGCGCCCGCCGGCACCGGCAAGTGCGCCAACACCCCGGTTGCCTGGCGAGTCGGCTTCGCCGTGACCGGGCAGTACAACACCGTGCAGAATTCCTCTGCGAGCGGCTTCATGGCGGGCGTGCACCTCATGGCCGGCGCGAACAACAACCGCGTGCTGGGCAACACCCTGACCAACAACAACGTCATGAAGAAGAATACGGCCGGCGTGTACGACGACGACTCTGGCGCCTGGGGCGTGCTCGTCAACTCCAACGGCAACGAGGTCGCGAACAACACCTTCAGCGGCAACTGGGCCTGCAGCGAGGACTACGGCGTAGATGGCGCGAGCGTGGAACTGTACGAGGCCAGCGGCAACAACGTCCACGACAACCTCAGCACCGAGGACATGACCTTCACTGAACTGGGCGGCACCCCCACCAGCCAGAGCGAGAACAACACCTTCGCGTACAACACCTACGCGCCGGTGAAGGCGGGCGGCGCGATGATCGTGCTGCGCGGCACGAAGAGCAAGTGGGGCGGCAACCCCGGCACGGTGTTTCACCACAACGTGGGGTACATGGTGGATACGGGGATCATCTGCTCGGACGGCTGCGGCCCCTCGGTCCTGAAGGCGCACGACAACGTCTTGTGGCAGCGTGGCGCGGCCAGCGGCATCGTCCCGGCGGCCAACATGACGCCCATGTGGGCCGACGCGCCCTTCACCGAGTACAACAACGTCTTCTGGAAGACCGGCGGGCGCCCCTACGTCAGCATCGATGGCGGCCAGCTGAGCGCCACCGACCGCATCACCGATCCCCTGTTCGTCGATCCGGTGGCGCTGAACTTCACCAGCCGGCTGTCCCCGGTGGTCCTGGCGACCGCGCGTTCCCGCACACGTTAAAGCGGGGTCTGTGTCCGGGTGGGTGCCTCTCGCGAAGGGGCACCCACTGCCCTTTGGGGTTTTCGGCACGCCAGCGCCTGCCCACGCTATCTTGCGGCCGTTCACTTTCCCCCTGCCTGCGCCCCCATCCCCTTTTCGAAGGATTTCCGTTGCCCCCTCCCCGGTTTCCCCGCACCGTCCTGATCCTGCTGCTGGCCCTGGCGCTGCCGGGCCTCGCTTTCGTGTGGCAGCAGCGGCGGACGGCCGTGGAGGTTCCCGCCGCCCGGCCACCCTCTGCCGGGGGTGATGGCGCCGGCGGAGCCGGGCAATCCCCAGCCAGCCCACCGGCGCCGGGCAAAGGACCAGCGTCCAGACCTCCCGCCGAGGAGCCGGCGAACGGACCTGGCGAGAGGCCCGCTTTCCCCCTGGCGGCGCCGCCGGGGATGGGGCCGGCCGCGCCCTACGGCTTTCGGCCGGGGGGCTGGATCAACACGTTTACCGACACCTTCAGCGGTGAGCGGCTGGACCCGCAGAAGTGGTCAGCCGGGTTTGGGTGGGGACCGTATGACGCCAACGCCTGGGTGGCGAGCTGCGCCGAACCCGCGGCTGTGGGCCTGAGCGGCGGCACACTGACCCTGAATACCTCGCCGGACCGGCCGAGGTCCCCCGAATGCCTGGGCGGTAACAAGTCGCACACCTCCGCGGCGATCAATACCAAGGGCAAGTTCAGCCAGGAATACGGGTTTTTCGAGGCGCGGCTGCGGATGCCCGGACGGCGCGGGGTACTGGGCGCGTGGTGGTTGCACCGCGCGGACGGCGCGTGGCCGCCCGAGATCGACATCGCCGAGGTGCTGGGCAGCCGCCCGCGCGAACACGAGATGGCCCTGCATTTCGACGACCCCGGGCGCCGTGGCAACGAGTCGACCGGGCGACGCACCCTCTCGGCGGACCTGTCCCTGGACTTTCACGTGTATGGGGTGGACTGGCAACCCGGCGAAGTGGTGTTCTACCGCGACGGCAAGGTGCAGGCACGGCTGTCGGGGGCTGAGGGAGCCGCCTACCAGCGCGGGCCGTCTTACCTGATCATCAACAGCATGGTCTGCACTTCCGCGTCGCGCTACTGGTGTGAGTCGCCGGACAGCAGCACCCTGTGGGGCCCGGAGACGGCCGTGCAGGTGGACTGGGTGCGGGTGTGGCGGCGAGAACGTTGAAGGGAGGGGGGCGCCGGGGCTAGGCAAGCGTCGGCTTCATGTATATATTCAAGCATGACCGAGCGTCTTCCTTCTCTGATTCGGCAGGCCCTGGCGCGGGGCGACGTGGAGGCCGGGCTGGATCTGCTGTCGGCGGGGCTGCCCGGACAGCCGGGCAACGCCACGCGTAAGAACTACCTCTCCAGCCTGCGGGCGTACCTGCGGTGGGCGGGTGAAGAGGACCGGAGCGTGCTGAACGCCACTGCTGCCGACGCCCAGGCGTATTTCGGCCGGCTGCTGCAAAAGCATGCCCAGACGCCCTCCACGATTCACAACCACCTCACCCGGGTGCGGACAATGTACGACCTGCTGCGCGAGCACGGCCTGCACCCGGGACCCAATCCCTTTCTGGGGCTGAAGCTGCCCAGCAACAAACCCGAGGAGCACCGCGACCTGTACTCGGAAGCGGAGATCACCCGGCTGCTCGCGCATGCGGACGTGGCGGGCCGGGCGCTGGTGCTGCTGGGGGCGCGCGCCGGGCTAACCGGCCCGGAGACGGTGGCGCAGCGCTGGGAGGACGTGGACCTGCGGGGAGGGCGCCTCCTTGCGCCGGGCCGAGAACTGGAGCTGGACGCCGAACTTCAAGAAGCCCTGGAAGCCTATGGGCGCGAGCGGGGACAGACGGCGCTGTTCTCCGCGCCGGGGCCACTGTTTGAGTTTCAGACGGACCATCAACTGCGGGCCGCCATATACGCCCTGTGCCAGCGGGCGAACGTGCCGTACCGGGCGTGGCGCGCCCTCAGGAACACCGCGGGAATGCGGGTGCTGCAGCAGACGGGGGATCCGCAGGAGGTGGCCCGCCGCCTGGGCCTGACCACCCTCAAGGCCGTGGAAGTTTGGCAAAAGCTGGAGGCAGAGGGGGCCTAGCCCTGGGCCTCTTCTCCGCGCAGGGCCTCGTCGGGAGCCTGAATGGCGGCCTCGATGGCCGGGCGGTTACCCGCGACGGCACGCGCCTCAATGCCGCCCGCTTTCAGGCGCGCCATCAGCCGTCCCAGGGCCGCGCCAGCCCGTCAGGTGCATGACGGCGCGGCCGTCGAAGTGGGCCCTGACCTGCTCGGTCCCCTCGTCCTCGGCGTTCATGTCGTGGACGATGGCCAGGATGCCCCGCCCGGGCAGCAGGGCCCTGGTCTCTCCCGGGGTCAGGCGGGGAGCCCCCTCCCCGGCCACGAAGCCCTCGCGCCGCAGGAAGGCGACGAAGCGGTCCATGCCGGGGCGCACTTTCACCCGGCGGGCGAGGTCACCGCCGGGGTTCAGAAACGGAAAAGGGCAGAACGGGCGGCTGGGGGTCAGGAAGCGGAACATTGCCTCCTCGTCCCGGTCCCCTGCGGCGTGAACGTCGGGGTCCAGGCCAAGCGCGGCGAGTGGCACGGCGACGTCGTCCGTGAGGTGGAGTTCACGGCGCCAGTTGTTGTGCACACGGTGGACGTAGCGCAGGCCTTCCTGTGAGGCCCAGCGGCTTGACCATACGCCCCAGGATGTTTCCGCCATCGCCCCGGGGCATAAAAGCGAAGCGGGCCTGCAACTGCGCGGGCGACGCGGGAAACAGCTCCACCTGAAAGGCGCGTTCCTCGCCAGACACGGGCGCGAGGAACGTGTGGCCCATGCCCTGCCGCCGGTACTCACCCGCCTCCACCGCTTCTGCGGTCAGGCGCGGGGACAGCACCAGCACGTCGAGGTCGCCGAAATCGGCCTTGTCGGTATGGTACAGGGGAATGCGCCGGGCGTTGCCGAGCACGGCCTGGAGGACGTCCCGTACCCGCGCTTCGAGGCGCAGGTGGGGAACGCGTTCCAGCATTGAAAGTCAGGCCTCCCATTTGGCCTTCAGGGTCAGGTCCAAAGCGCGCGAGCGAATGCGGGGAAAGGCGTAGGGCGGACACGAGGTACCCTGTACTGGCGCAGCGGGCGACCTGGCAGACGCGCGAAGTCTTCCGGTTTCAGGCGCTGCAGGGCCGCGAGATCACCTTGCAGGGCCTGCTGGGCAACCGCTCCCCCGCCCCAGCGGCACGTCAGGAAAGAGCCACGGAGCGAGGTCCGGCACGCCGAGGTGCCTTCTGCGCGGCCGCCGCGCGGTGCGGAAGGGTCGTTGGGCCCTGCTCCGGTCTGCCGGTACCATACGGGCAGTGTGGGCAACGGGTACCGCTCCGCTCATTTGGCAGGGCCTGTAAACGGGGGATATGCGCAAGCACAGACGCGGCCCAGCTCGCTCGGGCAGGAGGGCCCCTCCGGGCGGCACTCAGGCGGGCGTCTCCAGTGGGGTCACGTCCTGAGGTCCGTCGCCCTGGGAGCGGCCCTCCTCTTGCTCAGGCTGGTGTTCCTGGGACTGCGGCAAGGTGAAGCTGAAGGTGGCCCCCAGGCCCTCCTGCGCCTCGGCCCAGATGCGGCCTCCGTGGCGGGCGAGGATGCGCTTGACGTTGGAGAGCCCCACCCCTGCGCCCTCGAAGGCGTCGGGCGAGTGCAGGCGCTGGAAGACGCCGAACAGCTTGTGCCCGTAGGCCATATTGAAGCCCACCCCATTGTCGCGAACGTGCAGGACGTACTCCCCGCCCTCGCGCGTGCTCCAGACCTCCACGACAGCTTCCTCGCGCCCGCGGGAGTACTTCAGCGCGTTCGACAGCAGGTTGGTCATCACCTGCCGCAGCGCCGTGAGGTCGCCCTGGACCACGGGCAGCTCGCTGATCCGCCAGCGAACCACCCGGTCGCCGCATTCGTTTTGCAGGTGCGAAAGGACGTCTTGCACCAGCACGCCGAGGTCCACCGGGCCGAAGCGCAGGTCCTGGCGTCCAGTGCGCGCGAATTCCAGCAGGCCCAGGATCAGGTCGTCCATGCGCCGGGTCGAGTCCTGAATGATGCGCAGGTAACGCTGGGCAGGCTCGGACATCGTCCTTTGCGCGTCGCGCCGCAACAGGTCCGCGAACGAGGCGATGTGCCGCAGCGGCGTGCGCAGATCGTGCGAGATGGAATGGGCGAAGGCCTCAAGTTCGGCGTTTACGTCTTCGAGCTGCGCCGTGCGCTCCTGCACCCGCGCCTCCAGCGAGGCGTTGAGCGCCACGAGTTCGGCCTCGATCCGCTTGCGCTCGGTCACGTCGTGCCCGGTGGAGACGAAGTGGGTGATTCTGCCCGCCTCGTCCTTGATGGGCGTGAAGGTCTTTTCCTCGTAAAAGAGACTGCCGTCCTTGCGCCGACTCGCGAGCTCACCGCGGTACACCTCGCCGCGCAGCAGCAGGTCCCAGATATGCTCATACAGCGCCGGATCGTGGCCGTCGGGCCGCAGCACCCGGGAACGCTGCCCGAGAATCTCGGCGCGGCTGTAGCCGGTCAGGGCCACGAAGGCGGGGTTGACGTACTCAATCATCCCCTCGCGGTCCGTGATGAATACGGGATCGGCGGCCTGCTCCACCGCGCTCGACAGCTTGCGCATCTCGGTCTGCGCCCGTTGCCGCTCACGCTCGCTCTCGCGCCGGAGGCGGTCTTGTACCCGGCGGGCCTGCTGCGCCTCGAGCTCACGCAGCCGCCGCTCGTGCGCCTGTACCGTGCGCGTCTTCTGGTGCAGGTCCACGAACACGCCCACCTTGGCCCGCAGGATCTCGGCCTGTACGGGCGAGTAAATAAAGTCCACCGCGCCCAGCGAGTACCCGCCCAGCATGTCTGCCTCCGCGCGGTCGTGGGCGGTCACGAAGATGATGGGCGTGGTCTCGGTCTGGACGCGGCTGCGAATCAGGCCCGCGGTCTCGAAGCCGTCCATCTCGGGCATCCGCACGTCGAGCAAAATCACCGCGTACTCGTCTTGCAGCAGCAGGCGCAGCGCCTCGCGCCCGGAGGAGGCGAGCACCAGGTTTTGCCCCAGCGTTTCCAGCGCCGAGGCCAGGGCCAGGCGCTTGGCGTCCTGGTCGTCGACGATCAGGATGTTGGCGAGGGGCAGGGTATTGGCGGGGGGGGCGGTCACGCGATTCTCCGGTACAGTTTCTCACGGTAGTTCAGGGTTTCAAAGTGGGCGCTGTGAGGAGAGAACTCCAGCGTCTCATGCTGCCCCAGCCCCAGCACCCCGAACGTGACCAGACTGGCGTGCAGCAGGCCCTGCACCTGCTCTTGCAGCGGCCGGGCGAAATAGATCATCACGTTGCGGCACAAGATCAGGTGAAACTCGTTGAAGGACCCGTCGGTCACCAGGTTGTGCTGGCCCCAGATCACGTTCTGCCGCAGCGGGGCGCTGACGAGCGCGTGCCCCTGCCCCTGGGTGAAATACGCGCTGAAGGAACGCGCGCCGCCCGCGTCGGTGTAGTTACGGGCGTATCCGGCCAGCTTCTCGGCCGAATAGATGCCCTGCCGCGCCACCGCCAGCGCCGGAGCGCTCACGTCCGTGGCGTACAGCCGGGTGCGGGAAAGCAGTCCCGCCTCTTCGAGCAGGATCGCCAGCGAGTAGACCTCCTCGCCGGTCGAGCAGCCCGCGTGCCACACGCGCAAGAAGGGATGGGTCCGCAGCACGGGCAGGACCTGCTCTCGCAGCGCGCGGTAGAAAGAGGGGTCGCGGAACATCTCGGTGACCTGGATGGACAGGGCCGCCACCAGCCGGGTCATGGCGGCCGGATCGTGCAGCACCCGGTCTTGCAGGGCGCTGACGGTGGGGAGACGCTCGGCCTGCAGGCAGTGCAGCACGCGGCGGCGCACGGTGCCCGGTGCGTAGCCCCGAAAGTCGTGGCCGTAGTGCTGGTACACGCCTTCGAGCAGCAGCGTGATCTCGATCTGTTCCAGGGCGTCGGTGGGAGGCGAGAGGGGCGACATATCAGCGTGAGAGCCAAACCCGCAGCAGCGAGAGCAGTTGATCGGTGTTCACCGGCTTGGAGATGTAATCCGAGGCGCCTGACTCAATGGACTTCTCGCGGTCGCCGGGCATGGCCTTGGCGGTCAGGGAGATGATCGGCAACGACTTGAACTTGCGGTTTTGCCGGATCAGGCGGGTGGTCTCGTACCCGTCGAGTTCGGGCATCATCACGTCCATCAGCACGGCGTCGATGTCGGGGGTGCTTTCGAGCATGCTGATCGCGTCGCGGCCGTTTTCCGCCGTGTAGACGGTCATGCGGTGGCGTTCGAGCACAGCGGTCAAGGCGAAGATGTTCCGGATGTCGTCGTCCACCACAAGCACCCGGCGGCCCTGCAGAGTGGGGTCTTGCTGCCGCGCCCCCTCCAGAATCTGCCGCTTGGCTTCGGGCAGGTTGGCCTCCACGCGGTGCAGGAAGAGCGTTACCTCGTCGAGCAGCCGCTCGGGCGAACGAACGTCCTTGAGGATGATCGACTTGGCCGCCTTGCGCAGCTGCGTCTCCTGCTGCCGCGTGAGGTCCTGCGCGGTATAGACGATGACCGGGATGGACTTGTACGCGGGATTCTTCTGCAGGGCCTGAATCAGCTCAAAGCCGGTCATGTCGGTGAGCTGCAGGTCCAGCACGATGCAGTCGAAGGGCGTGGCCTCCAGCGCGGCGAGGGCTTCGGCGCCGCTGCTCACCGCCGTGGTTTTCACGTCACCGTTGCCGATCAGCTCCACGATGTTCTCCCGCTGCGCCGGATCGTCCTCGATCACCAGCAGGTTTTTGACCCGCCGGGCAATGAACGACTCCAAGTTGGCAAAGGCGCGGGTCAGCGCCGCCTTGTCGCCCGACTTGGTGACGTGATCGAGCGCGCCCAGCTTGCGCCCGGTCAGGGTGGCTTCCTCGCCGGAGATGATGTGCACCGGGATGTGCCGGGTGGCCGGGTCGTGCTTGAGGTGGTCGAGCACCGCCCAGCCGCTCGTGTCGGGCAGCGACAGGTCGAGCGTGACCGCCGTGGGCCGGTACGTCTGCGCCAGGGTAATGGCCTGGTCCCCGCGCGTGGCGATGAGCCCCAGAAAGCCGCGTTCATGCGCCAGCTCCAGCAGGATGCCCGCGTAGGTGGGGTCGTCTTCCACGATAAGCACGGTGCGGTCGCCAGGCTGAATGACGGCCCGGTCGTCACCGACGTGCGCGGAGGGCAACGGCGCGGCGGTCCCTTCCGCCGCCGGAACGGGCGAGATGGGTGCCAGGCTGGAAGCGCCGCCGACGCTGCTGGCCGAGGGGGTGTCCAGGCCCGTCCAACCCATGCTGGAGGTGGTGTTCAGGCCCACCACCATATTCCGCGCGCCACCCGCGGCCGGGGTGAAGTCCATTCCCCGCCGCCCCGCGGGCAGGTACAGCGTGAAGACGCTGCCCGAGCCCGGCGTACTCTCCAGCGTGATCTCGCCGCCCAGAATGCGCGCGAGCTCGCGGCTGATCGCCAGCCCCAGACCGGTGCCGCCGTACTTGCGGCTGGTGGAACCGTCGGCCTGCTGGAACGCCTCGAAAATCACGCGCTGCTTATCGGCGGGGATGCCGATGCCGGTGTCGGTCACCCGGAAGGCCACCACGCCTGGCGCACGCAGGAGCGAGGTGTTGTCCAGGCTCCAGCCGCCCACGGCCGGGGCGACCTCCAGCGTGACCGAGCCGCGAGAGGTGAACTTGAAAGCGTTGGCAAGCAGGTTTTTTAGAATCTGGAGCAGGCGCTTCTCGTCGGTGGCGAGGCTGGCGGGCAGCGAGGAATCGAAGCGCAACTCGAAGCCCACACCCTTGTCGGCGGCGACGGGCGCGAACGTCGCTTCCAGCGCCTCGCCGACCACGCGGTAGGGCACATCCGCCACGTCCGCCGTCACGGTACCCGACTCCACCTTGGACAGGTCGAGGATGTCGTTGATCAGGTTGAGCAGGTCATTGCCGGAAGCGTAGATCGTCTTGGCGTAGTTCTGCTGCTGGGCCGAGAGGTTGCCTTCCGGATTCTCGCGCAGTTGATTGGCGAGCAGCAGCAGGCTGTTGAGCGGCGTACGCAACTCGTGGCTCATGTTTGCCAGAAATTCGCTCTTGTACTTGGAGGTCAGCGCGAGCTGCGCGGCCTTTTCCTCCAGCGCCTGCCGCGCCGACTCCACCTCGTGGTTCTTGCGTTCCACCTCGCGGTTTTGTTCGGCCAGCAGCCGGGCCTTTTCTTCCAGCTCCTCGTTGGTCTGGCGCAGCTCTTCTTGCTGGCTCTGGAGTTCCTGCGCCATGCCCTGCGACTGCGCGAGCAGCGTTTCGGTGCGCATGGTGGCCTGAATGGTATTGAGCACGATGCCGATGGACTCGGTGAGCTGCTCCAGAAAGGCGATGTGCGTGGGACTGAAGGTGCTGAAGGAGGCCAGCTCCACCACGGCTTTGGTCTGCTGCTCGAACACCACCGGCAGCACGATGATGCTCGTCGGTGTGGCGGCCCCCAGCCCTGAGTTGATCTGTACGTAGTCGTGCGGTACGTGCGTCAGCACGATAGGCTGCTGCTCCAGCGCACACTGCCCCACCAGGCCCTCGCCCAGTAGAAAGCGGTTGCCCAGGCCCTTGCGCTCGCGGTAGGCGTAGCTCGCCTGCAGTTGCAGCGTCGGGGTGGGCGCGTCCTCGTCCATGGTGTAGAAGACGCCGTGACTGGCCTTGACCAGCGGCGCGAGCTCGGAGAGGATCAGGCGGCTGACCGTTAGCAGGTCGCGCTGGCCCTGCAGCATCCGGGTAAAGCGCGCCAGGTTGGTCTTGAGCCAGTCCTGCTCCTCGTTTTTCTCGGTCGTGTCGCGCAGGTTGTGGATCATCGCGTTGATGTTGTCTTTCAGCGCGTCCAGCTCACCCCGGGCGTCAAGATTGATCGAGCGGGTGAGGTCCCCCTTGGTCACGGCGGTCGCCACCTCGGCAATCGCCCGCACCTGCGTGGTCAGGTTGGCGGCCAGCCGGTTCACGTTGTCCGTGAGGTCCTTCCAGGTGCCCGAAGCGCCCGGCACGCTGGCCTGTCCGCCCAGACGCCCCTCCACGCCCACCTCGCGCGCCACGCCCGTGACCTGATCGGCAAACGTGGCCAGCGTGTCGATCATGGAGTTGATCGTCTCGGCGAGCTCGGCGATCTCACCCTTGGCCTCCAGCGTCAGCTTGCGCTTGAGATCCCCGTTCGCCACCGAGGTCACCACCTGCGCGATCCCACGCACCTGATCGGTGAGGTTCGACGCCATGAAGTTCACGTTGTCGGTGAGGTCCTTCCACGTTCCGCCCACACCGCGCACATCGGCCTGACCCCCGAGCTTGCCTTCCGTGCCCACCTCGCGCGCCACGCGGGTCACCTCGCCCGCAAAGCTGTTCAGCTGGTCCACCATCGTGTTGATGGTGTCTTTCAGCTCCAGCAGTTCGCCGCGCACGTCCACGGTGATCTTTTTACTCAGGTCCCCGTTCGCCACGGCGGTGGTGACGAAGGCGATGTTGCGCACCTGGCTGGTGAGGTTGCCGGCCATGAAGTTCACGCTGTCGGTGAGGTCCTTCCACGTTCCGCCCACACCGCGCACATCGGCCTGACCCCCGAGCTTGCCTTCTGTGCCCACCTCACGCGCCACGCGGGTCACCTCGCCCGCAAAGCTGTTCAGCTGGTCCACCATCGTGTTGATGGTTTCCTTCAGCTCCAGAATCTCACCCCGCGCGTCGGCGGTGATCTTTTTACTCAGGTCCCCGTTCGCCACGGCGGTGGTGACGAAGGCGATGTTGCGCACCTGGCTGGTGAGGTTGCCGGCCATGAAGTTCACGTTGTCGGTGAGGTCTTTCCACGTTCCGCCCACACCGCGCACATCGGCCTGACCCCCGAGCTTGCCTTCCGTGCCCACCTCGCGCGCCACGCGGGTCACCTCGCCCGCAAAGCTGTTCAGCTGGTCCACCATCGTGTTGATGGTGTTCTTGAGGTCCAGAATCTCCCCGCGCGCGTCCACGGTGATCTTTTTACTCAGGTCCCCGTTCGCCACGGCGGTGGTCACGTCCGCGATGTTGCGCACCTGATTGGTGAGGTTGCCGGCCATGAAGTTCACGTTGTCGGTGAGGTCTTTCCACGTTCCGCCCACACCGCGCACATCGGCCTGACCCCCGAGCTTGCCTTCCGTGCCCACCTCGCGCGCCACGCGGGTCACCTCGCCCGCAAAGCTGTTCAGCTGGTCCACCATCGTGTTGATGGTGTTCTTGAGGTCCAGAATCTCCCCGCGCGCGTCCACGGTGATCTTTTTACTCAGGTCCCCGTTCGCCACGGCGGTGGTCACGTCCGCGATGTTACGCACCTGATTGGTGAGGTTGCCGGCCATGAAGTTCACGTTGTCGGTGAGGTCTTTCCACGTTCCGCCCACACCGCGCACATCGGCCTGACCCCCGAGCTTGCCTTCTGTGCCCACCTCGCGCGCCACGCGGGTCACCTCGCCCGCAAAGCTGTTCAGCTGACTGACCATCGTATTGACGGTCCGCGCCGTTTGCAGGAACTGGCCCTGCATGGGCTGACCCTCAACTTCCAGGGCCATGGTCTGCGAGAGGTCCCCGTTCGCCACGGCGGTGATCACGCGGGTCATCTCGCTGGTGGGCCAGACGAGGTCGTCCACCAGGGTATTCACACCCTCGATCAGCTCGGCCCAGCCACCCACGGCCCGGCCCAGCGGAATGCGCTGGGTGACCTTGCCTTCCTTGCCAACGATGTGCCCGACGCGCGCCACGTCCTGGGCGACGCGCCCGGTACTGACGAGCACCTCGTTGAAGGTGTCGGCGATTTTGCCGGCCACCCCTGTCCAGTTGCTTGGCAACCGCGCCGAGAAGTCGCCGTCGCGGAAGGCGAGCAGGGCCGAGAGCAGCAGTTGATCATCGAGGGCGTCCACCAGCGCGGTTTCAGTCATGAACCGCTCCGGCGGGGTACTGGGGGAGCCTCGGAACAGCAGAAGCGAAAGACGGCATTACCCCCCAGAATAGGGTCCGCTTCCTTACAGAAAGAGACTTAAAGGTTTCCTGAAGAGGATCTGGGCGAGGCCACACCTGTGGCCCCAGATTCAGCGGCGAACAGAGCGGAACGGTTCTGTTGCGGCCAGGCCGCCTTGCAATACCTCCAGCGCCACGCGCACAACATCGGGATCGAACTGCGTGCCCGCCTGCACTTCCAACTCGTGAAGCGCTTCCTCATGCGTCCAGGCACGCTTGTAGGGCCGCTCCTGCGTAAGCGCGTCGTAGACGTCGGCCACCGCCACGATGCGCCCGGAGATCGGAATCAGCGGCCCGCCCAGTCCCCGGGGATAGCCCTTGCCATCCCAGCGCTCATGGTGCGTCAGGGCGATTTCTTCGGACAGCCGGAGCAGTTCGGACAGCCCGCCCGACAGGATGCGGGCCCCGATCAGGGTGTGCGTCTGCATCTGGACATACTCGGCGGGCGTCAGTTTGCCCGGCTTGAGCAGAATGCTGTCGGGAATGCCGATCTTGCCCACGTCGTGCAAACGCGCGGCGATCCCCAGCAGTTCGGCCCGGGCGTCTGGCCACCCAAGCGCCCGGGCAATGTGGGTGACCGCGTGTCCCACACGCCAGGTATGCTCGCCGGTCGTGTCGTCGCGGTACTCGGCAGCCATGGCGAGACGGGTGACGACCTCGTGCTGAGCGCGGGCAAGTTCTGCCGTACGCTCCTGCACCAGCCGCTCGGCCGTACGCCGGGCCTCGTGCTCCACTTCAGTCCGCATGCGGTATACGTCTGCGTCCCGCCGGGCCCGCTCCACCTCGAACTGGATGGTCAGGTTGCGGGTCTGCCGGTCCCGCTCGGCATCGAACAGTTCTCGCTCGATGCGCCGGAGCTGCTCACTGTGTTCCAGGGCTTCTGCAGGCCACCCCAGACGCTTGTACAGCTCCGAAAGCGCCTCGTGCGCCGACGCTTCCTCCTTACGAAACTGCGCCTGCACCGCCAGGCCCAGGCTGGCCCGCAGTTCCTCGCGGGCCTGCTCGAGCTGTCCGCCCGTCAGGTGCAGTTGACCCAGGTGCAAGCGGGCGTTGAGTTCGCCTTGGGTAGAGCCGATGGACAGGGCCATCTCCAGCGCCTGGGCATAGCTCTGGCGCGCAAGATCGTGTTCCCCGGTTTTCTGGTAGAGAGAGCCGAGGGTGTCGAGGACTTCCAATTCAAGAACTTGATACCCCAGCTGCTGCGTTAGCCGTAGAGCGTCCTGCAGATACCGGAGAGACTCCGTCCATTGTTCATCCTGCAGACAAAAGCCGCCCAAGTTCAGTAGGGCTGCCGCCTCGTTAAATTTACTTCTGCTAATTACCGCCGTCTGATGCGCGGACTCCATCATCTTAATGGCCAGGGTATTATCCCCATTTAGATGATGTGCTGTTGCCAGATTGTGCAGAATGTGTATTTCTGTTTTTGAATCCTGAGGGTGAGATTGATAGATCCTGTATGCATTTGAAAGGGTTGATATGGCCTCTCCATACTGCCCGAGCCAATTCTGTATATTTCCTATATTGCTTAGGCATTGCAACTGCCCAGTAATATTTTCTTCTTCTTGCCAGAGGTTAAGAGAGTGGTTCAACAGACGCAATGCATCTCCAGCATTTCCCTGCTGATGATATGTACCAGCCAACAAGTTGAGGGCGGTCGCATGAATATTTTTAGCTTTTGAAGAAGAGATGGCCGCCGTGCGTTCTATAGATAACTGTAGATGAGTCTGAGCTTCCTCGAATTGTCCCAGGTTCAGCGAAATGCGTCCCAAGTGACTATGCGCCTCGGCCTCTTCCAAAATATTGCCGAGATGCTGATAGAGAGTTGCAGCCTCCAGCAACTTTACCCTTGCTTCCGCTAGCTCAGCTTGAGCGAACAGCACACGGCCCAGCAACAACAATGAACTGGCCCGGTACCCCATGTCTCCAATCCCGTCGGCCACACGGCAACAGGACTGCGCAAGCACGAGCGCTTCTCGGGGGTCAGCTTCCAACAATTCCAGAACAGCACGTTGCAAAGCTTCGATTCGCTCTGCAACGTGGGATGGGGGCGACGACGTCAATGCCTGGTCGTCAGGAAGCATGAATGATCGCCCGCTTAGTGCTGGATGGAGTCGTCCAGGAACTTGGAGAGGTCGAGGCGGCCTTTCGGACCGAGCATGCCTTTATAGGCGTCGTTCGCACCACCGTTATATACATCAAAGGCCGTCCCCGCCATCTTGGCTGTCAGGTCCTTCAACGCCACCGTCCGCTGTTGCCCAAGGGCCAGGGCCAGGCCACCGGCGGCCATCGGGGCGGCCATCGAGGTGCCGCTCCAGGCCACCATTCGGTTTTCAGGGGCTGGCCCATAGACGTTCTCGCTGGGGGCAACCAGTTCCAACGAACGGCCATAGTTGGAGAAGGTGGATTTTAGGTCCGATAGATCGACGCTTCCCACACTCAAGGCGTATTCGCCACTGCCCTTTTGCGTGGCGTTGGCTGCCGGATAAGTCAGGACGTTCTGGTTCTCGTTCCCGGCTGACGCCACAACCAGAATGCCCTGTGCCGTGACTGTATTGATGGCGCTTTGCACCACAGTGGAGTTCTCGGCACTCCCCAGACTCAGATTAATGACATTGGCTCCCCTCGCCGCAGCCCACTGTATCGCTTGGGCTACCATTACCGCGTCGCCCGACCCGTCGGAGCCCAGCGCGCGGATCGGCATGATCCTGGCCTTGGGAGCGACTTGCAGGACTATGCCAGCAACGCTCGTACCGTGCCCATATGCACCGTTTCCCAGGATGCCCTCTTCCTGAGGCACATTGTCGTTGCCGTAGAAGTCCCGCCAGGTAGAAGAGTCTGTTAAAGAGGCCTGGAAGGCAGGGTGCTGAAGGTCAATGCCAGTATCAATGACGGCGACGGTCACGCCTGCGCCAAGATTGGAGGCCAACGCTTGCGCTTGCTGCAGGTTGACTTTTTGCCAGAGGGAGGTGTTTGCGGGGAGATTTGCATATACGCCGCCCGCCCAAACCCCCACCACACCGCCGGCCCACACGCCTACAATGCCGCCCGCCCAAACCCCCACCACACCACCGGCCCACACGCCTACAACGCCACTCCCGCTAAAAGCGTCCCTATTCGGCTCGATCTGCACGCTGCGGTCGCCCAGAGGCTTCAGGCGAGAAAGAGCCTGTACACCGCGGTCCAGTCCAACCAGTGCCGTGCATGACGCCGCGACGCCCGCCGCGCAGCCTGAGTCGTTCCACTCGATTACCGTCCCTCCCAGAATGCGGGCCACGGATTCACGGGTATCCCCCGCCTTGAGCGGTACGGAAGCCACGGAGTCGTAGCGGGGAGCAGAAGCGGTGTCGGGCGTTGTAGGCAGGGTGCTTGAGCAGGCGCTGAGCAGGAGTAAGGTCAGAAGACCAAATGCAGGGGTGGAGCGGCGTCTTGCAGGCACGGAAGCCTCCTCGCGTGATTAGGCAGTTGCCATGAGAATACTATAAAAACCCTTCTCTGACTGCTTTCACACACTGTTTCTGGGAAATGCCAAGGAAGTTACCTGCCCTCTGTCATTTCTCTGACCATAATGTCTGATCCGTGCTGTTCAGGGCCCAGTGAAACTTCACAAGGCTACCTTCTGGTTGCCTCCTTTCCGGCAGAGTCCCCTGCTAAACCGTGCAGCCATTGCCCATTTGCTCAAAGCATATGGATGTATTGAAGCTAAAATTGACAATTAACAAGATTTTTCTGCTACACTTGTGACCGTCGAACCTCTCGCGAGTCCCTCACTCTGTCCCGCTGGCACCAGGGGCAGCCCGCCGTGTTCCGGCTGCCCCCGGTGCCGAGAGACCTCACGCACCGCCCGGTTCTGCTGTACCGCGCCGCCGCGCTTCACTTCCCACTTTCCCCCTGCTCCTGGAGACTCCATGCCCCCGATTCTGCCCGTCTACACCGGTTACCTCGCTGATCCCTTCGTTCTGGCCGAAGGCGGACTGTATTACGCTTACGGCACCGGCATGCACGGTGAGGATGGAGGCCGGGCTTTCGAGGTGCTGTCCTCGCCGGATCTGCGGACCTGGACCTCGCATGGGGGCGCGCTCGTGCCTTACACCCCGCAGCGGTTGGACTACTGGGCCCCTGAGGTGGCGAAGAGTGGCGGGCGCTTCTACATGTATTACTCGGCGGGCGAGGGGGACCGGGGACACCACATCCGGGTGGCAGTCTCGGACAGTCCGCTGGGGCCTTTTGTGGATCAGGGCCTGAACCTGACGCCGAACGAGCCTTTCGCCATTGATCCGCACCCCTTTCAGGACGAGGACGGGCAGTGGTACCTGTACGTCGCCAAGGATTACCTGGAGGGCGAGCGGGCGGGCACGGCGCTGGCCGCCGCCCCACTGCGCAACATGACCGAACTGGCAGGGGAGTTGCAGCCGGTGCTGCGCGCTACGGCCGACTGGCAACTGTTTCACCGCGGCCGCGAGATGTACGGCCGGACCTTGGACTGGCACACGCTGGAAGGCGCCTTTGTGCTGCGGCGCGGCGGGCGTTACCACCTGTTCTACTCGGGCGGCAACTGGACGAACGAGACGTACGGGGTGGGTCACGCCGTCGCGGATCATCCCCTGGGGCCCTGGCGCGAGGATCAGGTGCGGCCCGCCGTGCTGTGGACGCAACCCGGCGTATTGATTGGCCCGGGGCACAACTCGGTCGTGCGTGGACCGGGAGGACAGGACTACCTCGTGTTTCACGCCTGGGACAGCGGCCACCAGCACCGGCAGATGCACGTGGTGCCGCTGAACTGGCCGGACGGGGTACCGGTGGCGGACCTGTCGGGCGAAGTGGTGGCCCTGGGCTGAGGGCGCTGAGGACCTGGAGAATCAGGCGGGGCCGCGTTGCCGGTTTCCCGGCGCATCTCCCCGCCCTATTCCGACAATCGCGCCGCCCAACCCCGGGGAGGTCCTATGATCGTTGCGACGCCCCACGGCGTTCGGGCTTCGGGCACATAGCTTTCGCCGCCGCACGCCTCCCCGGGTTCAAGCACGGCCGGTTAAAATGGCCCGTTCAGAGAGGAACGCTTCCCATGACCCAGACGACTCCATACCAGCGCGCCGAGTTCCGCAAACCGGACGGGCGGTTCCTGTGGCTTTACAGCCGCCGTCCCATCGCCGTGCAGGGGCCCGTCCCCTCGCCGGGCAACGAACCTGTGCGCGCCACCCCGCAGCAGCGCTGGCATCCCCTGCGCGGCGAATGGGTCATCTACGCCGCGCACCGTCAGGACCGCACCTTCCTGCCGCCGGCCGAATACAATCCCCTCGCGCCTACCCATGACCCCGAACACCCCACCGAGCTGCCCCAGGGCGACTACGACATCGCGGTGTTTCAGAACCGCTTTCCCAGCCTGACCCTGGCGGCCCCCGAGCCCGACCCGGTGCCCGGCACCGTCAACCGCCCCGGCACCGGCGAGTGCGAGGTCGTGGTGTTTACGCAGGACGCGGGGACCAGCCTGCACCAGCTGCCGGTGGAGCACGTCAAGCTGCTCGTGGACGTGTGGGCAGACCGCACCTCTGCGCTGGGCGAACAGGACAAGATTCAGTACGTGCTGCCCTTCGAGAACAGGGGCGTGGAGGTGGGCGTCACGCTACACCACCCGCACGGGCAGATTTACGCCTATGACCACGTGCCGCCCGTCCAAACCCGCGCGCTGGAACTGGCTGGAGCGCACCTCGCTGAACACGGGGAGCCCTGGGCGGCCACCTTCCTACGCGAGGAACTGGAAAGCGGCCAGCGGTTGGTGTCGCGCAATGAGGGCGCGGTGGCCGTGGTTCCACCCTTCGCGCGCTACACCTACGAGACGTGGCTGCTGCCCGCCCGCCCCGCCGCGCGGCTGTCGGACCTCAGTGACGCCGAGCGCCTGCATTTTGCGGCGCTGCTGAAGGAGACGCTCGCACGGCTCGACGCCCTCTTCGGGGTACGGATGCCGTACCTGATGACGGTTCATCAGGCCCCCACCGACGGGCAGGCGCACGAGGAATGGCCGCTGCACATCGAGATTTACCCCGCCCTGCGTGCCAAGGGCAAGCTCAAATACCTGGCGGGCACCGAGCAGGGCGCGGGCCTGTTTGCCAACGACTCGCTGCCCGAGGTCAAGGCGAAGGAACTGCGGGAGGTGACGCTGTGATCCGCACCGGCACGGCGGGCGATTACCTGAGCCACTTCGGCGCGGCCCCGGAGGTGACGGCCCACGCCCCGGGCCGGGTCAACCTGATCGGCGAACACACGGATTACAACGACGGCTTCGTGCTGCCCAGCGCCATACCCCAGCAGGCGGTGATCGGCCTGAGCCGCCTGGAGGGAGACGGGGTGGAGGTCTACGCCAGCGATCTGAACGAGGCGCGCGCGTACCGTCTGGGCGAAGAAACGCAGACGCACTCCTGGATCGACTACGTGCAGGGCGTGACGCAGGAACTCGTCCGGGACGGACATAAGCTGACGGGCTTTCGCGCCCATATTCGCTCGGACGTGCCGTTCGGCTCGGGGCTGTCGAGTTCGGCAGCCCTGCTGGTGTGTCTGCTGCGTGGGCTGCGCGAGCTGTTCGGTCTGCCGCTTGACGACGTGCAGGTGGCGCAGCTCGCCCGCCGCGCTGAGAATGGGCTGGTGGGGGCGAACGTGGGCATCATGGACCAGATGGCCTGCTCGCTGGCGCAGGTGGGCGAGGCGCTGTTCCTCGACTGCCGGGACCTGACCTTCGAGCGCCTGAAGCTGCCGGAAGACATGGACCTGGTGGTGCTGCATTCCGGCGTCGAACACAACCACGCCGCGGGCGACTACAACACCCGCCGCGCCGAGTGCGAGCGGGCCTGTGAGTTGCTGGGCGTGGCGAGCCTACGGGAGCTCGGTGTGGAGGATCTGGAGCGGGTAAATGCCCTGCCGGAGCCTCTGAACCGCCGTGCGCGGCACGTCATCACCGAGAACGCCCGGGTGCTGGAGACGGTGGCGGCGCTGCGGGCGGGCGAACTCGGGCGGGTGGGCGAGCTGTTCACAGCCTCGCACGCTTCCATGCGGGACGACTATCAGGTGTCGGTGCGGGAGGTGGACCTGATCGTGACGCTCGCGGAAGCCGAGGCGGACGTTTACGGCGCGCGGCTGACCGGCGGCGGCTTCGGCGGCAGCGTGGTCATGATTGCCCGCCACGGCACGGGCCGCCGCGCGGGCGAGCGGGTCGCTGCCGAGTACGCCCGGCAGACGGGACGCACGCCGCGGTTGCTGATGCCAGCGCACTAAAGGGACGAAACGTTTGGGCCGCCCGGGCAACGTTGCCTGGGCGGCCCATCGCCGTTTCGGTCTCCGGGCTTCCCGGAAGAAGTCCTTGCGTTTGATCTTGACCATTCGCCCGTCGGGACGGTCCCCCTTGGAGCGGGTCTCCAGGTACGCCTTCAGGCCCCTGAAGTCACGGTGGGCGTCCGGCAGCTTCTCCTCCCCGTGCCAAACGAAGGTGAGGCGCTCAACGCCGTTGGAATCGCCCTGAATGCGGGGACCCACAGGTTCATGGGTGCCGCCGGGCAGGCCCCGAGCAGCGGTCGAGGCCTCACGCTGAAACCGGTCGTCCGGTCCTCACCGACGGGGACCGGGCCGGGCGAGTGACCGGTCTGCCCGCCGGGCGCCGGCTGGGCGCGCCCGAAGCCCGGGGGCGGCGTGCGACCCGCTTTCGCGGCGTAGCGGCGAGCGCGCTTTCCGCCTCGCGCCACGCCGCTCGCGCCGTTCCATCTGTGGATGGCGACGCCGCGGCCCGGTTCCGGGGACGTGCCCGTCCCGCACCAGCGGGTCGCTCCCATCGTTGTGCTGGAAAAGATCTCGATACGCCCAATGTGCCGCCAAGGGCGCGGGCCGGGCAGCGCTGCCCGGCCCGCACGTTCAGCCCGTCACTCCCCCGTGTCGTGCTGCTTGCGCTCGCGCCAGCGGTGGGAGTAGCCGAAGGGGTTCATCGCCGGGTCGATGGTCATCTCGCGGGCAGTGCGCTTGCCCTGGGTGGCGCGCGCCAGGGCGAGCAGGTCGGCCTTGGGGCGACGGTATTCGTCGAGTAGGCCGTTTTTCTCCTGAAAGGTGTCGGTGAGCTGGGTGTAGCAGAAGCCCGACAGGCCCCGGCTGTCGTGAACGGCAGCGAGGAGCGCCGTGTAGTCGTTCAGGAAGTCGCTGGCGTCCTCGGACTCGCTGTAGCCCCAGCCGCTCTGGCTGTCTTGCATGATGGCAATGCCGCCGAACTCGGACAAGACCACCGGCTGCTCAACCATTTGAAAGCCCGACACCGTGATCACGCGGTCGCCGGGGCGCTGGCGCTCGATGCTGCTGCGGGTGGCTTCCAGCGTGCCGTAGCGCTCCAGCAACACGCCCGGATCGTCGGCGTAGTCGTGGACGGTGAGCAGATCGGTTGCCACATGCTCCCAGCCGTCGTTGCCGATCACCGGGCGGGTCGGGTCCAGCGTCTTGGTGAGGTGGTACAGCGCCCGCACGTAGTCGCGGTGCGCGGCGTTGGTGGGCAGGTCCGGCACGCCCCACGACTCGTTGAAGGGCACCCACGCGACGATGCACGGGTGCGAGCGGTCGCGCTCGATGGCCTCGGTCCATTCCTTGGTCAGGCGCTCCACCGAGCGGGTCGTGAAGCGGTAGGGACTGGGCATCTCCTCCCACACGAGCAGGCCCAGCACGTCGCACCAGTACAGCCAGCGGGGGTTCTCGATCTTCTGGTGTTTTCTGGCGCCGTTAAAGCCCAGCTGCCGGGTGAGTTCCACGTCGTGGCGCAGCTCCTCGTCGGTGGCGGTCATCAGCGACTCTGGCCAGTAGCCCTGGTCCAGCACCATTTTGAGGTAATAGGGCCGCCCGTTGAGCATGAAGCGGTTGCCCTGCACGTCCACCGAGCGGATGGCCGTGTAGCTCTGCACCCGGTCCAGCACCGTGTCGCCGCGCAGCAGCTCCACGTCCGCCTGAATGAGGGTGGGGTGGTTGGGACTCCACAGCAGCACGTTGCGGAAGTCGTCGATGCCGGGGTCCGGCAGGGCGATGCGGCGCGACACCTCATCGCCGACGACCGAGTAGCGGTCGTCGGCGATGAGCTGGCCCTCGTGGGAGAGACGCACGCGCAGCGTCAGGTCCGTGGGAACGCTGCCGTGCGCGCCGGTGTTGACCCTCGCCTCCACGCCGATTTCCCAGCGCTCCATGTGCGAGGTCCAGTGCAGGCTCTCCACGAAGTGCTCGGGCACGCTCTCCAGCCACACGGGCTGCCAGATGCCGGTTGTGCGCGGGTACCAGATGGAGTGCGAATGCAGCAGCCAGTCCTGCTTGCCGCGCGGCTTGGCGAGGTCCGCCGGATCGTCCTCGGCGCGCACGATGATCTCCAGCGTGTCACTCTCGCGCGCCCGCTGGGTCACGTCCGCCGTGAAGGAGGTGTGGCCCCCCTCGTGGGCCACGACGAGGCGCCCGTTGACGTACACGCGCGTCGCGTAGTCAACGGCTCCGAAGTGCAGCAGCAACCGGCCCTGGCGCTCATGCTCTTCCAGGGTCACGGTGCGGCGGTACCACACCGCGCGGTGGAAGCCCTCGTCGTGAAGGCCGCTCCGGACGCTTTCGGGCGGGTAGGGCACCTGAATCTCGCGGTCGAAGGTCACGTCCTGCGGGGTGCGCCAGCGGGCCTCGTCGTCGAAGGCGAACTGCCACGTGCCGTTCAGGTCACGCCAGGCCGCGCGTTCCAGCAAAGGATTGGGGTGGGAGGAGTACTTCAAGGTGGTCTTCCTGGGGGCGTGAGAGCGGGTAGGGAGAAGGCCGACTCCACCGGCGACACGCCGGACGGGAAGCCAGCCTGAACGGACAGCGCCCTCACCGCGCCGGCAGGGCGGGTCTTTCGGGCACAGGCCCCGGCATGCTACACGATGCGCCCCCGCGCCCGCGTTGAGGCAAACTGTCGGTTCCGGTCACACCCCTCATCAAACTGGGGCCAGCACAACGGGCGGCGCCTTGCCCGAAGGGTGGCCCTCAGCCCCGCTCCGTCCGCCGCGCCCACATCCACAGGGCCCCAAACAGCAACAACGCGGCGAGCGAGACGGCCGCCACGACGTTCCGCACAAATTCGACAGTCTTGACCTGCAGGGGATACAGGCCGTGCTCGCGCAAGTACGCCTCGCTTACAAAGCGCGCGCCGTTCTCGCCGGTACCGGGGAGGAAGGCCTTCTCGTCACGGATGATCACGCGCTGCGGGGAGCCCAGCGGCGTGCCGGGGCCGCCGTCTCCGCCGAACAGGGCCTCGGCGTTGGCAGAGGGCTCAACGCGCTGAACGAGGGCCGCATGCTGGGTCATTCCGCCGCTGACAAGGACGCTGATGGGCAGCGCCAGCAGCGCGAGCACGGCCAGGGTGCCGGCGAGGCGGCGCAACAGGCGAAGCCGGGGTGGGGACGCGCGCATCGGCTGGCCTTCCCCACTCACTTGCTGCTGGCGATAAAACGCACCACAAGGTCGAGGTCGTTGCTCACGCGTCCGGCAGCGATCTGGGGGTGCTTGACCCCGTAGTCGCTGAGCTTCACGCCAAACTTGACGCTGACCGCCAGCACGTCACCCTTCAGCCCCACCGCGCGCGTCAGGTCACCTTCCGGCGTGTAGCGCACAGTGGCGTCGGCCGTCACAGGACGGGTCACGCCGTTCATGGTCAGATTGCCACTTACCCGGTATTTCTCACCGCTGAGGTGGGCCACCTTGGTCGCCGTAAACTTCACGTCAGGCTGCTTATCAAAGTTTAGCCAGGTGGCAGACTTCATATCCCTGTTGCGCAGGGCGATGCCCGTGTCGATGGTGGTGCCGTCGATGGTCACCGTCCCGCCGCCCGTCTTGGAGGCTGGATCGAAGGTCAGGGTCCCGCTGACCTTGTTCGTCCTGGCCGTGAAATTCTCCACGGCTGTCTCGCTTTCGACCGTCAGCACGTTGAGGTTCTCGGATTTTGTCGCCACTTCGAACTTCACGGGAGCGGCGAGGGCGGTCGGGGCGGCCAGGAGGGCGAGGAGCAGCAGGCGGGCAGCGGGGAATCGTGACATGACGTGGCCTCCGGGGCCCGGAAATGCGGGCCGGATCAGGGGAATGGAGTGGGTTGGAACGATCGGAGCGCCTCACTTCAGGAAACGTTCAACGTGAAGACACTGTAGCCGTTCCCACTGGGCGGAGCAATGACCGCCTCGGACTCCGGCATGTCTTTTTCTCCCGAGCGGCGCAAGGCTCAGACCGGCTCTCGGCGAGCGCGGAAGGTCTGGGGCGACACACCGCTGGCTGCCTTGAAGGCGCGGCTGAAGTGAAAGGGGTCGGCAAAGCCCAGTCGGACGGCCACCTCCTTGACAGACATGTCCGTGAAGCTCAGCAGGCGGCGGGCTTCGAGTATTCGGCGGTCCTGGATCACCTGCTTGGCGTTCTTGCCCAACGTCGCGTGCGTCAGGCGGGAGAGGTGCCGCGCCGAAACGTTCATGGCCTGGGCGTAGTGCTCCACCCCCTGCTGCCGCACGAAGTCGCGTTCCAGCAGGGCGAGGAAGCGCGGCAGGTCGCGCCATTCCTGGGCCGGGCCCACCCGACTCGCTTCGCGCGCCGCCCGCCCAACCAGCGCGAGCAGCGCCTCCAGCAGGGGCCGCAGCAGGGAAAGGTCGCCCGTCACCTCCGCCCGCCCGTACTCGGCGAGCATCAGGCGCAGCAGGGTCACGCCCTGCCCGTGCAGGTCCTCACCGAGCGTGAATGCCTGATCGCCCGGCGCGTAGTTGAACACGAGCTGATGCGGAGCATGTTCGCCGGGGGCGGCAAACAGCTCCTCGGTAAACGACACGACGAAGCCCTGGAGGTCCTGGGTTTGCTGAAAGGCGTGGACCTGCCCCCGGGTGATCACCGAGACGCTGGGCGGGCGAAACTCGATCATCCGCCCGTCGATGGAGTGGACGCCCGTACCCGACTCCAGCCACAGCAACTCCTGAAAGTCGTGGCGGTGGGGCCGGAACACCTGCCCTGGGGCGGACGTGGGCACCGTAATGGGCTCCACCACCAGCGGGAGGGTCCTGTTGCGCAGCGGCACGTACTGAATGGCAGGCGGCGCCTTCACGGCGCCCAGAGTAGCGTCCCCCCGTGAGGGCGAGATTCGTACGTCCCGGCCGCCTCCGCCTGCCGCTATCATCCGGGCATGACCGGGATCATCGAGCAGGTACGCCTCTGGCAGCGGGGCGAGACGTCCCTGGACGAACTGACCCACGCCTTTGTGGGGCTGGACGAGCCTGGCGGCGAGGTGGGTGCGGCCATCACCGAGCTGTGCGGAGACGTGGGCAGAACGGGAAACGCACAGGAGGGCGACTGGAACAGCGCCGAGTGGCGCGCGGCGCTGCTGGGCTGCCGGGCCCGCACCTGGCCCACGCCGGGTCCGGCGGGACTGCTCGCGGGCTCCGGCCTGCTGATCCTCACCGACGGGCAGCAGGGCGTGGTGCTGCGGGAGGGCAACCAGCGCTGCCTGCCCCGCGCGATCTGCCCGTCCCTGCTGCTGCTCGCGCAGACCATCGTGATGGCTGACGACGCCCTCGACGCCCGTGAAGTGGATACCCTGCGCCAGCAGCGGACGCAGGCAACGTCGACGTCACTGTCGGAGATCGATCCGATTCGGTGAGCTGGTGAGGACCTGGGCCGTGGAATAAGGGCTGTTCTACGACCAACTGTCCACGGTTTCTCACGGAAACAGCGGCAGCGGCTTTTCGGGCAAGCTCACCCGGTCCCGTCCTGACGCCTTGGCGACGTACAGCCGCTCGTTCGCGAGCTGCAGAAGGTCTTCCAGGGTATGGGCGTCCGTACTCAAGGCCACGCCGAGGCTGGCAGTGACCTGGGGAAGGCCCGGTTCTCGCAGCCGCCGCACGGCGAGCCACAGGCGGTACGCCTCGGCCTTGGCCCCGCGTTCGTCCACGCCGGGGAGCAGCGCCAGAAACGCGTCGCCGTCCCAGCGCGCCACCCGGTCCCCGGCGCGCACCTCCTGCCGCAAGGACCGGGCCACCGCCACCAGCAGGGCGTCGCCCACCGCGTGGCCGTAGCGGGTGTTGACCTGCTCGAAATAGTCGAGGTCGAGCAGCACCACCGCGAAGTTGCGCTCCTGGCCCCAGCCCGGCCCCCCGCCGGCAAGCGCGCGGCGCAGGTGGGCGTACAGCTCGGGGCGGTTGTCCGCGCCGGTGAGCGCGTCGGTCCGCGCCAGTCCCCGCATCAGCGCCGCTTCCGCCCGCTCGGCGCTGAACCGGCCGATATACCCGCTGGCCGCGCCCACCAGCGCGAGGGTCAGGCCCACGGCGATGAGGTGGGGGAGCACCCCTGGACCGTCCTGCCACGAGGCCAGAGCGAACAGCCCGAACAAAAGGGCTGCGTAGCGCAGCGCCTCGCCCACGCGCAGCACGGCGAAGGCGGCCGAACCCAGGGCCAGCAGCGCGAGCGGCAGGAGGGACGTGGAGGTGGGCGCTGGGGGCGTCCGGAACAGGGCCACGCCGAGGCCGGTACCGAACGCCAGCAGCAGACCCCGGTCCACCCACCCCAGTGGCACCCGCGTGAAGCGCAGCAGGGCGGCCGTCAACGCGCAGACCACAGCGAGGACGGCGCTCCCCAGATCACCGTGACCGGACGCGAGAACGCCGCACAACCCCAGGCAGAGCGCGCCGGCGACGAGGGCCACTCCCCCGCGCCGCCGCGCCTCTGCCCCACCCGGCTCATGCATGGAGGCCCTGCTCTGGCACGCCGTCCAGCCTACGCCCCCGCGCCTGTCAGATTCCTCTCGCGCCTCTCCCGGCGGGCCCGTACACTGCGGGGATGAACGCCGGACCCCCACCCCTCGCCTCGCCGCCGGAGTTCCGGGCAGAACTCGGGGCCCTCGTGCGGCTGGCGGGTCCGGTCGTCGTGTCGCAGTTTGCCTCGAACGCGCTCGCGCTGGTCAGTACGGCCGTGATCGGGCGGCTGGGTGAGGGCCCGCTCGCCGCGGCCGCCTACGCAAACGCCACCTATTACCTCGTATTTATCGTCCTGATTGGCGTGATGCTGTCGGTGGGCCCCCGCGCCGCGCAGGCGCACGGGGCAGGAAACGCAGCGGGCGTGGGGCAGACGCTGCGGGCCGGACTGTGGTTGGCGCTGGGCCTGGCCCTGGTGGCCCTGCCGCTGATGTGGGGGGTGGCGGCGCTGCTGCCCCGCTTCGCGCCGGAGGGCATCCGGGCAGACCTGGCCGCCACCTACCTGCGGGTCTACGCGCTGGGCATGTGGCCGGTGCTCGCCTTCACGGCCCTGCGCGGCACGCTGGAGGGCACCGGACAGCCGCGGGTGGTCACGGCCACGGCGCTGGGCGGTGTGGCGCTCGTCTCGCTGCTCAGCCCCGCGCTCGCCTTCGGCTGGGGACCGCTGCCCGCACTGGGCCTGGGGGGCGCAGCGGCGGCGAGCGCCGTGGCCTCGTGGGTCATGGCGCTGACCCTGCTGCCCATCACCCTGCGCCGCGCGCCCCACGCGCCGGACGGCCCGGCCCGGCCCGCCGAGGCCCTGCGCTCGGAGGTGGCGGCCCTGCTGCGGCTGGGCTGGCCCATCGGCCTGACCCTGGGCGCGGAGGGCGGGATGTTCAGCGTCACGGCGCTGCTGATGGCCCGCTTCGGTGGGGAAGCGCTCGCGGCGCACAACGTGGCGCTGCAGGTCATCACCGCCGTGTTCATGATTCCGCTGGGCCTGGCGACGGCCACCGGGATCCGGGTGGCCCACGCGGCGGGAGCCGGAGCCTGGGCAGGGGCCCGGCGTGCGGGTCTGACGGGCATCGGACTGGCGGCGGGCGTGATGCTGGGCTTTGCGGCGCTGGAGCTGCTCGCGCCGCGCGCGGTTCTGGGCGTATTCGTGAATGTGCGCGACGCGGGCAATGCCGGGCTGCTGGGCACCGCCGCCGGCCTGCTGGCCATCGCGGCCCTGTTTCAGACCGTGGACGGCGTGCAGGTCACGGCCAACGCGGCCCTGCGCGGCCTGCACGACACCCGCGCCCCCCTGCTGATCTCGTTGGGCGCGTACTGGGTGGTGGGGTTGGGCCTGGGGTCGTGGCTTGCGTTCGGGCTGGAGCTGGGGCCGCGCGGCCTGTGGTTCGGGCTGACTGCCGGGCTGTTCACGGCGGCGGCGGCGCTGCTGGGACGCTTTTTGCACCGGACGCGCCCCCGCCAGAATGGAGAGCAGGCGGGCCAGATCCCGGACGGGTCCACCCGCGGAACCTAAGGTCCGGTCTGCGCCGTCACTGCCCTTCCCCTCACGAATTGCTCTATTCTGGAACTGAATTTCTATGGGCTCTTCCGGCCAGCTCACCTCCGCAGCTCCAGGCGTTGACACCGCCCGGCTGGAAGCGCTGTTGACTGAGATCGAAGCGCGCCTGCTCACGTCCGCCCAGGGCGCGCTGCACTTGATTGCGGAGGCCGAGGCGCTGACCTTGCCGGACTCGCCTGTGGGCGGCCAGCTGCTGTGCCTGCGGGGCGCGGCGCTGTTCTACTGCTCGGAGATAGAGGCTTCGGCGGCCTCATTTGCGTCGGCGCGGGCCCTGGGGCAGCGGCTTGGAGACGCGGCGTTGGAGGCCCGGGCGCTCAACGGCCTGGGCAACGTCGCGAGTCAGCGCGGCGACTACGTGGGCACGCTGGAGCATTTCCTGGAAAGTGCGCGTCTGGCCGGCGCAGTGGGTGACGAACAGGGGCGGCTGCGCGTGCTGAACAACATCGGCGTCATCCGCGGCGAGCTCGGCGAGTACGAGGAAGCGCTGCGGACCCACCGCGAGGTGATCGAGGGCACCCGGCGCATTGGAGACCCCCTCCTCGAGTCGAGCGCCCGGGCAAACGCGGTGATGGACCTCTGCCTGCTGGGCCAGTACGGAGCGGCCATCGCCCTGGCCGACGAGCAGCTGCTGGCGCTCAGCAAGGCGGGCGTGCGGCAGCACGAGGTGGTGGTGCAGACCTACCGCGCCGCCAGCCTGCTGGAACTCGGGCAGTTGGAAGAAGCCCTCGCTGCCGCCGAGCGGGCGCAGCCCCTCGCCGAGGAGATCGCGGATCACGACCACCTCTGCCGCCTGCTCGTTACCCGGGGCCGGGCGCTGCAGGGTCTGGGCGAGGGCCAGGCCGCCACCACCGTGCTCACCCGGGCGCTGACGCTGGCGCAGGACCTGGAGTTCCGGCTGCACGAGCGCGACGCCCACCGGGCGCTCAGCGACGTGCAGGAAGCCCTGGGAAACCTACCGGCGGCGCTGATGCACCTGCGCGCCTACCTGGCCCTGCAGCAGGCCATTCACGCGCAGCATGTGGACCGCCGGACACGGCTGCTGACCGCCCAGTTCCAGCTTGAAGCGCTGCGGCGCGAGGCTGATATGGAGAGGCTGCGCTCCGAGCAGCTGACGCGCGACAACGCGGCGCTGCGCCAGGACCACCAGCTGCTCGCCCACCGCGCCGCGCACGACACCCTGACGGGGCTGGCCAACCGGGCGCATTTCCAGGCCGAGGTCTCGCGCACCCTGCGCCGCGGCGCGGACGCGGGCGAGGGCGGCATGAGCGCCGTGCTGTTTATCGATCTCGACGGCTTCAAGGCCGTGAACGACGCCCTGGGTCACGATCTGGGCGATGAACTGCTGCGCCAGGTGGGCGCGCGGCTGCGCCAGCACACGCGGCGGGGTGACCTGATCGCAAGGCTGGGCGGCGACGAGTTCACGGTGCTGCTGCGCGAGCTCGAGGAAGCGCAGGACGCGACGCGGGTCGGCGAACAATTGCTCGGAGCGCTGTGCGAGCCCTTCACCCTGGACGAACACCAGGTGTCGGTCACCGCGTCCATCGGGGTCGCCGTCGCGCCGGCGGACGGCAGCGACCTGACAACCCTGCAAAAGCACGCCGACGCCGCCATGTACCGCATCAAGCATTCGGGCAAGAATGGGGTGGGCCGCTTCAGCGGGAGCTTTCCGGGCACGGACCAGCGCAACCCGGCGTAAGGGTGGGGACCGGCCGCGATTGCCGCAGGCCGGTCCCCACCGCGAAACAGCGGCGTTTACTGGCGCGTCATGGACAGCGCGGTGGCCGCTCCCCCATTCACCCGGTAGGTGCCGGTAAAGGTCTTGCCGCTGAAGGTGCCGTCGATGCTCAGCGCACCGAAGATGGTGCTCGGCACATTGAGGGTGGCGGTATTGTCCGCGCCGCGGTTGCCCGTGAAGTCGGTGGGCACCGTGTCGGCGTTGTCGAGGTTGACGGTGCCTGTGAGCCGGCCGCTGCTGTCGCGGACGACGGCAGTGAAGGCGGCCGGTCCCTGCGCGGTGTTCAGGGTGCCCTTCCAGGTGCCGGACGCGTCGTAGGCCGGGGAGGTGCCGGACGAACAGGCGCTCAGCGCCAGGCTGCCCGCGGCGAGGAGGGTGAGGGGGCGCAGGGTCTGGGATAAGAAGGGCATATTCATGACCACTCCAGCGTAACCCAAGAGCATTTCCCTGGGTGCGGCAAGTGCGCCGCCAAAAGGGCAGAACGGATCCGTTCGCGGCGTACCCCTCACCGGGGGTATACCCGCCAGAACGCAAAACCCAGGTGTCCACGCAGTTTTCTGACAAAGCACCGCGTAGACTGGAGGGGTGTCAGCACTGCCGCAACAAGACGAACTCCAGCGCCTGGAAGCTCTGGCACGCTATGAGATTCTGGACACCCTGCCTGAGGAGGCCTTCGACCGCATCGCCAACCTCGCGGCGCGGCTGTTTGGAACACCCATCGCCCTCGTCTCGATGGTCGACGAGAACCGGCAGTGGTTCAAGGCCTGCCTCGGGCTGGACCTGCGCCAGACCGACCGGTCGCTGTCTTTCTGCGCGCACGCGATTCTGAGCGAGGGCGTGATGGTGGTGCCCGACGCCACCCGGGACCCGCGCTTCGCCGGCAACGCCCTGGTCACCGGCGAGCCGAACATCCGCTTTTACGCCGGCGCGCCCCTCATCACGCCGGACGGCCACAAGCTGGGGACCCTGTGCGTGATCGACGACGTGCCGCGCGCCGGACTGAGTCCCGAAGAGCAGACCAACCTCTCGGACCTCGCCGCCCTCGTCGTGGACGAGCTCGAGCTGCGGCGGGCGCAGCGGGATCTGGAAAACGAGGCGCGGGCCAAAACCCAGATGGTGGCCGAACTGCGCCGGGCGACCGAGGCGGCGCAGCTGCACGTGGCGATGGCGGAGATGATGGAATACGACCTGGAGCTCTCGGAGCTGGTGCCGGCCATCGGGGAGCTCCTGGGGCGCGCCGCGAGCATTCATTGGCTGGGGCTGCACCTGCCCTCCGGGGACGGTCAGGTGACGACGTACAGCTGGTACGACCCCAGCGTTCCAGAAGCGTTCACGCAGAGGATGACCGAGGTGGGCATAGACGCCACACGCGGACTTCATCTGCGCCTCCAGCCCGACGCGCCCCTGTTTCTCGATCACGCGGAACTCGGGGGTCAGGGGAGCCTCAACCCCGCCCTGACCGAGACGGGCGTGCGCAGCATGGCGTGGTTTCCCCTGGCCCTGATGGGCGGCGCGCGGGCCCTCGTCACGTTTGCCCGGTTCGCGGACCCCGTGCTCTGGCGTCCCGATGACCAGCGGCTGCTGCGCTCCGCCTCCCGCACCCTGAACGTGTCCGTCACCCGGCGCGAGCAGTTGCGGAAGCTTGAGGTCCTCGCCTTTGTCGACAGCCTGACGGGTCTGGGCAACCGCCGGGCACTGGAGCGCGACCTGCAGGCCCGGGTCTCGGCTGGGAAAGCGTTTGCGCTGAGCCTGATTGACCTCGGCGGCCTCCAGGCGATCAACGAGGCCGAGGGCTACGAGCGCGGCGACGTCCTGCTGCACCTGTTCGGAGAAGCCCTGCAGACCCGGCTGGGCGACTCGGGCACCGCCTACCGCCTCAGCGGCGACGAGTTCGCCCTGCTGACCGCCAGTGACCGCTCCGCCTCACCTCACGTCGAGGAGGCCCTCGGGCTTGTCCGGGGCGCAGGCTTCGAGCTTTCCGGGGTGCGGACAGCCTCGGTCCACTCGCCCGAGAACGGCACCGACGCCCAGGCTCTCTTCTCGGCGGCCGGCACCCAGCTCTACGACACCCGCCAGACGGGCGGCCAGGAAGAACCCGACCCCCCAGCTGCTCCCGGCGACCGCGCCCGGGTCACCCCCGCCAAGAGGGCCGCCCCCCTGTCGCTCGGGCCCCTGAGCCTGCAGGACAACCGGGTCCGGTCCGGCAACAGCGCCGTGAAGCTTACCCGCCACGAGGCGGAACTGCTCGCTGTACTGATGCGCCATCCGGGGCAGGTCGTCTCGCGCGAGGCCCTGACCCGCGAGGTCTGGGGAGCGGCGTCCACTCCCGGCAGCAACCCGGTCGAGGTGCACATCTTCAATCTGCGCCGCAAACTGCGCCAACTGACCGATGAGGTGGGTGTCCAGACGGTGCGCGGCCAGGGCTACCTCCTGCAGGGAGATCTGGGAGGCGCGTAGGCGGGCCGCGCCCGGCGCAATGTTTTCCCCGGAGGGGGAGCGGTCCGTCAGGAGTCGTCCGCTTCCCCCCGTGGTTTGCGGGCGTCCACGATCAGCGACACGAAGCCCAGCTGTCCGCCTGCGTTGCGGTGGTCCAGCCGCAGGGAGCGGTAGATGGGCCCGGCCTCAAGGTCCCAGTCGCGGGTATGAAACTGCCCGGCGTCGTCGCAGTACTCGAGGAGCGTGACTTCGAAGCCAGCGCCCCGAAACACGTCCACGAAGGTGCGCCAGTCGTACACGAGCTTGTGGTCCGCCGCCGGATGATCGGCGGGACCGGGACCGCCCACCTGGACCAGCCGCTGGTAGTCGGGATCGGGAAAATTCACGTCCGGCACAGCGCAGCGCAGGTGGCCGCCGGGTTGGAGGAAGTCGGAGCACAGCCGGGCGGCCTCGCGTCCTTCCTCCAGGGTCAGGTGTTCCCAGACATGCTCGCAGAGAAAGGCGTCGGCCCGGCGCTCCCCGAAAAAGCGTTCGAAGGAGGCCCGGTCCAGCAGGTCCAGGTCTTCTCGCTGCGTGGGAATCCAGCCCGGCCAGCGCTGCTCCCCCGCCCCGAGAATGATCCGGCGTGAAGCGGGGACCGCATCGTCGGGCGAAGGGCACATGCGCCGATTGTGCCGCAGATCTACTCTGCCTGTCCGACCAACAACCGCCCACCGCTGACGTCCAGCGTGACCGGGCCGCCCGTGAACATCTCGCCCGTCACGGCGTCGCGGTACGTGCCTCCAGGGAGGCTGAAGGTCACCTCGTGCGGGGCATCGAGGCGGCTGGCAGCGGCGACGGCCCGCTCGGTCCGGCCATCCCCGTGGGTGAATTCGCGCAGGAAAGCCACGGCATCGGCCTCGGCGTGCAGGAAGCGCAGGTTGCCCTCATGCAGGGCGTGGGTGGCCCGCCGGGCGTGGATCAGGGTCCGGACGTGGGCGCGCAGGTCGTGGTCCCACTTCGCCTCGTCCCAGGGCATCGCCTCACGGCACCACGGCATGTTTCCCGAGCGGCTCTGGGTCACGCCGACCTCGGTGCCGTAGTAGGTGCAGGGCACGCCGGGATAGGCGAGGAGCAGCGTGAAGCCCGCCAGGAAGCGCGTCCGGCTCTCCCCCACCCGGTACAGCGCCCGGCCGATGTCGTGAGATTCGAGCACGTTGAACATGCTCAGGGCGATCTGGGGCGGCAGGGCGTGGTAGGCGTCCCACAGGATATCGGCGAGTTCGGCGCCCTCCAGTCGGCTGGGCTCGTCGCAATGGGTCTGGCCGCTAAGCCAGGTCATGACGGGCAGGCCAAAGCCGTGGTAGTTCATGCTGCCGTCCTCGCCCTCGCCGCCCAGCGCGTGCTCGGCGTCGTAGAAGCGCTCGCCGAAGACGTAGGCGTCGCTGCGCTCCTGCCGCGCGGCGCGCTTAAGCTCGGCGTGCATCGCCACGTTCTGCTCATTCGTGCCGTCCACGCCGATCATGTGCGCCACGTCCAGGCGCCAGCCCGCCGCTCCCCGCCGCAGCCAGTGGCGCACCACGCTTTCCTCACCGCTGAAAAACTCCTGTACCGCGCGCTCGGAGCGGTAGTCGATCTTGGGCAGCGTGGGCAGGTCGAAGAAAGCGTGGTATGGCGGCTTTCCAGCCTCACTGCGCCAGGTGAACAGTTCGCGCTCGGGGGCCTCCTCGCGCTCCATCGCGGCGAGAAACAGGGCGTTCTCGTTGCCCACGTGGTTGAACACGCCGTCAAGCACCAGGCGCATGTCGGCTGCCCCCGCCGCCTCTACCAGATCGTCCCAGGCCGCGTCGCCCCCGAGATGGGGGTCCACGTGCCGGTAGTCGGTGATGTCATAACGGTGATTGGAGGGCGAGACGAAGATGGGCGTGAGCCAGAGGGCATTGACGCCGAGGTCTTTCAGGTACGGCAGCGCCTGCACCACGCCGGGCAGGTCGCCGCCGTAGTGACCGTGGATGTCGCCCCATTTGTCGATGGGCTGCTCCCAGGGCACCTGCTCGACAGTCCGGCCCTCGTAGAAGTATTCGCCGGTCCGCACGCTGTTTTCCGGATCGCCGTTGCGAAAGCGGTCCGGGAAGATCTGGTAGAAGACGCTCTTCCAGGCCCACTCGGGCGAGACGTGCCCGGCGAGGTACTGAAACCAGTTGCGAAAGCCCCGGCGGGTGTGGTGCAGGCCCAGCATGGTGAGGTTGAGGTGGTCGTCGGGCAGGCGCAGCTGCCAGGCGTAGCGCACCCGCGCCTCGCAGACGGGCAGCTCGGCTTCGAACCAGCGGCCCGCCTCGCCGTGGGCGGCCAACTGCCCCGTGACCTCCTGCGTGGGCAGCAGCTCGATCTCGCCCACCCGTACCAGCTTGAGATGAACCGCTTCCACAGGCAGTGTGACGCGGATGCGGACGCGGACCGTCTGGCCCTGCGGGGCTCCAAGGCGCTCGGTGTAGGCGGGGGTATGGTCGTGCTGCGCGGAGAGTGACGCGAATACCGTCATGTCTTCGTTCCTCCTTCAGGGGAAAAGAGTTGGTGAGGGGAAAAACCCTCTCTCCCCGGCCTGCCCAAACGACATCGCCCGGCACACCTGCTCCCTCTAAAACAAGGGGGGGAGAAGGTCGTGCCGGGGGGGCAAGCGTTGCCTGTGTGTTGTTGTCAGGCAGTGTGCGCGAAGCGGGGCCGTCCGGTCAAGGGCCCCTCTGGGGGAGGGCGCCTGGGTGAACAACCCAGGCGCCTGGGCCGTAGGACCGGGCGGAGCCGAAGCAAAGTGGATAAACTCACCTCTCTCATCATGCACCGGGCTTTATAGTCTTCTTAGAGTGAACGCATCTGCGGCGGGACCCAACCCAAAACGCCTCCTGCTGGTGGATGACAACCCCGCCGACCTGGAACTGGCGCGGTACGCCTTTGAGGAGGCGGGCGTGGACGCTTCGAACATCGATATGGTGCGCGACGGTGAGGAGGCGCTGCAATACCTGCGCCGTCAGGGCGATTACGCGGGACGCATCACCCCCCACCCCACACTGGTGCTGCTGGACGTGAACATGCCGCGCCTCAATGGTGTCGAGACCCTTCAGCGGCTCAAGGCGGACCCCATCCTGCAAACCCTGCCCGTGGTCATGCTCACCACCTCCGGCCACGCCGAGGACATGGAGCGCAGTTACCGCCACGGCGCGAACGGCTACGTGGTCAAGCCCGTCGACCTCGCGGCCTTTCTGGAAGTCGCGCGCACGTTGCGGGCTTTCTGGATGAACATCAACTTGGCGTACACGTCGCCGAGATCCGCGACGCCAGCGGGACGGTAACGCCAGAAGGGCGAGGAGGTGCGGAAGTCGCCCCCACCACCTCCTCCCGCAGCACAAGCGGGGAGACCGGGCCCACCGCGTGCCCCCGCCCCGAGCTTCCTGTTCTGCACCAGGACGACGCCGGTGCGGCAGCCACCACGCAAGCCCTTGGGCAGCTCTTCGGGAGGTACGCCCGCTTCCTCCAGCACTCCACGAAGCGCGTCCCGGAGCAGCGTCTCGCTGTGGGCGCCGATGACGGTCCATGGGCCGCATCACGGCGGACCGGCCGTCCCCCCCTGCGCGGCGTCCACGCGGTGACTCTCGGCCCACAGGGACGCGAGGTGACCGCTCCGGCCAGACTGCTCCAGGGTTCTTTCAGGAACAGGGGAGAGACGGTTGAGAAAAGCGCGTTTAGCGCATGTGTCAACGTGCAGACTTCTTTTTGACCGATCCCAGCGAGCGGACTTGAATGCGCATGGAGGAGAATGACGCCGTGAGGGGTGCCCTTCCACGCGCCGCGCCATTCGGAGAAATGCTCTAGACCGTCTGAACGTCGCGCAGGACCTGCCCGAGTGCAGGAGGGAGACCGTCGCCGTGGCGGTCGGTGATCAGCGCGGAGACCCGGCTGAGCGGCGTGAGGTGGGCACGACTGACCTCACCGAGTTTGGAGTGGTCCGCCACCACGATCACTTGCGCGGCGTGCGCCACCATGCAGCGTTTGACCTCGGCTTCCTCGTGGTTGGCGTTGGTGACGCCGTGGATGGCGTCCACGCCATTGCACCCCAGGAACAGCCGGTCGGCGTGGATGTGGCGCAGCACCTCCAGCGCGTAGGGACTCACCAGCGAGTGCTGCAGGGGGCGTAAGGTGCCGCCCGTTACGATCACGCGGAGATTGGGCAGGCGTTCGAGTTCGAGGGCAATGTTAATTCCGGCTGTAACCACCGTCACGCCGCGCAGGGTGGGAGACAGGTGGCGGGCCACCTCAGTGGTCGTGCTGCCGACGTCCAGAAATACCGTTTCCCGGTCCTGCACCAGAGCGGCGGCCGCCTGGCCGATCCGGCGCTTGGCGTGGGCGTGCTGACGGCCGGCTTCCTCCAGGGGCGTTTCGCCCTGATTGCCCAGCGGCAGCCGAACGCCGCCACGCGTGCGGCGTACCTGACCGCTCTGCTCCAGGGCCTTCAGGTCACTGCGGATCGTCACTTCCGAGACGTGCAAAAGTTTTGAAAGCTCGGCGACGGGAACCTCTCCATAGCGCTGAACCAGCGACACGATTTCACCACGACGCGCTTCTAACAGGAACCCACCCTCCTTGTCCGACGCCCAGGGTCCGGAAGTAGAACTTTCAAATTTTTCTGAGCTTATTCAACTTCTTTACAGTCGTCAAGGCAAGGGGGAAGGTCCGTCACGGCCGCATACCCGGAGAGAACGCCCGCAGGAGGCCGGGCGCAGTACTGAAGCAGGCGCGCAGGGGATGACCACTGTGGATTCGGACGTCCATCTTGCCCAACCCACGAACAGCCGTTAACAGCTTCTGAACATTTGTTCACTTTCGACGGAGCGCCTCCAAAACTTCTGCTCGCTCTAAAAAGTGAGCGACGCAGCATGGTCCAGGCTGCGCCGAAAAGGCTCTGGCGTGCCGGGTTCCCCTCTCCTCAGCGAGGTTTACGGCGAGACGGCTCCGGGCGTCTTTGGGAGCCGCATTCCGATCGCTGGTATGGCGGGGGACCAGCAGGCAGCGACCTTCGGGCAGGCGTGCCTGTCGCCAGGCACGGCGAAAAACACCTACGGCACGGGCTGCTTCATGCCGATGAACACGGGCGGGGAAGCGGTGCCGAGCGCGAACAAGCTGCTCACCACGGTGGCCTGGCAACTGGAGGGAGCGCGGACCTACGCGCTGGAAGGCAGCGTCTTTGTGGCGGGCGCGACGGTACAGTGGCTGCGCGACAGCCCTGGCATCATCCACTCCAGCAGCGGGGTGGGGTGGCCCGCAGCGTGGACTCGGCGGAGGGCGTGTACCTCGTGCCGGCCTTCGTGGGGCTGGGCGCGCCGTACTGGGACCCCTACGCGCGGGGCACCCTGTTGGGCCTGACGCGCGGGACGACCGCCGCCCACATGGCCCGGGCCGCCCTGGAGGCGGTGGCCGATCAGACTGCCGAGGTGCTGAAAGCCATGCAGCAGGACACCGGCACTCCGCTAACCGAACTGCGCGTGGACGGCGGCAGCACGAATCACCTGACGATGCAGTTTCAGGCGGACCTGCTGGGCGTGTCCGTGATTCGCCCGCAGGTCACGGAAACCACTGCTCTGGGCGCGGCCTTCCTCGCGGGCCTCGCCGTCGGCGTGTGGCGCTCCCCGGCAGACCTGACCCGGCAGTGGCAGGGTGTTCGAGCCTGGCCTCTCGGCAGACGAACGCGCGGAGCGCATGCGGCGCTGGCGCCGCGCGGTGGAGCGCAGCCGGGCGTGGAGGGACCGGAGTGAGGGTGGCCCAGACGGTTCCAGATCATCCGTTCCGTCCCCTCCACCTCGCTTCGGCGCTTCCACACCCCTGCGCTACCGTTTTTCCTGCCCGCTCCACTCGGGTTGGCCCGTGATTTCATCCACGCCGGGCCTGCACCTGTACGGCTGGTCCGAGGAACCCCGCGCGGACCACCTGAAGGTCTATGGCAGCGGCGGGCCGCTGGTCCAGGCCCTACCCTCCACCCCGAGCTGCCCTACACCGAGGCCGAGCTCCGCTGGGGTGTGCGCCGCGAGGGCGCCCGGACGGTGGAAGATCTGCTTTCGCGGCGCAGCCACGCGCTGCTGCTGCACGCCCGGGCAAGCATCGAGGCGGCAGCCCGGACGGCGGAAATCCTGGCCGAGGAACTGGGAAAAGCGCCGCGTGGGCCGCAGGTCAGGCCGGGGCGTACCGGGAACTGGCGCGGGGCTACCTGCCCACGCCTCCCCCACCCCAGTCTGAAAAAGCCCTGCCCCGCTCAGCCCACCGGCCGGTGGCGTAGCGCGCCAGGCTCGACGGGTGACGAGACCAGGAAGCCCTGCATTCGGCTGATGCCGAGTCGCCGCAGATGTTCCCGCTGGGCTTCGGTCTCCACGCCCTTGGCGATGACCTGCAGGTCCAGGGCGCGGGCGAGGTGGACCACCGCCTCCAGCAGGGCCTCTGCCCGCGGGCTGGCCTCAGCGCCGGGCAGGAGGGCGCGCGCGAGTTTCACCCCGTGCAGGGGCAGGCGGGCGAGCTCGGCAAAGTTGGCGTAGCCGCCGCCAAAGTCGTCGAGGGTGAGGCGCACCCCCACCTCGGCCAGGGCGGTCAGGGCCTCGCGGGCCCGTTCCGGGGTGCGGGCCACCACCTCCTCGCGCACCTCCAGGAGCAGGCGGGAACATTCGATTCCAGCTCTGTCGGCGGCGCGCCGAACACGGGCGGGGAGGTCCGGGTCCAGGAGCTGCCGCGCAGAAACGTTTACGGCGACGCTCAGACCGGGCAGCCGCGCGAGGTCCTGACAGGCGCGGCTGAGTGTCCAGTCACCGAGCGGCAGGCTCAGGCCGCTGCGTTCGGCAAGGGGCATAAACTGATCGGGGGTAACGTTGCCGTACACCGGACTGCGCCAGCGCAGCAGCGCCTCGGCCCCGGCCCAGCGGCCCACCGCGTCCTCCAACGGCTGGTAGACGAGGTGCAACTCTCCGGCCCGCACCGCGCCGTGCAGCGCTGCCTCCAGCGTCACCGGGGCGATCTCGGTGTTCCCGACGCTGAGCTCGAAGCCGCTGCCGCGCGCCTTGGCTCGGTACATGGCGTGATCGGCGCGTTCCAGCAAGCCCGGCAAATCCGCCGCGTCCTCAGGATACCGCGCGAATCCCAGGCTGGGCCGCATGTTCAGCTCCACCCCATCCAGAAAGAACGGCTCGTGGAAGGTCTGCAGCGCGCGCCGGGCAAAGTCCGGTAACCCGGCCTCGCCCGCGTCCCCGATGAGGAAGACGAACTCGTCTCCCCCCGTGCGGGCCACTGTGTCGCCGGGGCCCAGCGCCTGCTCCACCCGCCGCGCCACCTCCACGAGCAGCAGGTCGCCGACGTGGTGGCCGTGGGTGTCGTTGACGGCCTTGAATTTGTCGAGGTCCAGCACCCCGAGCGCCACCGAATGCCCCCGCAGGGCGGCCCCTTCCAGTGCGGTGCGGGCGCGCTCAGCGAGCAGCAGGCGGTTGGGCAACCCCGTCAGGGCGTCGTACAGGGCCAGGCGTTCGAGCTCCTCCAGGCGGGCCGCCTGTTCGCGGGCCAGCTTCTCCTTGGCCTCACGCTCGGCCTCATAGCGGGCCTGCTCGCGCTCCAACCGGGCGCGGGCCTGCTGGAGTTCGCCCCGCGCCAGCAGCTCACGGGTGCGGCGCTCGGCCTCGGACTGCAGCACCCGGACCTCGGCCGCGTGGGCCTGCCGCATCTCCGTCAACGCGCCGGGCAGGTCCCCCATGCCCTCGGCAGCCCGTGCCCGCAGCGCGAGCACCTGCGCTGCGACGCGGGCACGCTCGCCGCCCTGGGCCTCCTCTCCGGCAGCGTTCAGCAGCGCGAGCGCCTCGCCGTGCCGCTCCAGGTCCAGCAGCACATCCGCCACGCCCAGCCGAGCAGAAAGGAGCTCGTCGAGGTCGCCTTCCTCCCCGGCCAGGCGCAGCGCTTCCCGAAAGGCGCTCAGGGCCTCGGGAAGCCGCCCCTCGTCCTGACGCAGGCGGCCCAGCCCGCGCAGGGCGCTCGCCGCGAGGGTGCCCGAACCTTCCGACAGGGTCAGGGCCCGCTGGAGCAGCGCCTCCACCTCCGCCAGATGGCCCTGACGGCGCAACAGGTCCGCCCGGTTGACCGCGACGATGCCCTCACCCACCGGGTGCCCAGCCTCCCGCGCCAGCGCCAGCGCGCGGGCGGAGTGGGTCAGGGCGTCGTCCGGCATTTGCAGGGCTTCGTACACCCGTGAGAGGTTGGCGGCCACGCTGGCGGCCCGGGCGGGGGCCGCGTCCGCACACAGGGTGTCGGCGCGCAACAGGTGTTCGAGCGCCCGGTTGAAGTGGCCCAGATCGAGGTACACCGCGCCGAGGTTGCCCAGCGCCACCGCCGCGCCTCCCGGGTCCCCCTGCCGCTCGCGCAGGGTCAGCGCCTCCTCCAGGTGCACGATTGCGCCCTGACTGTCGCCGTGGGCGTGCTCCAGCCCTGCCAATCCATTGAGGGCGTCGGCCAGCAGGTCAACTTCGCCCGCCCGCCGCGCCGCCGCCGCCGCCTGCTCAAACAGCAGCGCGGCCCGAACCAGGTCGCTGCCACGCATGTCCCGCGCCTGACGCAGCAGGGTCTGGGCCCCGCTCTGGCCCGCTGCGCCTCTGGCCTTCGCCCCGCGGCGAGGCGCAGGTGGCAGGGCAGCCGGAGCTGGCGTGTGCGCCCCAGGTCCCGTGGGACTCTGCGGCGCCACCGCCCCTCCCTCCTCCTTCTCTTTGGGCACAGTCGGCCCAGCTTACCGGAGGAGTTCTGCCACGTCCAGCAGCTGCCCTGAGGCCAGATGGGCGGCGAGCGCGCGGGCGTCACGGCCTTCCGCGAGGGCCAGGGCCAGCGCACCGCTGACGATGGGCGCCGAGAAGGACGAGCCCGTGGCCGTCACCACACGGCCGCCTGGATAGGCGCTCTCCAACTGGACGCCGGGGGCCAGGACCTCGCCACCGCGCGTGCTCCAGGCGGGCAAGTCTCCCGCCGCATCCACCGCCGTGACCGACACGCCCAGCTGCCCCAGGGGGCTGTCCCCGTCCAGCGAACGGGCGGGGGCCTGCGGCACGTCTCCCCCTTCGTTGCCACTCGCCGCGACGATGAGCACACCCCGGCCCACCGCGTACTGGAGCGCTGCGCGCACACCCTCGCTGGACGACGAGGACGCCACGCTGAGGTTGATCACCCCCGCGCCTGCGTCCACGGCAAACCGGATGGCCCGGGCCACGTCCGCCGCCCGGCCCGAGCCGTCGGGTCCCAACACCCGGAGCGGCAGCAGCGCCGCACCGGGAGCCACCTGCCGCACCAGCCCAGCCACCGCCGTGCCGTGGCCGTAGCCTGCGCCGAGGCCGGCATCCGCCTCACTGGCGTCGTCGTCATCGTCCACCCAGTCGTAACCGGGCCGCACCGCCCCGCGCAGCATGGGGTGGGAAGCGTCGACGCCCGAATCGATCACCGCGACGGTCACGCCCTCGCCCGCATGGGGTGAGCGCGCCTCGGCCCGGTCCAACCCCGCCAACCGGAAGGACGCCGTATTTTGCGGCATGGGCCCGAAGGTCCCCTCGTTCCACCAGCGGGATCCCTCCGCCCACCACCGCGTGCCTTCGCCCCACCAGCGGGTGCCCTCCGCCCACCAGCGGGACCCCTCGTTCCACCAGCGCGTGCCGCTGACGGCGAGGCCGACAGGCGTTACAGCGCGGGTGTCGCCCAGCACCACGCGGTCCTCGTCTCCCTGGGAAGCCGTGCCCGGACTGCTTTGGAGCGCGGCCTGGGGGACCGGAGCGGTGCTGCATGCCGAGAGCGCCAAGGCCCCGAGGACCGTCAGGGCCAGCCCCTGCCAGGGCCCCCTTTTCTTCTGACCAAATGGAAATATCACGGAAGTGAGTCCTCCTGGACGCCGTGCGCCCCTACTTCAACTGGGAAAGTCAGGAAGGAGGGACACCGAGAGGGCGGCGGGTAGACCCGAGAAGGCCAGCCGCCAGACAGATAGCCGGTCGCACCACTGGCTCCGCGCGTCCCAGGTGCCCGTATACAGGACCGCGCTTCATCGCCTCTATCAGCCGAGGTCCACAGAAGGAGCCGTGCTGATGCCCATATCTTATGCCCCCAGTGGGGAGTCCTCTGTGAAATATCCGGCGGAAGCGAGAAGGTCACGTTTCACCTCAGGCCTCGTCAGAAAGTTCTGCCCTTGGCCATGCCCGTTCGCGCAGGTCGTTCAGGCACCTGGTCCTGCCCCGACACGCCGGAAGAAGGCGATGAGTTCATCCACGTGGGTGTCGAAGGCGAAGTGGTGGCGCGCGGCGCGGGCGTTGGCCGTTTGCCTCTCCAGGCGGGCGCGGTCCCGCAGCTGCTGCCCCAAGTCCCCGAAGTTGCGGTAGAACACGCCGAAGCCGTGCGCGCGCGCGAGTTCGGCCATGGCCACGCAGGAACCGGGGTTCTCGCGCATGATCCAGGGCAGCCCCGCCGCCGCATAGGTGCCCAGGCGGGCAGGCAGGTTCAGGTCGTCCCAGGAAGCGCGGCGCAGGTCTCCACCGTTGTCGCTGGCAAACTGCTGTACCCAAGCCGCGTCGTAGCGCGAGAGTTCGCGCACCCAGTCCCCGGGCTCGACGGTGGGGTGCAGGTGCAGGTACCCGCTTTCCAGCCCGGTTCGCGTCCAGTTGGGAAACCACTCGTGAAAGTGCGTGCCGTAGAAATGCACGTGGATGCCCTGCTGCCCCAGTTCCGACAGCGGCTCCAGGCCCAACGGGCGTCCCGCGCAGACGGTGTGAATCTCTCCGTCTCCCGCCGAGAGTTTGGGGGACCAGTCCCCGGTAAACCAGTCGAGCTTGGGCAGGTCCCCGTCGAGGATCAGGGTCCGCGAGAGGTCTGTCTCCCCACCCAGCGCCAGGCGGAACCACTCGCGGTTTTCGGGGCTGATGTAGATCTGGCCGTCACTCTCCCGCAAGACGCGCGTCAGGGTGGACCACAGCCCGTGCTCGTGGCAGATAAAGGGGCCTTCCTTGAAGTGGAACACCAGGGGAATTCCGGTTCGCGCGTCCAGCACCTCGCGGATCAGCGGCAGGGCCTGCCAGTTGAGCAGCGCGTAGATCACGTCGGGTTTGATCTCCTCCACGGCCGCCCGCCAACCCTCATGCGGAAGGTCCGTGACGTGGCCGAAGGAAAAGGGCCCGGTGTGGTCCCAGGTTTCGGGCTCGGGAGACCACAGGCCGTACAGCCGGTGCCCGCGTTCCTCGAAAGCGAGGAGACGTTCGGGGTTGAATCCCAGCGAGCCGACGAGGAGGATCTTGAGGCTGTCCGGTCCTGGCGTGAGCGGCTGCTCGGCAAAGCGCCCGTAACGCTCCCGCTCGTTCACGCGCATGCCGCGGCTGGGCTGAAAGTTGAGGTACTCCCCTGAAGGAATGCCGTGGTGGGCGCGGTAACGCGAGAGGCCACCCGGCACGCCCGCAATCAGGTTGTGCTGCCCTTCCGGGTGCTCGACCCACTCGCAGGTGACCCCACCCCCAAAGGCGAAACGGGCGCCTCCTTCCAGCATCGCGCGCCAGAAATCGGCCTCCAGTCGGTCCGAGACTTTCTCCGTGCGCTCGGTCCACCGGGGCACCCCTTCCCGGCGGTGCATGACCTGCACCAGGGTGAGCAGATTCAGGCACTTGACGCTCTGTCCAGACGCCAGCGGCCAGTCCAGCGCCTGCGCCTCGTTTCCGACGGCCTCCTCGCCGCGCAGCGTCGGTCCGCTGAAGCGGTAACCCCAGCGCAGCCCCCCGTAAGCGAGCGTCACCCCGGGGTCGGCCGCCAGCACGCTGCAGAGCCGCTCAAGGTGTTGTGGAAAGTACAGATCGTCGGAGGGCAGGTAGGCGAGGTACGTTCCGCGCGCCAGCGCCGAAGCGTGGTTGAGGGCCGCCCCCAGTCCGGCGTTGTGGGGAAGGCGGTGGTACGAGACGCGGGGGTCCGCAAGAAAGGGCTGCACCGCCGCTCGCGTCTCGTCCGGCGAGCCGTCGTCCACCACGATGAGTTCCCAGTCCTGCAGACGCTGGGCGAGCAGGCTTTCTACCGCGCGGGGCAGAAAGTGCGCCTGCTTGAACGTTGGCATCAGGACGGACACGAGCGGCGCGGAGGTGGGAACGGACATCGGCCGTCATGCTGCCACGAGAAGAGGCGCGCCCGTCCTGTGGCTTTCTGAAGGCTCGGGCAGGTACGCCCTATCCCTCGCCGTCCAGGTCCTCCAGAAACCTGGCCTCGCTGCTTAGGCGGCGCTGGCTTTCCTGCAGGGGGCCGTCTACCAGCCGCCGGGCCTCGGTGTCCAGGGCGCGCGACAGGGCCCGCACCGTCTGCTCGATGGCGTTCTCGACCGCCAGGATCTCGGGAGCATTCCCCGCGTCCGCGCCCCCAACCTGCCGCAGCTGCCGCCCACGCCGGGCCAGGGCCACCGCCTCCTCCCGCACGCGGGCGTGCGTCTCTTCCAGGGCCGAGAGCCGCGCGCGCCGCCGGGCGTCCTCGGGGGAGAGGAGCAGTCCCTGGGCGCGCCGCACCCGCTCCTCCTCATCCTGCACCTCACGCAGGGCCGCGAGCCGCGCGCCGAGTTCGGCCAGCACCTGCGCGGTCCGGGACGGGAGCACCTCCTCGCCGGGCCCTTCTCGGGGAACGGCAGGGGCAGGCGGCGCAGCGGGAAACTCCTCGCGCCCCGCCCCCGTCAATACGGCCCAGGCCTCGCGTAGCCGCCCCAGGGGCGTGGTTGCCGGAGGGACAGGCGGGCCGGGCGCGGGCGGTGGAGGTGGCGCGGGTGCCTCCGCCCCCCGCGCCACTTCGGGCCCGGGGGAAAACGCCAGGTCAGGCCGCAGCGCCCCGTCCGGCAATTCGAAGAGGGTCTCCAGGGCCGCCACACCGCGCACCTCCTCGGCGTGAATCCACAGGCGCGCTTCCGCGCCGCGCCGGTACACGGTGGCCAGCAGCATGGCTCTGCCACCCGCTGCGGGCGAGACGTTCAGCTTCGGTGCGGGCAGGGCAGCGCGGGCCACCAGGCCGCCGTCCACCCGGACGTCCAGGGCAAGTGGACCCGCGGCGCCCATCCAGGTGAGGACGACGCCGATCCGGTGCGTCTCGCCGTACAGCAGTTCCGGGCGCAGGACCACACCTGGCACCCCCGCCTCACCTGTCGCCAGCCCCCCCCCACCCTCCCGGTAGCTCGGAAGGGGGCCTGAGTCCAGCACCCGGGCGCCCGGGCCCACCAGCACCGCCCACACGCGCGCGTCCCCGGGCAGGTCCCCTGCCACCGCTCCGCCCCGCACCCGCAGCACCAGCCGCGCTGCGGCTCCGGCACCCAGCGCGGCCACGCCCATTCGTTCTCCCGCCTGCAACTCCCGCATCCGGCCCTCCGTTCCTCCGAGGGAACGAGCACAGGAAAGCACGAATGGTGGGAGAACCGCAGCGCATCCCCCTTTCTTCTAAGGCACGGCCAGCGCACCTGGACCCTCCCCTAGATTCAGGTGAAGAACGTCCTTGACGACCGGGAAAGCCGGTGCCAAAGTAGAGTAAACCGCTCGGATTTAAGGAGCGTCCCTGACACCATGCCTGAACTGACCCTGTCCACTGCTGCCAGCCAGACCACCCTTCACGCCGAGCACGCCGCTTATGCGTTGGCCGGAGCGGCCGTTTTGGCAGGCAAATTTAACCGTCCCACCCTGCGGGTGACCTCGGCGCGCCTGTATCCGGAAGCGCAAGTCACGTTCGGCGACACGGCGGTGGCCTTTGCCCTGCGGGCCAACCGCGCCTTTCTGGAAGAGACCGTCATGACGGTGCTGGCCGAGGCGGCAGCTCAGGAGATCAAGTTTGGCGCCGTGGGCGATGCCAGGCCCCTGGAACGCGCCGCGCAGCTTCTGCGCGAAGCGGCGCAGAGCAGCGACGAGGCGGAGGTGGGCGAGGCGTACCTGACCGTGCTGCTGGCCCGCACCCGCGGAGAATTGCGCCGCAGCTGGGTGGAGGTCGAGGTGGTCAGCATGGCCCTGCAGGAACGCGGCGTGCTCTCGGGCCAGGAGATCCAGCACCGGGTGGACTGCGTGCAGGGCATTCGGGGCACGACCCTCAACTGATTCTTTACGTTCGGAAACGGGTTGATCAGATCGGGGCAGCGTCTTTTGCGCCTCTACTGGGGCCCGCGGCGTCCAGGCTGCCCACAAAACCCAAGTAAGGAAGTCGGCTTGCTGCGTTGAAACCAGCTTCCTTTCGGACTACGGTGACGGCCTAGGCCCTTACCGTTCTCGCTCCATGCGAGGATCACCCCCGTTTCCAGGAGGAACAACCATGACGCAGCGCAACGAAGGTGAAACCAGCGTGGTCGGTTCGTGCGACGCCACGAACTGCCGGTACAACGAAAACCGCGAGTGTCACGCCGGCCAGATTCAGGTCAGCCTGTCGGGCGGGACGGCCCAGTGCATGACCTACGATCCGCAGGGAAGCCAGCCGGGCCTGGGTGAGCAGCCCCGCCAGGGCAATTCGTAAAGTCCCACCCCCATCCCCCACCTTTTGGAAGCCCCGGCACGCGCGCCGGGGCTTCTGGCTGCCTGAGGTCCCTTCTGGCTTCTTTTTGCCGGCAACACTGAAGATCAGGGCTTTCTCAATATCTCTCAGATATGTGAGTGCTATCACTGTGCGAGTTGCCTGCCCGTTTCGCTGCTCTTCTCCACGCGCTCAGCGCTTTTTTCATGTCCTGAGGCCCCCATGCTGCATCTGAAGTTCCAGAGACGTCTCCCCCCGTTCTCGCCTCCCCGCGCAGAGCCACTCGCGTGAGCTCTTCCTCTCCTTCCCATCCCCGCGTTTCGGTGCTGATGCCGACGTTCAAGCAGGCGCACTTTCTGCCCCGCGCGGTAGAAAGCCTGCTCGCCCAGCGTCTGCAGGACTGGGAACTCATCGTGGTGGACGACGGCTCGCCGGACGAGACGCGAGCGGCGGTGCAGCCCTTTCTTGCGGACCCCCGCGTCTCGTACCACCGCCTTCCCCACAACGCCGGACTGGGGGCGGCCCTCAACCACGCCCTGAGTTTCGCCCGCGCACCCCTGGTGGCCTACCTGCCGTCGGACGACGTGTATTACCGGGACCACCTGCAGAGCCTGGTGGACCTGCTGGGCACACACCCAGAGGCGGCGCTGACGTACTCGGGGCTGCGGCACCACTACAACCGCACCGCTCCGGGGCAGCTGGAGGGCCACCCTCTCCAACTCGTGCAGGTGCTGCACCGCCGCGTCGGCGACCGCTGGCTGGAGCGCTCCGAACTGACCACCGACGATCTGGGCCGGATGTACTGGGACGCGCTGGCGCGGCACGGCGCGGCGGTGGGCAGCGGGCAAGTCACCTGCGAATGGGTGGACCACCCCCACCAGCGGCACAAGATCGTGCGCGAACCGGTGGGCGGGATCAACACCTACCGCGTCTACTACGGGGTGCAGGAACCGCTGCGCTTTCACACGACGGTGGGCCACCACATCGATGAACTGGAACGCTACCGCAAGTACCGCGTGCGCCCCCCCAGGCCCCCCGCACCCGGCGGCCTGAAGATCCTGCTTGTGGGCGAACTGGCCTACAACCCCGAGCGGATGCTGGCGCTTTCCGAAGCCGGGCACAAACTCTACGGCCTGTGGATGGACGAGCCCTACTGGTACAACTGGGTGGGCCCGCTTCCTTTCGGCCACGTGACGGACCTTCCGCGCGAGAACTGGCAGGCCGCCGTGCGGGAACTCCAACCCGACGTGATCTACGGCCTGCTCAACTGGCAGGCGGTGCCCTTCGCGCATGAGGTGCTGACTGGAAATCCCGGGGTGCCCTTTGTGTGGCACTTCAAGGAAGGCCCGTTTATCTGCCTGGAAAAGGGCACCTGGCGGGAACTGCTGGAACTGTACCGCCGCGCGGACGGGCGCATCTACTCCAGCCCCGAGATGGGCGCGTGGTTCGAGACGCTGGCGCCCGAACTGCGGGACGGGCGGCCCACCCTGGTTCTGGACGGCGACCTGCCCAAGCGCGAGGGCGTGGCGGGCGAGCGCTCTCCCCGGCTGTCTGGCGCAGACGGTGAGATTCACACCGTCGTGCCAGGCCGTCCCATCGGGCTGCACCCGGAAACGGTGGCGGACCTCGCCGCGCAGGGCGTCCACCTGCACTTCTACGGGGAATTTACCCACGGGCAGTGGAAGGGCTGGATCGAACGCACGAGGGGGCTGGCGGGCCGCTTCCTGCACCTGCATTCCAACGTGAACCAGGAGGACTGGGTGCGCGAGTTCTCGCGTTACGACGCGGGCTGGCTGCACTTCTTCCGCTCGGAGAACGGCGGCGAACTGCGCCGGGCCAACTGGGACGACCTCAACATCCCGGCGCGGATGGCGACGCTGGCCGCGGCGGGGCTGCCCATGCTGCAGGGCGACAACACCGGGCACATCGTCGCCACGCAAACGCTCGCCCGTGAGCTGGACCTGGGCCTGTTCTTCCGCGATATGACGGACCTGGGCGCGCAGTTGCAGGACCGCGAACGGCTCTCGGCCCTGCGTGAGAACGTGTGGGCGAAGCGGGAACTCTTCACTTTCGACCACCACGTCGCCCGCCTGACCGACTTTTTCCGCGAGGTAATCGGGGCCACGGCCCACGCCGCCCCCCCTGAAAGGAACCCATCGTGACCACCCTGCTGACCATGAACATCCAGAGCTACGCCGACAAACACGGAACCTGGGAGAAACGCCGCGAACTCATCGAACGCGCCGTCCGTGAGGCGCAACCCGACATCGTGGTGCTGCAGGCGGTATCGCTGCATCCCAGGCAGGACCCCGTGGACCAAGCCACGCAACTCGCCTCGCGCCTGCCCGGGTATCAGGCCATGTTCGTGGCTGCGCAGACGCACGCCGACGGACGGCAGGACGGACCCGCGTTCCTGACCCGCGGCGACTTGCCCGAGGTCCAGCCCTACGAGCTCAGCCTGCTGCCCAACCTGGAGGACACCGGCCGCCGGATGCTGCTGCACGGCCGCTTTCAGACGGCCGCTGGACCGCTGGACGTGTTTAACGCCCATTTCTCGTGGGTGGGGGAGCAGCAGGAGGGCAACGTCCAGGAGGCCCTGTCGGTGCTGGAGGGCCACGCGGGACCGGCGGCCGTCCTTGCCGGCGACTTCAACATGCAGCCTGACAACCCCTGCCTGGGCCGCTTCCGTGAGGCCGGATGGGTGGACGCCTGGGAGGCCCTGCACCCGGAAGAGGACGGCTTTACCTTTGCCGAGGCGCAGGAGCCGAGTATCCGCATCGATTACGTGTGGACGCGCGGCGTGCGGATGAGTGCAATCGGGACTGTGCTGGCCGCGAGCGAGGGCCCGCTGCGCGCCTCGGACCACGCGGGCCTGCGGGCAACCCTGGAGCAGGGCTGAGGTGCCAGAGCCTGGAGCGAGGGCACCCGTCAAAATTGAGGGCCTGATCTTCGACATGGACGGTGTGGTGGCCGATACCGTCGAGCTGCATTACCGGTCGTGGCAGCGCCTCGCCGACGAGGAGGGCCACCCCTTCTCCCGGGAGGCGAACGAAGCCCTGCTGGGCCGCACCCGGGAAGAGGCGCTGGAGGTATGGCTGGGCGGCAAACCCGCTGCCCCCGAACAGCGTGAGGCCCTGCTGCGGCGCAAGAACGGCTATTTCCTGGAGGGGCTGGAGGGGCTGGGCCCCGCTGACCTACTGCCCGGCGTGGGCGAGGTGCTGCGCGAGGCGCACGCGCGGCGGGTCCCGCTGGGCCTGGCTTCGTCCAGCCGCAATGCCCGGCAGGTCTGCGAGCGGCTGGGGGTGCTGCACCTCTTCACCGCCTTTGCCGACGGCGGCAGCGTGGTCAACGCCAAGCCTGCTCCCGACGTATTTCTGTGGGTGGCAGGCCGGCTGGGACTGCACCCGGCGCGCTGCCTGGTGCTGGAAGACTCGGGCGCGGGGGTGCGTGCGGCCCGGGCGGGCGGTTTCCGGGTGCTGGGGCTGGGGGAAGCGGGACGGCTGGGAGACGCGCATTTCGTCCGGTCCTCGCTGGCAGGCGTGACGCTGGACGAGTTACTTGACGCAGGAAAGTAACCAAAAGCAGTATTTGGTCCAACTTCGTGTGAAGAGAAGATAAAAGCGTTTTTAACTTGAACAAGAGCTGGCCTCCGGTACGGCCAAGTTGACCGTACCTATTCCCGCACTCTTCTCCGGGCTGCGTCCTTATCTTGCCCGGGGAGAAGCTTTTGGCGTCTACAGATTCCCGCTCCGAGCGGGTCACGCAACTCGTCAGCCAGCGCACCGCGGAGCTGCTCTCGGCGGCCACGGTGGTCGTCGGTCCCGAGGGCCGGGTGGTGGCGTCCAGCCGCGCCGAGTGGTATGGGCAGAGCGTTGCCAGCCTCACCCTGCCCGGTGACGCGCTGCGCGTCCCCTTTCAACTGGGGCGACACGAGAACCAGGTGCTGATCCTGCCGCCCGAGGGGGGAACCCTCTCGCCCCAGCTGGCGCGCGGGGTGGTGGAGCTGGTGCTGGGGCAGGCGCTGATGGTGGACCGGCTGCCACACGGCCAGGAGCTGAAAAACACCTTTATCCACGACCTGCTGCGCGGCCTTGTTCTCGACGAGGAAACGCTGCTGCGTCAGGCCCGCATTCTGGGTATGGACCTCGGACCGCCGCGCGCGGTGATCCTGATCGATGCCTCCGCCTACCTGCTGGGGCCGGGACACGATCCGGAGCGCGTGCAGCAGCGGGCGCAACTCGTGGTGGGCAGCGTGGTGAATTTCTTTCACCTGCCCAACGACACGATCTGCGCCTACATCGGGGGCGGCGAGGTGGCGGTCCTCAAGGCCAGCGACACCAAGAACCTGGGCCGCTGGGCCGAGGAACCGGGCGACGCTGCTCCCGTGGGGCCGTCATGGGCCAACCTTGCCGCCCTCAAGCGGGCCGGAAACGCGCTGCTCGACCGGCTCCAGGCAGACCTGGGCACCCCACTCGGCATGGGCATCGGGCGATACCACCGCGGGCTGGACGGCCTGGCGCGCTCCTACCAGGATGCCCGCACCGCCCTGTCGCTGGGCACCCGCCTGAGCCGCGAGAACCGCAGCCATACCCTCGACGCGCTGGGGGTGGCGGCCTTCGTCGGCCTGGACGACGAGCCCACGAAACTCAGTCTGGCCGGGCACCTGCTCAGCCCCCTGGACGAGGAACCGGAACTGCTGGAGACCCTGGAAGCCTTTTTTACCTCAGACTGCCATCCCATCGCGGCGGCGCGGCAGCTCGGCCTGCACCGCAACACCCTGAACTACCGCCTGGACAAGATCACCTCCATGACGGGCCTGAACCCCCGGACCTTCGACCACGCGGTGCAGATTCGCCTGGCCCTGCTGATCCGGAGGCTACACAGCTGAAGCCCAATGCGAGGGGCAGGGAGGCGGCGCGCCTCCCTGCCCCTCACCCGGCCAGTTCGGCTACTGGGCGCGGTGCTGCAGGTAGTACCTGGAGCTGTAGACGTCAATTTCCAGGGGAGTCTGCAAGAGGTAGTGGTCCCGGAGCGGGCCGCCTGTGACGCGGTACACTTCCCGCTCGCCCTGCACGGTCAGCGCTTCACGTTCGGGCACCAGGTCGTTGAGGCCGAAACGGGGTGACTCGATCCGGAGCCACCAGTCCTGTGGACTGCGCCAGAACAGCGAGGTCGTGCCCAGGACCGTGTACTCGTACCGGTACAGGTTTGCTCCATCGTGCGACGTGACGGCCACCGCCTCCGGGTTACGCGTCACGGTTGCGATCCAGTTGTTCAGCTCCGCGCCGTCCACCCGCGACGGAGCCAGCAGGACCCAGGCGAGCACACCGCCCAGCACCCACGGCAGCAGGCGGACTCCCCAGCGCAGAGCGATCACCCGGGGCTCCGGCGGGGCGACGTCATGGGCCGGATTCAACTCCTGACGCAGGGTCTGCCAGCGGCGGATCGCTGGGGAAGGCAGACCCGCTCCAGCCACCATCATCTGGTCCCCCGGGGCGGTATCTGCCCCTTCCCCGGAAACCGCGGGCGCGGGGCGTTCTGCCGGTCCCCCACGCAAAAAGGGTTCCTCAATGTGCCGGTAGGACAGGGCCGCCGCACCGTAGGCCAGGAGCAGGGCGGCGCCCGAGGTCACGAGCCACTCGGAGAACGAACCGATGCCGCCGTACACGAACGAGGGGTTATGCAGGGTGCGGATCAGTTCCAGAATCAGGTAATGCCAGATGTACAGCCCGAAGGAAACCCGGGCGGTGAAGCGGAAAAAGGGGTTGTCCAGCCCCGCGGCCAGCCGGCGCGAGAACGGCAGCGTGGCCAGCATCACCGCGATGGTCAGCGGAAACGTCGGGAAGAAGTAGGGCTGTGACCCAACGCTGTGCGAGAACTCGGGGGCAGCCCGCCAGATCCAGAGCAGCCCGAGCATGGACGCGAGGGCCAGGCCCGCCAGCGCGTCGAAGCCCCAGCCCCTCACCCACCGCCGCTGCTGACCAGCGGCGATCACGCCCGCTGCGAAGATCCCCAGAATGTAGTGCCCGTACAGGCCGATGGGGTTGTAGTGCGGCATCCAGAACTTCGCGCCCCCGATCAGACCGTAGGACCAACCGCGCCCCACGTCGCCCGGCACCAGGTGCCCCAGGATCCAGCGGTGGGCCAGCAGGGTCACGATGAACACCCCGCCCCAGTACGCCAGGGCCACCCCCAGGCGGCGGCGCGGAAAGAGGGCGAACAGGCCCAGCATGCACAGGGGCATCAGGAGGTAGCACACCACTTCAAAACCGATGCTCCACAGGGGACCGTTGAGATCGGTGGGAAAGAAGGTCACCGGGTGGAAGGACGACGTGAAGGTGGCGGCGCTGACCAGCCGCACCCAGGGCATGAAGGCGTCGGGGACCAGGGCCAGCGAGAACAGGAAACTCACCGCGAGGGCGGCGTAGAACCCCGGCATGATGCGCACCGCGCGTCGCCGGACGTAGTCGCGCAGCCCCGGCGGGGCCTGTCCCGCCAGGTAACGCCGCCAGAAGGGCAGCGACAACAGCAGACCGGACAGAACGAAAAAGGCGCTCACGCCCACCTGCCCCGTCATCATGAACGCCTGCAGCTCACGCAGGGCGGGCGGTTGCGCCTGGCCGTCCAGGCGTTGCCAGAGGTGGTGCATGATGACCATCAGGCAGGCCAGGGCCCGGACGCCGTCGGCCCCTGCCAGGACGCCCTTGCGGGACGCCGCCCGGTCCTCCTGCGGCCGCACGTCCAGGCGGACGATCGCGGGTGGAGCCGCCGCGGTCAGGTTCAGCGCCCGCGTGAGGAACCGGGCCGTCAGGGCGTACACCGCCAGGGTGGGCAGGGTCGCCACCGCCACCCCAAACAGGAAGGCGTTCTGGCCGCTGCCGTCCGCACGCACCACCGTGCTCAGCGCCTGCAACACCGACTGCGTTTCTGGAGTGCGCAGCACCGCCAGGGCGCTCATGGTGTTGTTCCACGTGGCGATAAAGGTGATCAGGCCAGTGGTGACGAGGACAGGCAGGGTCAGCGGCAGGGCCATCCGCCGGAAGATCAGCGCGTCGCCCGCACCGTCGATGCGCGCCGCTTCCACAACACTTTTAGGCACCGCGCCCCTCATGTACTGGGTGACCAGAAACACCCCGAAGGCATTGGCGGCGGCGGGCAGCCAGATGGCGCGGGCCTGATCGACCCAGCCGAACACCGTGGCGATCATGGCGGTGGGAATCAGGTTGAGCAGGGACGGAAACAGCATGATCCCCAGCACGCTCAGGTAGAGCGGGCGGCGGTACCGAAAATCCAGCAGCGCAAAGGCGTATCCCGCCAGGCCGGAAGTGACCAGCGCTCCCAGCCCCGCGAGCAGACTGATGTAGGTGCTGTTCCAGACGGTGCGCCAGAACTCCGGCACCCGCTCCAGCAGGTCCCGGTAATTCGCTCCCAGTTCCTGCCCGACGGCGAGGGGCGGAGAACCCGCCGTGCGCGTGGCGTTCAGTACAACCGCCAGGATGGGCAGCGCCGCGAGGGCCACCGCCAGCACCAGCACCAGCTTCAGGACCACCAGGGCGGGCGTTCCCAGATGCAGCGGGCCGTCGTCCCGCTCCCCCTGGGCCGAGACGTCCAGGGACGTGAAGTTGCGCCCCACCCAGAAGTACGCCAGCAGCACCACCAGCAGCATGGCCGCGAACAGGACCCACGTCTGCGCCGAGGCCAGGCCGAAATCCATGTCGAAGAAGGCGGTGTGAAAGGCGTAGGCGGGCACGTTCGTGGAGCGGATGTCTGAAAAGCCCGTTGGCAGGGTGTTGGACTGCACCCCGGCCAGGAAACTCATGGTGAACGCCACGAAGATCATCGGCCGCAAGAGGGGCAGGGCGATAAAGCGGAACTGCCGCCAGAGGTTCGCGCCGTCCACCTGCGCCGCCTCGTACAGGCTGCGGGGAATGGTACCCAGCGCCATCAGGTACAGCAGCACGTTCCAGCCCAGGCCACTCCACAAGGCCTGGAAGGCCCCGAAGGGCACGCCACTGTCCTCACCCGGCAGCAGGGCACGCAGGAACGGAACGCTCCGCAGCAGGTCCAGCAGAGCGTCCACAGGGCCCCAGATCAGCAGGAAGGCGAGGCCGAGCGCGCCGCCCGCCGCCAGGGGTGAGGTGATGTAGGGCAGAAACAGCAGTGGACCCAGCAGGCCCTGCCACCGCTTGAACGCCAGGTGAATCCCGAAGGCCAGGGGCAGCGCCAGCAGGTGCTGGGGCACCGCGGCAGCCAGCCCCGTACTCAGCGAGCGCCACAGCGCGGGCCAGAAGAAAGGGTCGGTCAGGACGTTGTGAAAGGCCCACAGGCCGTCCCAGCGGATGTACCCCAGGCCGGACGCCGGGTTCCACTCGCAAAAAGCGATGTAGAGCGAGAACAGCAGCGGAAACAGCCCGAAGGACAACAGGAGGGCAAAAAAAGGCCCAACGAAGAAATAGGGCGACCATGCCGCCCGGCCCAGGCCCTTCTTGGGCCGGGTCCGGGTCAGCGGCGGAACGGGTTTGAGCGTCGTCATGCCTTTACCTGTTCAGGCCAGGGGGAGGGGAAGCGGGGCCCACGCTGCCCCGGCCACCCCCTCCCCTGGCCCTGCTGCTCAGGAACCGCCGGTGACCCGCTGGTTGCCAACCTGAACTTCGGCACCAGCCGGGAAGCGGCCCGCGGGAACGGTGAGCGTGACCGTGCGGGTCTCGCCCGGCTGAAGGACGGTGCGGGCGAAGGCGGCCAGTTTCGGTGGGGTGGTCGCCCCGGTGGCGCGGGCGAAGGCGAGCACCGTGTGGGCGCCCGGGACCTTCCCGGTGTTGCTGACCTTCACCGTGATGCGGCCGTCCGCGAAGGTCAGCCCGCTGTAGGCGAAGGTGGTGTAGCTCAGGCCATGGCCGAAGGGGTAAAGCGGGGCGCCGGCCGCAGAGGGAGCGTCGTAGGAACCAGGCACCTGCGCCAGGGTCTTCGGCCACGTAAAGGGCAGACGGCCACTGGGGTTGGTGTTGCCGTACAACACGTCGGCGACCGCGCGTCCACCTTCGCTGCCCGGCAGGTACGCCATGACCAGCGCGGCCAGCCGGCTGCGTACCTCCTCCGGCAGGATCAGGGGACGGGCCGCGAGCAAGACGGCCACCACGGGCTTACCCGTCGCCACGGCGTCCCGCAGCAGGGCCAGATCCCCCTCGGGCAGGGCCAGTTTGGGATTGTCGGCCTCGCCCTCGGCGTGGGGCGGCTCACCCACGGTCACGACGATGACGTCCGCCGAGGGCTTGGAGGGAACGGCAGAACTGTAGCTCAGGCGGCTTCCCCTGGGAACAACCTGTTTCATGCCGTCCAGCACGGTCACGGCGCGGGTGTCCTCGCTGGCGGGCAGCCCCTGCCAGCCGATGGTCCAGCCGCCCAGTTGCGAGCGGGGATCGCGCGCGCGCTCTCCGACCACCAGCACGTTTTTCGCTGATCCGCCGAGGGGAAGGGTCCGGCCGTTGGTGGCGAGCAGCGTGATGGACTCGCGGGCCGCGCGCAGGGCGAGGTCCTGTCCAGCCTTCACGGCCGGGGTTGCCCCCGCCGGGTCCGCGTAGGGCTTCTCAAACAGACCCAGGCGGAACTTCAGCGCCAGGACGTGTCCAGCGGCCTCGTTGACGCGCGCCTCGGAGATCTCCCCGGCCTGGACGAGGTCCAGCACCGCACCCGTGAAACCCTCAGCGTCGTGGGGCACCATCGACACGTCTACCCCGGCGTTGATTGCCTGATGCACGGCCTCACGGTAGGTGGGGACGTACTTGTGGACGGTCTGGAGGCGCTTGATGTCCTCCCAGTCGGAGATGGTCACGCCGCCAAAGCCGAGTTCCTTGCGGAGAATCTGGGTCAGGAGCGGTGCGGAGGCGTGGGCGGGCACTCCGTTTACCGAGCCGCTGTTGACCATCACCGTGGCGGCCCCGGCCGTCAGGCCAGCCTGGAAGGAGGGCAGGTGTATCTCGCGCAGTTCGGCGTTTGAGATGCGCGCGTCGGCGCGGTCCTTGCCCCCGATCGGCGCGCCGTACCCCGTAAAGTGCTTGAGGGTGGTGGCCACCGAATTGGGCCCGAGCGCGTCGCCCTGCTGGCCGCGAACGCTGGCGGCCACCATTTCCCCGGCGAGCAGGGGGTCCTCGCCCCACGTCTCGTAGAACCGCCCCCAGCGGGGGTCACGGCCCATATCGGCGTCCGGAGCGAAATTCCAGGTGATGCCCGTGGCGCGCAGGGCGCGGGCAGTCACTTCCCCGATGCGCCGGGTGAGCTCCGGGTCGAAGGTCGCGCCCAACCCCAGGTTGTGGGGGAACATGGTGGCGTTCAGGACGCTGTTGTGGCCGTGTACGGCGTCGATCCCATACAGGATGGGAATCTTCAGCCGAGAATGCTCAATGGCGTAGCGCTGCAGGTCGTTCGTCACCTGCACCCACGTCTCCGGCGTATTGGGCACGGGCGCGGCGCCGCCACTGCTCAGCAGCGAGCCGACGTGTTGATCGGCCAGAATCTTTTCCATCCAGGTGGGGTTGAGGGGCCCGCGGTCCCATTCGTCTTGCCCCATCAGGCGAAGCACGTCAATCTGCGTGAGCTGCCCGACTTTCTCTGGCAGGGTCATGCGGCCCAGCAGGTCCTCTACCCGGTCCTCCACCGGCAGGGCGGGGTTGAGGTACGGCGCGGACTGGGCAAGGGCACGGGGCGCGGTGCTGAGCAGCAGGGCGGTGAGCAACAAAGTTCGCAAAGGGAACGCTCCTCTCAGGTGGTGACGGGCGGGGACAACGGAAAACCGGGCCTGCGGCTGGGCCGCGCCGCAACGGCGCTCCAGCACAGGCCCGGCAAGGGGGCGGTCAGTCGTCGCCGCTGACGAGCTGGCCCTCGGGCTGACCGGTCAGCAGGCCCTGATACCAGCGGGCGCTGTCTTTGAGGGTGCGCTGCTGGGTGGCGTAGTCCACGTACACCAGGCCGAAGCGCTTGTCGTAGCCGTGGGCCCATTCGAAGTTGTCCATCAGGCTCCAGGCAAAGTACCCGTCGACAGACACGCCCTGGCGCACGGCCTCGGCCACTGCCCCGAGATGCTGCTGGAAGTACCGGACGCGCTCGGGGTCATGGACCTCCTGGCCCGAGAGGCGGTCCGGGTACGCGGCGCCGTTCTCGGTGATGTAGATGGGCGGCAGCGTGTAGTCGTCTTTCAGCCGCACAAGCAGGTCGGTCAGTCCCTGCGGGTACACTTCCCAGCCCATGTGGGTGTAGCTGGACTCGGCGGGTTTCACGTTGCCGGACGCCCCGTTTACGCTGCGGCTGTAGTAGTTCACGCCGAGGAAATCGATGGGCTGCGCGATGCGGGCCAGATCGCCGTCCTGCACCTCCGGAACGTTTTCGCCGTACGCCTCCCACATATCGGCCGGGTACTCGGCGCGGAAAATGGGATCGAGGAACCAGCGGTTGAAGTACCCGTCTGCGAAGCGGGCGGCCGCCACGTCCTCGGGGCGGTCCGAGGCGGGGTAGGCGGGCTGAAGGTTGAGCACGATGCCCAGACCCGTGCTCGGCACGACGTCCCGCATGGCCGCGATGGCCTCTCCGTGGCCGAGCATCAGGTGGTGCGCGGCGGCGAGGGCCAGCCGGCGGTCACGCAGCCCGGGTGCGTGCTCCCCGATCTCGTAGCTCAGCAGCGAGCTGCACCACGGCTCGTTGAGGGTGGCGTAGCTCTTGACGCGCTCGCCGAGGCGCTCAGCCACCACACGGGCGTACTCCGCGAAGCGGTAGGCGGTGTCGCGGTTGGCCCAGCCGCCCACATCCTGCAGGGTCTGCGGCAGGTCCCAGTGGTACAGGGTGGCGTAGGGCTGCAGCCCGCGCTCCAGCATGCCGTCCACCAGGCGCTCGTAGAAGTCGAGCCCCGCAGGGTTGATGGCCCCCTTGCCGTCCGGCTGAATGCGCGGCCAGGCAATCGAGAAGCGGTAGGCCTGCGCACCCAGGCCGCGAATCAGGTCGAGGTCCGCGGGCCAGCGGTGGTAGTGGTCGCAGGCCACGTCGCCATTGCTGCCGTCCAGGATGCGGCCGGGTTCGCGGCAGAAGGTGTCCCAGATCGAGGGGCCGCGGCCGCCCTCATGCGCGGCCCCCTCGATCTGGTACGAGGATGTGGCGACGCCGAAGATGAAGTGGTCGGGAAAGTCCTTGCGGGTCAGGGTCATGGTGGTTCAGTCCTCACTGGGATATGGAAGGGGATGACGGGAGGTGCTTACGGCAGGCGCTTGTAGACGAGGCGCGTCATGGAACGTCCCGGAAGGTCTACAGCGGGGCCGAGTCTTTGCCGGATGAGGTCCGCCTCGTCCTGCACCGTCTTTTCGGTAAAGGTTTTGGCACCGATCAAGGTCAGGCCAGGCAGGGTGGTGGCGAGCGTTCGCGGAGCGGTGGCCGTGTTCGTGACGAGGAGGGTCAGCAGCGCGCCCTCCTGCGCCGCATGGGCCCACAGCGCGGCGTCGCTGCTCTGAACGGGCAGCGCGGTGCCCCGGAAGTGGCGAAGCTGCTGAAACGCGTACAGGGTGGGACGCGGCACGCCCGCCCGGTCCACCAGGCCGTGGCTGCCCGCGGCGATGATGGCGAAGTAGCTGGAGAGCTGCACACCCGCTTCGGCCAGGCGCAGCGAGGTCTCGGCCGTCCACAGGGCGTTGACCTGATCGGCCAGGTGACGCGCCCGCCCCGATTTCCAGGAGAGGCTGAACTCGGTGACCCCCAGCTCGACCTGACGCGCATGGCCCAGGGGGTTGCGCGCGGGATCGCTCCACAGGTCCCGCACGGCCTGGACGTGCCCGGTCACCTCGGCAGCGGTGGCGAGGGCCGCCTCGTCGGTCGCCGTGCCGTCCGTCGGGTACTCGTGCCAGGTCAGCAGGTCCACCACGTCGCCGCAGCTCTTCACGAACCCCTGAAGGTAGGTCATGGCCGGTCCCGCGCCTTTGGACACGGCCGGACCGGCGAAGCGGGCGCTGGGATCGACTTTGAGAATCGCTTCCCGCTGGGCGCGGAAGGTCTGGCAGTACTTCTCGGGCGTCCAGGAAGGATCGCCCCGGTTGGTGGCGTAGAGGTCCGGCTCATTTCCGATTTCCCAGTACGCCACGTTCAGGCCGATGTCGCGGGCTTCTCTCGCCGCCTGCGCGGCGTCTTCGGGCTTGTTGCGGGCGTCCGTGCGGGTGGCGAAGACGCGGGTCTGGACGATGCCCGCCGTCCCTTTGCCCGTCACGGCCAGGCTGGACTTGAAGTACTCCAGGCCCTGACGGGCCAGGTCGTTCTCGTCGCCCACGTTTCCACCGGGGTACCGCAGCGAGGTGGGGGCCACCGATTTCACCGCGTCGATGGCCTCGACCAGGGGCATCTGCCAGCTGAAGTTGAAGCCGCTGATGGCCAGGGGCGGGATGGGCGTACCCGACGTTCCCAGAGTCAGGGTGGCGGGGGCAGCGGCGGCACCCGTGAGCGCCAGGGCCGACAGACCGCAGGAGATCAGGAGCCGCCGCCGCATCTCAGCCCTTCGTCGATCCGGCCGTCAGGCCGTCAATCAGCTGCCGCGACGCGAAGATAAAGACCACCAGCAGCGGGAGCACCGTCAGCACCACGCCCACCATCAGGGCACCCCAGTCGGTGTTGGCGACGGCCTGCAGGCTGCGCAGCAGCAGGGGCGCGGTCTGCGTCTCGGTGGAGCGGAAGATGATCAGCGGGGCGACGAAGCTGTTCCAGGACCCGATGAAGGTGATCAGACCCAGGGTGCCCAACACCGGCGTGCTCAGCGGCATGATGATGCGGCGGTAGATGCCGAACTCGGTCTCGCCGTCGATGCGGGCGGCTTCCATCAGTTCGCGCGGAATGGCCGAGCCGATGTACTGCCGCATCATGAAGATGCCCAGGGCTCCGGCCATGCCAGGCACCCACAGCGCGCGGGGTTTGTCGATCCAGCCCAGGCCCTGCATGATCAGCGCGTAGGGAACCAGGTTCAGGGCCGTGGGGATCAGCATGGTGACGAGCACGATGTTGAACAGGAACTCGCGGCCCTTGAAGGAGTACATCGCGAAGGCGAAGCCCGCCAGCGAGCAGAAGAACAGGGTCGTCGCGGTCGATACAACGGCGAGATACGCGCTGTTCCACAGGCTGCGCCAGAAGGGCACGCGCTCCAGCAGATTTTGGTAGTTCCGGGTGGTGTCGTCTCCGAACCACATGGGCGGCGGCAGCTGGAAGATCTCGGCGCGGTCGTGCGTGGCGAACACAAACATGAAGTAAAAGGGCGCGAGCGTCAGCAGAGCGAACAGGCCCAGCAGCAGGTACGTTCCCAGGCGGCCCAGGGAAATGCCGCGGCGACGTCCGCCTGAGGGAGCTGGGCCGGGAGCAGTGATCGTCATCTCAGTTGTCCTTCCCGGCGACGCCTTCACGCCCGAAGACGCGGTTGTTGATAAAGGTCAGCACCATGATGACCACGAACAGCAGCCAGCCCATTGCGGCGGCGATGCCCGCCTCACCGTAGTTCTGGTAGGTGCGCAGCATGTACATCACGGCCGTGGTGCCCTGCTGGCCCGCGCCGCCCGTGCCGTTGGTCAGAATGAAGGGTTCCTCGAACAGCTGGAGGTTGCCGATGATGGTCAGGGTAATGGCGAGGAACATCATGGGGCGCAGCAGCGGCAGGGTGATGAAGCGGAACTGCTGCAGCCGGGTGGCGCCGTCTACCGAGGCTGCCTCGTACAGGTCGCGCGAGATCGACTGCAGCCCGGCGAGGTACAGCACGACGTTCCAGCCGGTAAAGCGCCACACGACGACCATCGCGATGGCGGGCTGGATAAAGGCCCGCTCGCCCAGCCAGTTGATGTTCTCAGCGGGAAACAGGCCGCCGATCAGGGGCAGGTGGTGCAGGGCGGTAAGGCCCGCGTTGACCACGCCGTACTGCCAGCTGAACAGCGTGAAGAACGTGACCGAGATCGCCACCACCGAAGTGATGTACGGCACGAAATACACGGCGGTGAGCGGACCCTGCAGCTTGCGCAGACCCATGTTGATGGCAAAGGCCAGTGGAATGGCGATCAGGTGTTGTGGCAGGCCGGCGAGCAGCGCAAGCGAAACGGTGTTGCGCAGCGACGACCAGAACGCAGGATCGGTCAGGTTGTCGGTGTAGTTGCGCCAGCCCACAAATTTCATCGTGCCGAGACCGGCCGACGGCGTCCACTCCTGAAAGGAGAGGTACGCGAGAAACACAATGGGAAACAGCCCGAAGACGAGGAAGAGGATGAAGAAGGGGCTGATAAAAAAGTAGGGCGCCGCACGCCGCTGAAAAATGTTCCAGCGGGTTTGAAGGGACGGGCGTTCCACAGCGGCGCGGGCAGAGTAAGAACGGGCTTGCACGGGTCACTCCTCAAACACCTGCCCAGGTGTCGTCCCGGGCAGGTGTGGCTGAACTTAGCGGCGAGCGCGGCGCTCGATGAGGCCCTTGGCGTCGGTCAGGGCCTGCTGGCAGGTCTTGGAGCCGTCCAGGACGTTGCCCAGTTCGGCGAGGAAGATTTCGTCGGCCACGGGGTCGAGGCGGTTGACGTCGATGGGCTTGATGCGGGTGGCCGCCGTGCGCCACAGCGTCCGGGCCTTCTGGTTTGCCAGGTAGGGCACGCCCTCGTTGAACAGGGGGGCGTTGTTCGCCGCCGTCAGCGCGGGGAACGCGCCGGTGGTCTTGAACGCCAGGACCTGCTGGTCGCGGTTGGTGGTCAGGTACTTGATGAATTCCCAGGCGTCGCCCTTGTTCTTGCTCTGGGTGGGAATGGCGTAGAACGAGCCGCCCCACGACGCAAAGGTGTTGCCCGGCAGCTGCTGCGCGTTCCACTTGCCGGCGAAGTCCTTGGCCAGCCAGTTCTGCATGTGCCCGACGAGCCACGCACCCGAGAACTCGGTGGCCAGGTTGCCCTTCTGGAAGGCCGTGGTCCACTCGGGGCTGAACGCGCCGCCTGCGCGGGCGTCGAGCTTGTTGTCGCGCACGCTCTTGGCCAGCGTGCAGGCGTTCATGAAGCGGGGGTTGGTCGGCGACACCAGCACGTTGTTCTTGGCGTCGAAGTACAGGCCCTGGCCTGCGGGGATGTTGGTGCGGCTGTAGATCTGCGCGACTTCGGAGGCGTCGGGAATCAGAAAGGTGCCGGGGTTGGCGGCCACGACCTTCTTGCCGTTTGCGATGTAGGCGTCCCAGCTGCGGTTGAGGTCAGCGGGTTTGACGCCGGCCTTGGCGAGCAGGTCGGTGCGGTAGACCATGGTGCCTGGGCCGATGTCGGTGGGCATGGCCACCAGGCGGCCGCCGAAGGTGGCCTGGGGGAAGGTGTAGCTGACGAAGCGGCCCTTGAGGCTGCCCGCGTTGTAGGGGGCCTTGTTGAGGTCTTCCAGGCCGCCACCCTCGGCGAAACGGGCGACGTAGCCGAAGTCCACGGCCACGACGTCACCCGCACCGCTGCCGGTGGACAGGGCGGTGGTCAGGGCGTTGTGGTGGTCGGCGTAGGCGAGCGACACGACCTTGATGTCGATGTCAGGGTGGGTCTTCTGGAAGCCCGGGATGGCGGCCTTGACCACCGTATCGAGGTCCGGAAACACGCTGACCGTAATGGTCTTTTTCTGGGCGCTGGCGACACTGGCGATGAGGGCGAGGGTCAGGGCAGTCAGGGTCTTTTTCATACAATCCTCCAGGGAAAGTGAACAACCGTGCTTGAAAGCGCTTGCACATACAGTGCAAATCAGAAAGAAGACTGCTTTAAGAAATGAGGCGAGGGCTCAGCCGCGCCTGCGGGTGGTGGACTCCCGAACGACGAGTTCAGGACCCATGGGGGGCAGCCAGGACGGAGCGCCGCGCAGCATCCGGAGCAGGCAAGTGGCGGCGGCCAGGCCCATATCGAAGGTGGGCTGCCGGACCGTCGTGAGCGGCGGGGTGGTGAAGGTCGAGCTGGGGAGGTCGTCGAAGGCCACCAGGGAAATGTCTTCCGGAACCCTCAGCCCCCGCCGGTACAGGGCGAGCCGCGCGCCGTAGGCCATCTGGTCGTTCGCCACGAAAACGCCGGTGAACATCTTGCGGCTGTCGATGAGCCGCGTCGCGGCGAGAAAGCCAGACTGCTCCAGGAAGTCGCCCTCCAGCACCAGTTCGGGGTCGAAGGTGAGCCGGGCTTCTTCCAGTGCAGCGCGGTATCCGGCCAGCCGGTCCTGGGCGTCGCGGTGGGTCGGCATTCCGGCGATGTGGGCGATGGTGCGGTGTCCCAGGTCGATCAGGTGCTTGGTGGCGAGGTACCCACCTGCAAAGTTATCGAGACGGAGGCACTGTTGGGTCAACCCGGGAACACTGCGGCCCAGCGCCACCAGCGGCATATACGACGCCACCTGCTGCAACTGCTCGTCGGGCGCGACGCCCCCCAGCACAATCATGGCGTCCACCTTGCGCGAAACCAGAAAGTCTATCGCTTCCACTTCCTCCTGAGCGCGCCAGTGACCGCTGATCACCACCGGGTGATACCCGCTGTTGGTCAGGCCACGCTCGATACCGCGGAGCACGTCTCCATAAAACGGACTGGAGATGTCCTGGGTCAGGACGCCGATGCTCATGGTCTTGCCACTCGCGAGGCTGCGAGCGAGCACGTTGGGCTGATAGTTCAACTGCGCCAGGGTTCGTTCCACGGCTTCCCTCTTCTCGGCGCTGACCTTAGCCGTGCCGTTCAGGATCCGTGAGACCGTGCTGGCCGAAACGCCGGCAGCACGTGCCACTTGCGCGAGTGTCACAGTCGATTCCATAAGTGCGTGAATGAAGAGTACATGGGTTTGAAACCGCTGTCAAACTTTTGCAAAGCGCTGGATGGGGGTACACCCAACGAGCCGCGCCAGCACACGCTCTCCAAAATCCGCCCTTGAATATTCATGTACACATAACTGAAAGCGGCGTCATAACTGCTGCCGACAAGGCAGACGTCAACGCACTTCAAGCAAACGGCTGAGGGAGAACGGGGCCATTATAAGAACTCCTCAGCGGCGAATTCCCAAACTTCACCCATTTGTGGGGGAGCAGATGAACGCCGCAACCCGTGCACTGCCAAAAACGCGCCAGAGACGTCAAACAGCCGTGAAGCTGCTGGGCACACGCCCAACTGCCCTATGCAGGCGACACTGCCGTGGACTAAGATGTCTCTACAAGTTGAGAGCGCCACCCGAGGCGCATGCACCGTTGCCCCCATAGACAACCAGGCTGTGGCAATCGCTCCATATGGTCCCGGCGTCGCCGGGACCATATGGAGCTCCCTGGCGTGATCGCATTCCGTGACGATCAGAGATGCCGTTTGGGCGGATAGAGCGGCCGAACCCCGGTGACCGGGGAACACCAAAGCAAATGGACGTGCCCTCCCTGCTGGGCACGTCCGGGGTGGAGCACAGCCTCTGGGTCAGGCGGTATGGAGCGGGTTCGACCACTCGCGGGCGAGGTGAACGGTGGTCCGAACCGGCAGGTCGGCGCTGCTCTGGCCGATCAACAGGTTGAAGTCCCCTGCGTCTGCCACCCAGGCTGCGCGGGCATCATCAAAGTACGCGAAGGCGCGCATGTCGATGGTCAGGGTGACTTCCCCAGCCTCACCAGGTCCAAGGGCCGCCTTGGCGAAAGCCTTGAGTTCCTTCTCCGGGCGCTCGGCGGTCGTTTCCACGTCCTGGACATACAGCTGCACCACTGTCTGCCCGGAGCGCGCACCCACGTTGCGCACAGGCACCGTCACGGTAAGCGGCTCGCCCGGCTGAAGAACGGTGGCGCTGAGGTGCGGGGCACCGAGGGCAAAGGTGGTGTACGACAGGCCGAAGCCGAAGGGAAACAGGGGCGTGAGGGCGTGGCGGTCTACATGTCGGTAGCCGATGTACAGGCCTTCTTGATACTCGACGTGGCCATTTTCGCCGGGGTACTGCCGGTCCGGCGTCCCGGGATGCACCGGGTCGTCCTCCAGGCGGGTTGGAAAGGTCTGCGGCAGGCGCCCGCCGGGGTCAGCACGTCCGAGCAGCACGTCCGCCACGGCGTGTCCAGCCTCCTGGCCGGGAAACCAGGCCTGCAAGACCCCCGCCACGTCGCCCAGCCAGGGCATCAGGACAGGTCCACCCGTCTGGAGCAGCACCACCGTGTTGGGGTTGGCCCGGGCCACAGCCCGGACGAGTTCGTCCTGCTGCCCGGGCAGGGTCAGCCCCCAGCGGTCGACGCCCTCCGTTTCCCAGTCGCCGTTCGTTCCAATGCAGACCACGGCCACCTCCGCCTCCGCTGCGAGGGCGGCGGCCTCCTCGATGCTGCCTTCCGGCAGGGGCTGCTGAAAACCGATGCGCAGGGCGCTGACCGCCGCGATGCCGTTCTCGACGGCCTTGGGCGTAAATTCGGCGGTGACCACATGCTCTCCGGCGGTGAGGAAGGTGCGCGCCCGCACCTCGTCGCTGCCAAACCCGAAGTAGGTGCTGCCGGGCGCGAAGGTATCCCAGTTGTCGATCAGCGTCTTTCCGTCCAGGTGAAGACGACTCAGACCGGCACTGATGAGACTCAGGTCGTACAGACCGGCAGCGGTGACCGTGACCGTGCTGGTCAGGGACGCCAGGAAGTCGCCCGGGACACCCTCGGGAAGGCCGAACCACATCACCTCGGCTCCGTCCCGCTCCTCGGTGGCCACGACCTCGTCCTGGCCGGGGCGGCGGTATTCGATGTGCACCCTGGTACCGAGGGCGGGCAGAAACCTGTCGTTACCGCACCCCACGGCGTGGGTCACATTGGCCCCGCCCAGCGCCTCGCGCAGGCCATCCAGGGGGCTGACCCGCCGGTGGGCGTTCATCTGGGCGCTGCCACCCCCCATGACCTGCGCCACGCTCGCATTCGGCCCGATCACAGCGACGCGGGTACTGGCGGGCAGGGGAAGCAACCCGGCATTCTTGAGCAAGACTGTGCCCTCCGCTCCAGCGCGGCGGATCAGGGCGCGGGTGTCCGCGTACTCCTCCTCGCGCTCGGCCTCGTCACGCACGTCGGGTGAGTTGGCAAAGGTGCCGGTGCGCTCGATCAGCCGCAAGACGTTGCGGGCAGCGGCGCGTACGGCGAGGCGAGTGGCTTCGTCCTCTTGCGCTTCACGCAGCAGCGAGGCGCGCGCCCGGGCCGGACCGGGCATCTCGAGGTCGAGCCCGGCGCGCACGCTTTCACCGGCGGAGTGGGTCCCGCCCCAGTCGCTCATGACCAGGCCGTCAAAGCCCCATTCTCCCCGGAGGATGTCGGTGAGGAGCCGGCGGTTCTCACTGCTGTAGGTGCCGCTGACCTTGTTGTAGGCGCTCATGACGGCCCAGGTGCCGCCTTCCTTGACGGCCAGTTCGAACGGCAGCAGGTACAGTTCCCGCAGGGCACGTTCCGGAATGTCACTGCTGATGGTTCCGCGCTGGTACTCGCTCTCGTTGCCGACGTAGTGCTTGACGGTGGCGGCCACACCCCTGGACTGCAGGCCCGCGATATACGCCGCCCCGAGTTTGCCCGTCAGGAAGGGATCCTCGCTGTAGCTCTCGAAATTGCGGCCGTTCAGGGTGCTGCGAAACAGGTTGACGGTGGGGGCGAGCAAGACGCCCGCGCCCTTGTCCCGCGCTTCACGCGCGAGGTGTTCGCCGACTTCGCGCAGAAGGGGGACGTTCCAGGTGCTGCCCAGGGCAATACCCACGGGGAAAGCCGCCGTGCGTCTGCCGCCGACGAGGGGTCCCCCACCGCGGGCTCCGGCCGGACCGTCGGTGACTTTGAGCGGCGGAATACCGAGCCGCTCCACGCCGTGGGTACGCCAGAAGTCCGCGCCGGCCAGGAGGATAACCTGCTCCTCCAGGGTGAGTTGGTCCAGCAGGGCGTCGATGTCAGTGGAGTGGGTGGGGCTCATGCGGCGAACACCTCCAGGGGCGGGACTCTGGGCAAGAGGAAACGACCCATCCGCGATTTTTTAAATTCGACTTTATTAAATCCACCCTAGTAAATTGGGGCGAGGCTGTCAAGCGGCCGACCACTGCCTCTGACCAGGCCGGAGAGTGTATGACAAGGCCACCCGAACCCAAACTTGCCCGGGAACGCGTCTATGCGGCCCTGAAACAGGCGCCCGGCACCCGCCCTGAACTTGCTCAGCACACCGGGCTCAGCATTCCCACCGTCATCGCCACCGTCGAGGACCTCCTCAAGTGTGGACTCGTCACCCTGGAGGACACCCCTCCTCCCGGTGGACGTGGTCGGCCCGCCGCTCGCGTCCGACGCGTTCCCGAACGGTTCACCGTCACCGCCCTGGACCTCGGCGGGCCCAGCATCACGTCCGGCCGCTACGACCTGTCTGGCACCCGCCTGGGATACGCCGAACACGGCATGAGCCACACGGACTTGACGAACGATCCCGAACGCAACGTCACCCGGCTGCTCGGGTGGCTGCGCGAGCAGGGGCAGGCGGACCTCTCGGTCGTGAGCGTCCTCGGGGCGGTCAATCCCCGTGACCGCACCCTCACCAGCGTGCCGCTCGCCATGCGCAGCCGCGCGCTGGAAGCCGAACTGACCGGGGCGCTGGGCTGGCCGGTCCTTGTGGAAAACGACGCCAATCTCTCGGCCTGGCACGCCTGGCGCGCGCTGGGGCTCACGCCGGGCGCGCCCCTGGTCTTCCTCAACTTCAGCCTCGGCATCGGGATCGGAATGGTGCTGGGCGGGCAGGTCTACCACGGCGCCACGGGCGCAGCGGGCGAGGTGTCGTTCGCCGCCGATCCCAGCAAACGCGGCCACCACGCGGGGCTCATTCAGCGCCTGCTCCGCCACCTGCACGCGGCAGTTCCCGGGGGCAACACCGCGCAGGTGGCGGCCCTGGCGGCGGCGGGAGACCGGACGGCCCGCCGGGCCCTGCGGGCCTTTAACGCCGACCTCACCAACCACCTCACTGCCGTCGCCGCCCTGCTTGACCCAGCTGCGGTGGTGCTGCAAGACATTCCGCACGCTGCCCCGGCCCTGCGGGAGGCCCTGCGGCGCGCCCTGTCCGAACTTGGCCTCGGCTCCGACGTGCTCGTCAGCCCCCTCGGGCTGCTGGGCGGGCTCGACAGCGCCGGGCTGTACGGGGCCACCCACCTCGAACGTGACCGCCTGACCCGTCCCATCCCGGCCACCGCCCCGACGTAAGCGCCGCCTCTGCGCCTCCCTCCCCGAAGGAGAAGTCTCCCTTGAACACCCCACCTCCAGCGGCCCCCCCTTTTCCCCAGGTTCAGACCCGCTCCGGCGTGCTGGAAGGCGCCCTGGACCCCGCGCGGAACGTCATGGCCTTTCTCGGTATTCCCTTTGCCGCGCCGCCCACCGGCGAGCGGCGCTGGCGGGAACCGCAACCGCCCACGTCCTGGGTGGGGGTACGGCCTGCCCGAACCTTCGGACCCCGCCCCATGCAGCGCCCCGTGTTCGGGGACATGAATTTCAGGTCCCCCGGCATGAGCGAGGACTGCCTGTACCTCAACGTCTGGGCTCCCGCCGAACCCGGCGCCGGTGGACGTCCGGTCCTCGTGTATTTCTACGGGGGCGGAAATATCGCCGGGGACAGCTCCGAGCCCCGGTACGACGGCTCGGCCCTCGCCGAACGGGGCATCCTCGTCGTCACGGTCAATTCGCGTCTGAACGTCTTTGGATTTCTGGCCCACCCGGAACTCAGCCGGGAATTGCCGCACGGCGCGTCGGGCAATCTCGGTTACCTCGATCAGGTCGAGGCCCTGCGCTGGGTGCAGGCGAACATCGCGGCGTTCGGCGGCGATCCGGCCCGCGTCACCATCGCTGGAGAATCGGCCGGGTCTGTCGCGGTGAGCGCGCATCTGGTGTCTCCCCTCTCAAAAGACCTTCTGGCGGGCGCCATCGGTTCCAGCGGCTCCATTCTGGGTGCCATGCCGCCGGTGCCGCTCGGTCAGGCCGAAGCGGCCGGAGCGGCCTTCGCTGCACACCTGAAGGCTCCGTCTCTCGCAGCGTTGCGCGACCTGGACGCCGGGACGCTTCTGGAAGCCACCGCCCTCCCGCACGCGCCGGCATGGACCGCGACGCTCGACGGCTTCTTTCTGCCGGACGACCCGGCGGCCCTGTACGTGACGGGGCAGCAGGCGAGAGTTCCGCTGCTGGTCGGCTGGAATTCCGAAGAAATGAACCACGACTGGCTTCTGCGGGGCGAGGCGCCGACACCCGGAGCGTTTGCCCGTGCCCTACGGCTGCGCTTCGGTGACCGGGCAGACGCGCTTCTCCAGGTTTACCCAGCAACGACGGACGAGGAAGCGGCGCAGGCCGCGACCGATCTGGCGAGTGACCTGTTCATCGGCCACAGCACATGGCGCTGGGCCGAACTGCACCGCGCCACCAGCGGCCAGCCGGTGTTCCGGTACCTGTACGCCCACCCCCGGCCGCCCATGTCTCCGGCAGTTCAGCACAAGGTCCCGGGCCTGGCGGGCGGCTTGATGGACAGGCAGGACGCTGACCTGCCCGCACTGCCCACCCCGCGCGGCGCGGTTCACTCTGCGGATATCGAGTACTTCATGGGCAACCTCTCGACGAACGAGGTCTACGCCTGGTCAGCGCAGGACACGGCGCTGTCCGACCTGATGCAGGCCTGCTACGTCCAATTCGTCAAAGCTGGAGATCCCAATCGGCCGGGTTTGCCGCAGTGGCCACCGTTCAGCGCCGGAAGTGAAGAGGCCGTCATGCACCTCGACGTCCGCCCAGAGGCAGGCCCTGAAATTCACCGCGAGCGCCACCTGCTGCTGGAAGCGGTGCAGGGTCAGGAACCACTGAACGGCAAGGAGACTTGAGGTCGAAAAGCCTCTGCCAAACCATTTTTCGCCCTAAACTTAACGCTGACTCAACCTGAGCTTAACGGCAGGTGAAGCAGCCAGGAAGTCTGTCTTTCGCCGTGCTGGAAGCTCTTTTCTCCAGCACGGCCTTTGGTTTGGTGCATCCGCACAAAATACAGGTATTGCTTTTGCCTGCGTTGTGCAGTTGCACCATGTATTCCTGACAAGCGGTTTTTACGATGCTCTTCAGAGAGTGGAATTGGCACCTTCCGCAGAGCCTTCCACCTCACTCAACTCCTCTACGCCCGACAGAGCGAAGCGGTTTCTCTTTTCCGCGGGCTGCCCCTTGGGAGGCAGCCCGCCGGAGGCGTCATGTCTTTGGTCATCCCCCCTCCACGCATCCTGATCTTCCGTGCCCTCCCGGGCCTGGGTGACCTGCTGTGCGCGGTCCCTGCACTGCGGGCCCTGCGGAGAGGGGCGCCAGAGGCGGAAATCACGCTGGTAGGCCTTCCTCAGGCGGCGGCCTTCGCTGGGCGTTTTCCGGACCTGATCGACCAGTTCCTGCCTTTCCCGGGTTTTCCGGGTCTGCCCGAACAACCCGTAAAAAACGCCGATCTGCTCGGCTTCCTGCAGCAGGTTCAGGGCCAGTACGACCTCGCTCTGCAGCTGCACGGGGCTGGGACGCTGACCAATCCCGTGGTGGCCCTGCTTGGGGCGCGGCAGATGGCGGGCCGGTACGTGACGGGCCAGTGGTGCCCGGACCCCGCCCGCTTCCTGCCCTACCGTGAGGACGAACCCGAGCCGCTGGTGTGGCTGCGCGTGGTCAAGCACCTGGGCTACCCGTCACAGGGCGAGACGCTGAGCTTTCCTGTGCAGGGGGAAGACCGCGCGGCGTTGCGTGCGCTGCCCGGCGTGGAAGCGTTAACGCCAGGCAGGTACGCGGTGCTGCACCCGGGAGCGAGCGTGCCCGAGCGGCGCTGGTCTCCCCAGAAGTTCGCGCAGGTGGGCCGCGAGTTGCGGGGGCGCGGCCTGCAGGTCGTCCTTACGGGCACGGCGGGCGAGGCGGAAGCGACGCGGGCGGTGCGCGAAGCCCTCGGCCCGGCAGACCTTCTGGACCTCACCGGGCAGACGGACCTCGGGACGCTCGCGGCGCTGCTGGAAGGCGCGCGGCTGCTCGTCTGCGGAGACACTGGCGTCTCACACCTCGGGGCAGCCACCCGCACGCCCAGCGTGGTCGTGTTCCTCGCTTCGGACCCTGCGCGCTGGGCCCCTCTGGACCGCGAGCGGCACCGGGTGGTGGGCGATGACGCCGGGGCGGCGCTGGCTGAAGTGGACTTCCTGCTGCGGCGGGAGGTGGCGCGTGTCGGTTGATGTCCAGCGTGCGCTGCTCGCCTGTACGGGGAACGTCGCGGCCCTCCTGCCCGAACTCGAAACCTACCGGGCCGCCTGGCCGAATGCCCATCTCACCCTGCTCGTTCCCGCCGCCGAGCGGAACGAGGCGCCGCTCTGGGCGGGCGACGTACTGGCTCCCGCCACCTTCTGGACCCGCGACCTTGTGGAGACGTTGCGGGCCGGGCGGTTTAACGCCGCCTTCCTCCTTACCCCTCCCGGCGACTCGCCGCACGGACTGGGCTACCTGTGCGCACTCGCCGGTATTCCCGTTCGCGTGGGGGTTTCCGCCGAGTTTGGCGGGCAGGCGCTCACCGAATGGATCAAGCCTGCCCTGGCCTCACCCTCCCCCGAAAGGAGCTGACATGCGACCCCTCCGAATCCTGACCTGGCACATTCACGGCAGCTACCTGTACTACCTGACGCAGGCCCCCCACGAGTTTTACCTCCCGGTCAAACCCGGACGCCCCGAGGGCTACGGTGGGCGCGCGGGCGACTTCCGCTGGGGCGAGAACGTGCACGACGTGCCCGCCGAGGACGTGAGGAACCAGCAGTTTGACGCCGTGCTGTTTCAGTCACACAAGAACTACCTCGAAGATCAATTCGAAATCCTCTCGCCCGAACAGCGCAAGTTACCGCGCATCTACCTCGAGCACGACCCGCCGCGCGAGACGCCCACCGACACCCGGCATCCGGTGGACGACCCCGAGACGCTGCTCGTCCACGTGACCCACTTCAACGACCTGATGTGGAACAGCGGACGCACGCCGACGCGCGTGATCGAACACGGCGTGACCGATCCGGGGATGACGTGGACGGGCGAAAAAGCGCGCGGCCTGACCGTCGTGAATGGCCTCAAGTCGCGAGGCCGCCGCCTGGGCGTGGACGTGTTCGAGCAGGTGAGGGCCGAAGTCCCCCTCGATCTGGTCGGCATCAAGGCCGAGGAGATGGGCGGGCTGGGCAGCATTCCGCTGGCCGAGCTGCCCGCCTTCGCCGCGCCGTACCGCTTCTTCTTCAACCCGATCCGTTACACCAGCCTGGGTCTGGCGGTGTGCGAGGCGATGATGCTCGGCATGCCCATCCTGGGCTTGGCAACCACGGAGATGGCGACCGCCGTGCAAAACGGCGTGAACGGCTATGTGGACACCGACGTGCGGAAGCTGGTGGAGCGGATGAACCACCTCCTTAACGACCCCGACGAGGCGCGGCGGCTCAGCGAGGGGGCGAGGGCGGTGGCGCGCGAGCGCTTCTCTATCGGGCGCTTTGCCCGCGACTGGGACGTGGCGCTGCGGGAAGTGGCCGGACGCGGCGCACTGGTAGGAGGAGTCAAGTGAAGAGAATCGCGCTTATCAGCGAACATGCCTCGCCGCTCGCCTCGCTGGGCGGCACCGATGCGGGCGGACAGAACGTCTATGTGGCGCAGGTGGCCCGGCATCTGGCGGAGCTGGGGCACACGGTGGACGTCTTTACCCGCCGCGACGCCGCGCACCTGCCCCAAGTGATGAACTGGGTGCCGGGCGTACGCGTGATTCACGTGCCCGCCGGACCTGCCCGGGTGCTGCCGAAAGAAGACCTGTTGCCCTTGATGGGGGACTTTACCCGTTTCATGGCCTCGTTTATGGCGCGCGAGGGACAGTATGACCTCCTGCACGCCAACTTCTGGATGTCGGGGCTGGTGGCGGCGGACCTCAAGCGGCAGCTTGGGGTGCCCTTCGTCATCACCTTCCACGCGCTCGGTAAGGTGCGGCGGCTGCACCAGGGGGAGGCGGACGGCTTTCCCGACGACCGCTTCGCCATCGAGGAGCGGCTGGTGCGCGAGGCGGACCGAATTGTCGCAGAATGTCCCCAGGACGAGGCGGACCTGCGCGACCTGTATGACGCTGACCCGGCCCGCATCGTGACCGTGCCCTGCGGCTTCGATCCCGCGGAGTTCACGCCGCGGGGCCGCCGGGAAGCCCGCATTCGGCTGGGCCTGGACCCCGACGAGACGGTGGTGCTGCAACTCGGGCGCATGGTCCGGCGCAAGGGCGTGGACGACGCGATTCGTGGCTTTGCCCGCGCCACGCGCCAACTTGGCATTCCCGCCCGCCTCCTCGTCGTGGGCGGCAACAGCCCGGACCCCGATCCGGCGCTGACGCCCGAACTGGGCCGTTTAAGGGAAGTGGCGCGCGAGGAAGGCGTGGAAGACCGGGTGACCTTCACGGGCAGCCGTGAACGTGCTCACCTGCGCGACTACTACAGCGCTGCCGACGTGTTTATCAGCACGCCGTGGTACGAGCCCTTCGGCATCACCCCCCTCGAAGCGATGGCGTGCGGCACCCCTGTGCTCGGCGCGCAGGTGGGCGGCATCCAGTACACGGTGGTGGACGGCGTGACGGGCGCACTCGTGCCCCCCCGCAACCCAGACGCGCTGGGCGAGCGCCTGGGCGAACTCCTGGCGGACCCGGCGCGGCGCGAGCGGATGGGACAGGCCGCCCTGGAACGGGTCCGCACCCACTTCACCTGGGAGGGTGTGGCCCGGCAACTCGCCGAGGTCTACCGCGAGGTCGGCGAGGAGGTGGAGCGGGTCATTCCAGCGCTGGCGTTGCACAGCGGCCACCGGGCTGCCCCTGACGCCGCCGTGGAGCGGGCCTTCGGCAACCTGATCGCCACGCTGACCCGCGCCCGCAGCGAGTTGCAACCGCAGATCGTGGCGGCGGCGGGGGCAATCGTGGCGTGCTTCGAACGCGGGGGCAAGGTGCTGGTCTGCGGCAATGGCGGCAGCGCCGCCGACGCGCAACACTTTGCCGCTGAACTCGTGGGCCGCTTCCTGATTCCCGGACGGCGGGGCCTGCCCGTCATCTCCCTGACCGCCGACTCGGCCATGCTGACCGCCTGGTCCAACGACATCGGCTTCGGGGACGTGTTCGCGCGGCAGGTCGAGGCCTTCGGGCAGCCCGGCGACCTGCTGCTCACCATCAGCACGAGTGGACGCTCGCCCAACATCGTCGCGGCGATGGAGGCGGCGCGGGCACGCGGCGTCACCACACTCGCCCTGCTGGGCGGCTCGGGCGGGGACGCCCTGGTCCTGGCGGACCTGCCCCTGCTGGTGCCCAGCACCGACACGCCCCGTATCCAGGAGGTCCACATCCTCGCCCTGCACCTGATCTGCGAGCTCGTCGAGGAGCAGATCTCGGCGGGCGTCCCCGCCCACCTGCCCACCGCCCTCCCCGCGTCGGTCCGGCTCACCCCGCCCGGCAGCACCCCCCTCATTTCCGCCCCCACCTCTAGTGCTCAAGGAGTGAACGTATGACGAATACCCTGTCTCAGCCCCAGACCCAAAACCCCTTTGCCCAGTCCCTCGCTGGAAAAGTCGCCCTCGTGACGGGCGGCGGCAGCGGCCTCGGTGCGGCCATCTCCCGCGTGCTGGCCGAATCCGGCGCGCAGGTGGTTACCGCTGATATTCAACTTACCAAGGCGCAGGAGCTCGTCACCGAATTGACTGAAGCCGGACATCAGGCCCGGGCCATCAGCCTCGACGTACGCGACGAGAATGCGCTGGAAGCCGTTGTCGCGCAGCTGGAAGAGGAGTTCGGCCACCTCGATATCCTGATCAACAACGCGGGCACGGACGTGACGGTCGCCATCGACGAACTGAGCGTGGAAGACATCGACCGCGTGCTGGACGTCAACCTGCGCGGTCCGTTCCTGCTGTCACGCGCCGTGCTGCCCCGGATGGCAAAGCGCGGACACGGCGCGATCGTGAACATCGCCTCCACCGCCTCCAAGCGCGCGTGGGCCAACGCCACCGCCTACCACGCGAGCAAGTGGGGCCTGCTGGGCTTCAGCCACGCGCTGCACGTGGAGGCGCGGCCTCTCGGCGTGCGTGTCACGGCGCTCGTGGTGGGCGGCATGCAGACGCCCTTTATTCTCGAACGCTTCCCCGACACTCCGCTGGAGAACCTGCAAGACCCGCGCAACGTCGCCGAGGCCGTGCGCTACGTGCTGCTCCAGCCTGAGGGAACGGTGGTGCCGGAGCTGACCGTCATCCCGATGCGCGAAACCTCCTGGCCGTGAGCGCCCTACGGAAAGCCGCCCTACTCGACAAGGACGGCACCCTGATCGAGGACGTGCCCTACAACGTGGACCCGGGGCTGATCCGTCTGAGTCCCGGGGTGGGGCCCGCCCTGCGGGCGCTGGACGGGGCAGGCTTCGCCCTCGTCGTCGTGACCAACCAGTCGGGCGTGGCGCGGGGCCTTTTTCCCGAGTCGGCGCTGACCGGCGTGGAAGCGCGGCTGCGCGAACTCCTGGCTGGAGAAGGTGTGGTCCTGGCGGGCTTCTACCACTGCCCACACCACCCGGACGGCACCGTGCCCGAGTACGCACGCGAGTGCGAATGCCGCAAGCCGGGACCGGGGATGCTTCGCCAGGCCGCGCAGGAGTTGGGGCTGGACCTGACACGCTCCTGGATGGTGGGCGACATCCTGAACGACGTGGAGGCCGGAAACCGCGCGGGGTGCCGGACCGTTCTGCTGGACAACGGTGGCGAGACGGAGTGGGTGCCTGGCCCGCACCGTACGCCGGACTTCACGGCGCGAAATTGGGACGAGGTGGTGGGGTTCATTTTGCCGAAGGCGTTGAACAGTTCACCGCTCCAGCCTCAGGAGTCACGTCAGGCAGAGGTTCTCTAAGTCCTCCTCCCCCGACCCGCAAGGCGGGAGGCTGAGGCCCGGAGAGCTGCGCCGTTGAGGGGGTGAACGTGCAGGGCGTCCGCGACCAATTGGGATTTAAGCGGCAGGATCGCCTTCGGCAGTCGCCCCCTCCTTACCCCTCCCCCAGAAGGAGGGAGGGATCCAGAGAATCCATTTCAACTCTCCCAACAACAGACCCAACAACGACCCACCGAAATAAAGCGAGGAAGGAGGCCCCATGCTTTTAGAACACGTTGAAGAATTCCGCCGTCTGCGCGTGCTGGTGATCGGCGAGGCAATGCTCGACAGCTACCTCTACGGCACGGCTGACCGTCTGTGCCGCGAGGCCCCCGTGCCCATCGTGGCGCTGAGCGGACGAAAGGATGTGCCGGGCGGCGCAGCGAACGCGGCCGTCAATGTGCGCGCCCTTGGCGCGTCCGTCGAGTTTCTGTCCGTCGTGGGTGCCGATGCGGAGGGCGATATCCTGCTGGGCTGCCTGGAGGAAGCAGGCGTGGATACGGCGGGCGTTGTCCGCGCGAGGAGCCGCGAAACCCTCGTCAAGCGCCGCGTGATGGCCGCCTCCCAGATTCTGCTGCGGCTGGACCAGGGCACCGAGGAGGGCGTGAAGGATCAGGACGAGGAGCGCCTCATCGCCTGCCTGCGCGCCGCCTTCCGCCGTGCCGACGCCGTGATCGTCTCCGACTACGGCTACGGCATCCTCACCCCGGGCGTCATTGCAGCGCTGGCGGAGGAGCAGGCCCGCTCGCCCCGCGTCCTCGTGCTGGACGCCAAGCGGCCCGAGTTGTACCGCGAGGTGGGCGTGACGGCGGTGAAGCCCAATTACGGCGAAGCGCTGCGCCTGTTGGGAGAAACGGCGGCGACCACTTCCGAGGAACGTCTCGCCCAGGTGACGGCCTGGGAGGAGCGGGTGCTGGACCGTACCGGGGCGCGCATCGTGGCCGTGACGCTGGACGTGGAGGGCGCGCTCGTATTCGAACAGGGCCAGCCCGCCTACCGCACCTTTACCCGCCCGCACTCCAACGCGAACGCGACGGGAGCCGGAGACACCTTCGTCGGGACGCTGGCCCTCGCGCTGGCGGCCGGGGCACACACGCCCGCCGCCGCTGACCTGGCCTCCGCCGCCGCCACCGTCGTGGTGCAGCGCGACGGCACCACCACCTGCACCACCGCCGAGTTGCGGGACTTCCTGACTGCCGAGAACAAGGTGCTGGACCGTGACGGACTCGTCGCCCGCGCCGCCGCGCTGCGCGAGGCGGGCAAGCGGCTGGTCTTTACCAACGGCTGCTTCGACCTGCTGCACCGGGGGCACATCACGTACCTCAACCAGGCCAAGGCGCTGGGCGACGTGCTCGTGGTGGGCCTGAACGACGACGCGAGCGTGCGCCGGCTAAAGGGCAGCTCGCGCCCCATCAATCCCACCGAAGACCGCGCGCAGGTGCTCGCCGCCCTGAGCTGCGTGGACCTGATTGTGCCTTTCACCGAAGACACCCCCGCCGCGCTCATCGAGGCCCTGCGCCCCGACGTGTACGTCAAGGGCGGCGACTACACCCGTGAGACCTTGCCCGAGGCTCCCCTCGTGGAGTCGCTGGGCGGCGAGGTTCGCCTGCTTCCCTACCTCGAAGACCGCTCCACCACCGGCATCATCGAACGGGTCCGGCGGGCCTACGCGACGGGCACCTGATGCCGGGAGGAACGGACGCCTGGGCGCAGGCCCGGAACATCCTCGCCGTGAGGCTGGACACCCTGGGGGACGTGCTGATGACCACCCCAGCCATCCGGGCGCTCAAGGCGGGGCACCCAGAACGTCAGGTCACGCTGCTGACCTCCGCTCCCGGCGCGGCGGTGGCGCGGCTGGTGCCCGAGATAGACGATGTCCTCGTCTACCCGGCCCCCTGGCTCAAGGCCACAGCTCCGCGCAAAAGCAGCGCGCCCGACTTCGAGATGATCGCTGGGTTGCGGGCGCGGGGCTTTGACGCCGCCGTCATCTTCACGGTCTACAGCCAGAACCCGCTGCCCTCGGCCATGCTGTGCTTCCTCGCCGACATTCCGCTGCGGCTGGCCCACTGCCGTGAGAACCCCTATCAACTCCTGACCGACTGGGTACGCGAAACCGAGCCGGAGGGCGGCATTCGCCACGAAGTCCAGCGCCAGCTTGATCTGGTGGCGCTGGTGGGTCTGTTCACGCCGGACGAGCGGATGTCCCTCTCCTTTTCGTACGAGGCGGGAGCCCGGGTCACGGCACGGCTGGAAGCTCTGGGGCTCGGCCCTCTGCCGTCCCCCATCGTCATCCACCCGGGAGCCACCGCCGCCTCCCGCCGCTATCCGCCGGAATCCTTTGCGGAAGTGGCGGGGGAGCTCAGCGCGCGGGGGTTTCCCCTGCTTTTTACCGGAGACGGCGGGGAGCAGGAATTGATTGCCCGGATTCGGGAGATGGCCGGAGGGGTGGGGCATTCGCTCGCCGGAGAGCTCAGCCTGGAGGAACTCGCCGCCCTGATCGCCCGCTCTCCCCTCCTGATCTCCAACAACACGGGCCCGGCGCACATGGCCGCCGCGCTGGGCACACCCGTGGTGGACCTCTACGCACTCACCAACCCGCAGCACACCCCCTGGGCGGTGCCGTCGCGCGTCCTCTCGCACGACGTGCCCTGCCGCTGGTGCTACAGCTCGGTGTGCCGCACCGGGCACCACCTCTGCCTGCGGGGCGTCACCCCGGGCGAAGTCGTCTCGGCGGCGCTGGAACTGCTGACGCCCGCTCCACTGGAGCTGGCATGACCGACGTGGACATCCTCATTCCCACCTGTGATCGCCCCGGCGCGCTGGCAGCCACGCTGACCAGCCTCGGCGCGCAGACCGTGCAGCCCTTCCGGGTGGTGATCTCGGACCAGGGCGAAGAGCCCGCCACCAAGCGTGCCGAAGTGGCGACGGCCATCCGCGTACTGGAACTGCACGGCTGTGAGGTGGAGGTTCGCCGCCACCTGCCCCGGCGGGGCATGGCCGAGCAGCGCCAGTTCCTGCTCGACCAGGCCCGCGCGCCGCTGGTGCTGTTTCTTGACGATGACCTCATTCTGGAAACGTGGGTGGTGGGACAGATGGTGGACGCCATCCGCCGCGAGGGCTGCGGCTTTGTGGGCAGCGCCGTGATCGGCCTGAGTTACAGAACCGACGTGCGGCCCCATCAGCAGGGGGTGGAGTTCTGGGAGGGTGCGGTTCAACCCGAAACCGTGCGGCCCGGCCTCCCCACCTGGGAGCGGTACAAGTTGCACAACGCGGCCAACCTGCTGCACGTTCAGGAGCGCGAGGCCCCGGCGCCCGAAGGGAGCCGCGTCTACAAGGTGGCCTGGGTGGGCGGCTGCGTGCTGTATGACCGCGCCTGCCTGGAAGCGGTGGGCGGCTTTGGCTTCTGGCGTGAACTCCCCGAACACCACGCGGGCGAGGACGTGCTCGCCCAGCAACGGGTGATGGCCCGATTCGGCGGCTGCGGGATAATGCCCTCGGGCGTCTACCACCAGGAGTTGCCCACCACCCTGCCCCACCGGGAAGTGGACGCCCCAAAGGTGCTGGACCTGTGAGCACCGACTGGAATGGAGTCCGCAACGTCCTCGTCATGCGGCTCGACAACATCGGGGACGTGGTCATGACGGGGCCCGCACTGCGTGCCCTGAAAGAAGCCCTGCCCGGCGCACGCCTGACCCTGATGTGCAGCCCGGCGGGCGCGAACGCCGTACCCCTGCTGCCCTGGGTGGACGACGTGATCGTCTGGCGCGCAATGTGGCAACAACTCGGAGGCGGAGTGTGCGATCCGGCGCGCGAGGAAGAGCTGATTTCCCTGCTGCGTGAGCGGAACTTCGACGCAGCCGTCCTGCTGACCTCCTTCAGTCAGACGCCGCACCCCGCCGCGGTCGCCTGCCTGTTCGCCGGAATTCCGCTGCGCCTCGGAGAATCGAAGGAACGCGCTCCCGGCCTCCTCACTCACGAGCCCCCCTTTCCCACAGATGAAGCCGGCCACCAGGCCGAGCGAAATCTGCGGCTGCTGGAAACGGCGGGGCTCCCGGTGCGGGACCGTTCCCTCTTCATCCACATTTCGGAGGAAGCGCGGGAGCGCGCAGCGGCCCTGATGCCGGAGCCGTACCTGCTCCTCAACCCATTTGCCAGTTGCTCGGCGCGGACCTACCCCCCCGAGAAGGCCGCCCGGGCAGCGCGGCTCATTGCCGAGCAAGTCGGCCTCAAGGTGGCTGTCACGGGCGTGGAGAAGGACCGCGAACGCAGCCAGGAACTGCTGGCCGAACTCGGCCCCATCGGTGTGGACCTGCTGGGGCAAACGGACCTCTCCGCGTTCGCTGCGCTGGTCGCCAGGGCCCAGCTGGTGCTGACCAACAACACGTCGGCCCTGCACCTCGCGGACGCCACACGCACGCCCGTCCTCGTGACGTACTCGGGCACGGATCTGGACACGCAGTGGCAGCCACGCAGCGCCCCCTTCGCCCTGCTGCGCCGCCCCACGCCCTGCCATCCTTGCTACGCCTTTACCTGCCCGTTCAGTCTCGAATGCCTGGACTTTTCGCCCGAAGAGGTGGTGCAGGTGGGGTTGGGCCTGCTCCAACAGCCCTTCCGCACCACAGAAGGCGGGCTCCCCGACGAAGCCACAGCCAGCCACGAGGCTGGACACGCGTAAGAGCGTTGTTCCTGGGAGAAGCGGGGCGACCCACGGACGCCTTTCCCAGGCAGTTTCCTGTCCTCACCCTTTGGGTAGACACCCGTCCCATCGCCCGCGCATTAAGGTAAAGCGGTGCAGATTTCACGGCGGGCCGTCTTGCTGGGTGGATTGGGGCTGGGCAGCCTGGGGGCCACCGGCCTGAACGGGGCGTACGCATTCGAGATCAACCACCATGTCTACGCCCTGCCAGGGCTGCAGTCCCCCATCCGGGCCGTGCAGCTGACCGACCTGCATTACGGGCCATTTCACCGTGCCGCGGCCGTGCGGGCCTGGATGGAGACGGCCCTCACCCTGCGGCCCGACCTCGTGCTGATCACGGGCGACTTTGCAGATCGGCACCTGCTGGACGCGCCAGGACCGCTGTTTCAGGAACTCAGCCGACTCCGGGCTCCGTTGGGAGTCTGGGGCGTGTGGGGAAACCACGACCACGATTACTGTCACCGGGAGGCGCAGAAGACGGGCCGGGACCCGCAACAGGCCCGGGACGCCTTTACCGTCGCCCTCAAGAATGCGGGCATCGGCCTGCTCAGAAATGGCGGACTGCCCCTTCGGGATGACCTTTACCTCGCGGGTGTGGATGATCTGCGCAAAGGGGACCCGCAGCTGACACCAGCGCTGATGGGCGCTCCCACGCAGGGAGCGGTTCTCCTGATGAGCCACAATCCGGATCTGTTGCCCACCGTTCCCTCCAGGGTGAGCCTTACCCTCTGCGGCCATACCCACGGCGGTCAGGTGCGGCTCCCGGGAATCGGCGCGCCCGTGCCAGCCAGCCGGTTCGGCCAGCGCTTCGTCCAGGGCTTTGTGCAGGGGCCGGCACCCGGTTTCGTGTCCCGGGGACTGGGCACCACGGGGATTCCTGTGCGGCTCCACTGTCCGGCGGAACTGGTCGTCTTCGATTTCGTTCCCGGGTGAGCTCAGGCCGCCCTTCGCCGGAATCAACTCATGCGGGTTAGCTCGCGCACCGCCTTGTCGTAGCCCTCGGGGTAGACGGGGAACATTTTGCGGTCCTGGGTGTTCCACAACGTGTCGAAGCTGCGGTAACTCAGGTACGCCAGCGGCCCCACCATGCTGTCACTGACCCAGAACACGCCCGCCTGATCGTCGTAACCGCGCACCACCCGGAAGTGCGGGATGTGACCGGGGCGGTCATACCACTGCAGGACGATCACCGGAATGCCCAGCGCGAGCAGGCGCTTGACCTGCGACAGCTTGCCTCCCCGGATGGTCAGGGTCCGCAGCTTGAATTTGGCTAGTTCAGGCGCGATGGCGCTGACCTGCATGTAGCCGCCACCGGGCCGCACCGTCCGCTGGATGACTTCCTGCCCGATCTTGACGCGGTAAAAGCCCAGCACCGACGACAGGGCGCTGGGTCCACAGTTGTTGTAGGTCTGGTAGTTGAAGGCCAGGCCGTGCAGGTAGGTCCGCACCGGCAGGGCGTTACCGATGGGCGAATCGGTCAGCGGAAACCAGCCGATAAAGCTGGCGACGGTGGGAGCGGGCGTGGCCTTCCACACAGCTGGAGCGGAGATGGCGAAGGGATCGGGCCGGGGCAACTGGAGCTTGAGCGCCGGAGCGACGGGACGTGCCGGGATGGCCGCCACGGAGGGTAAATGGGTGGAAGCTGGACGAACCGCTGCTGGACCCGTCCGGGTCACCGGCAACTTGATCGCCTGCCCCACCCTCAGCACCGGCTGCCTCAGGCCGTTGAGCTGAAGCAGCTGGCTGACCGTCGTGCCCGAGCGCTGGGACAGACTGTAGACCGTATCGCCCATCCGTACCGTGTAGGACGTGAGCGCCCGCTCTGCTCCCGCGCCGTTCAGCAGTGGCCCGGCGAGCAACGACAGCGCCGCCAAACCAGTCCCCAGCCCACGAACTCCCACCTGCAAACCTTTCATTCCGCCCAACTCTACTCCGGAAAGGAGGGAATGATCACGGAGTGTAGCGTTACAGGTGTGGCAACAGCGCCTCAGCGAGGGCTCCAGGCGCGAGCAGGGCCTGCGCCTGGACCTCCAGCAGCGTCACGATGCTGCCGCTCATTCGCTCGCTGCCTGACGGCTCCGTACGGCGGCGGCGGTCCCGCCCGTAGGTGGCGTCGGCCAGCATCAGGCCCAGCACGGGCGTTTTGGAGCCGCGGCTGACGATCAGGAAGTCCACCCGGCGCACCGCTTCGCGCGTCAGCGTTCCGGCGGGCGCCTGGGCGCTGCAGGTCAGCGCGAGGAAGTCCTTCAGGCGGACGTTTTCCTGCACCTCGTAGCGCTGGCTGGACAGAAACTCGCGCAGGGCGGTCCCCAGGCGATCACCCTCACGGGTGTAGGGGCGAGGTGTGGCGGCGGGCGACGGCTCTGGTCGAGATCCCGCAGGGCGGGAAGCTTCGGAAGCGGACCCCAGCGCGGTGGAGCGCACGGGCAGAGCGGCCGGGGTACGTTTTGCGAAGAATCCGTGCATGACTCAGGGTAGTTTTCAGGTCCTGACGGGACCTTGACGCCTGTAAGTGAAGGCTCCTTAAGAAATAAAGGTTGAGTGGCTTTCCTGCGTTCTCCAGGATCCCCTCCTGTTTGCTGTCCCGCCCAGAACAGCCGCGCAATCTCCAGACAGAGGAACAAGGTGTGCGCTCCAGCGGGACGTGGCATACCCAGCCCCCAACCCCGGAAGCGCGGAGTGCCTTTTGTGCCGGTGGAGCACGGACTGTTTCCTCCTCTCAGGAATCAGGGCCTGTTTCTGAAACCTCAAGGCCTGTGCCGGAAGGTCTCTCCATCTCGTCCGGCCCCTTCTCCCTGAGGTCACTCAGAGTTGCGTCAGACGCCAGCGCGTACGGTGCAGGGAGATGAAGAATCGAACCTGGTTTTTCCTGGCCTCGCTGTTGGCGGCGGTAACGGCAGGTCCCTGGGCCGCTGCCCAACCCTTTGTCATCGAAACCCGCTTTCTCGGTCAACCGCTCAGCGCCGCTCAGAAGGCCACCGTGGTGGCCGCCACGGACCGCGTTTCGCGGCTGATTACCTCGCCTTACCTCCCGGTGAACGTCGATCTGCCCGCCAACTCCTGTGACCAGGGCATTCCCAGGCTCAAGGAGCGGTTCACCCACCTGGTCATTTTCGTGACGGTGAAGAACCTGGACGAGGATCTCTACGGTGAGTCAGGGCCATGCGAGCTGCACGAGGACAATTACCTGCCAATCTACGCATCGATTTTCCTGAATGCCCAGGTGACCGGCGACCTCCCCGGGGTTGATCTGCTCGACACCATGGTCCACGAAACCCTGCATGCCCTTGGCGTCGGGACGCTCTGGGAAGCGGACGCCCGGGTCTCCCTGGAGGGGAATACTGACGAAAAGAACTTCATTCGGAAGAAGGGAGGGATGTACTACTACACTGGGCCCAGAGCCGTCGCGGCCTACCGGAAGCTGGGCGGAAAGGAACAGGGCATTCCACTGGACCCGGACAGGGGACACTGGGCGGGCGACACCGTCTGCTCGGAGATTGTTTCGGGCAGTGCTGGTGATTATCTGGGCCGGGTCAATCCCATCAGTGCGCTCACGCTGGGCGCCCTCGAGGATCTCGGTTACACCGTCAACCCAAAGGCGGCAGACCCTTTCCGTCTGCCCACCAAACAATGCCCTGAGGGGGACTGAAGTGCGCCCCAAAGGCACCTCTAAAGCCGGGGAGCGTGCCCCACACCTGGCTCTGCACTTCAGACCAACCCGGGACCTTGCTGCTCCTGAGTTTCCCTCTGTCACGACCTGGACCAACCTGCCCTTTACCTTGAACATGGTTACCATCAAGGCCGTCCTGGCGCAGAGCCTGAAAGGGAGCCACACATGAGGCGAGCAACGTTTCGCGAGCACCTGAGGTACCGCTTCGACAACTCCATGGCCCGTGGACCAGGGGCGATGATCGGCTGGCTGTTCCTGGTATCGGTCCTCCTGATTGTCCTGGTGAGCCTCTTCGTGCAGGTCACGGGTCAGGTACCGTCCGGGGAAGACCACAAGCCAATCGGCTTTGGCGGCCTGCTGTGGTGGAACCTGATGCGGGCCCTGGATTCTGGGGCCATCGGCGGGGACAGTGGAACGCCTCTGTTTCTCGCCACGATGTTCGCCATGACGCTCGGCGGCATCTTCGTGGTCAGCATGCTGATCGGCGTGGTGACGAGCGGCATCGAGGCGCGGCTCGAGGAGCTCCGCAAGGGCCGCTCGTTCGTCGCCGAGGAGGGCCACACCCTGATCCTTGGCTGGTCATCCCACGTCTTTACCATTCTCTCCGAACTGGTCGTGGCCAACGCCAACCAGCGCCGGGCCTGCATCGTCATCCTGGCCGACAAGGACAAGGTGGAGATGGACGATGAACTGCGCGCCCGGCTCGGTCCCACGGGCCGGACCCGCATCGTGTGCCGCACCGGAAGCCCGATTGATCTGGCGGACCTGGAGATCGCCAACCCGCATGCGGCACGCTCCATCATCGTGCTGGCTCCCGAGGACGAGAACGCCGACTCGAGCGTTATCAAATCGGTTCTGGCCATCACCAACAATCCTGGCCGCCGGGCCGAGCCCTATCACATCGTCGCCGAGCTCCGTGACGCGCGAAACCTCGAAGCAGCCCGTCTGGTCGGCCGGGAGGAAACGAGCCTGATCCTGGTGGACGATCTGATTTCCCGGATCATGGTGCAGACATGCCGCCAGTCCGGGCTGTCAGTGGTCTACACCGAACTGCTCGACTTCGGAGGAGACGAGATCTACTTCGCCGAGTTGCCAGGCCTGGTGGGACGCACTTTTGGAGAAGCCCTCTCGGCGTTCGCGGATTCGAGTCTCATCGGGCTGCGTCGACACGACGGGCAGATCCTGGTCCATCCGCCGATGGACCTCGCGATCGCTGCCGGTGACCGGGTGATTGCCATCTCGGCGGACGACGATACCGTACGCGCGGTCCCCGTTCAGCCAGATATCGACGAGGCGGCGATCCGCCTGCCCGTGACGCGAATTCCACAACCCGAGCGGATCCTGGTCCTTGGCTGGAATGAGCGGGCCCCGACGGTTATCACCGAGCTTGACCGGTATGTTGCGCCAGGCTCCAGCATGACTGTTGTCTCGGACATACCGGAAGCAGCCCAAGTGCTGGACGAACTGCGGCATGGCCTCGAGCGTCAAAGCGTTGAACTGTACGTGGGTGACACCACCGATCGCCGGGTCCTTGAGGCCATGCGTCCAGGCGGATACGATCACATCATCACGCTTTCCTCAGACGGCACGGACGTTCAGGAGGCAGATGGACGCACCCTCGTGACCCTGCTGCACCTGCGTGACATGGCGAGCCGCTCCGGGCAGGATTTCTCCATCGTCTCTGAGATGCTCGACGTGCGCAACCGCGAATTGGCTCAGGTGACCCAGGCCGACGATTTCATCGTCTCTGACCGCCTGGTGAGCCTTCTGATCTCCCAGGTATCGGAAAATGGAGGGCTCAAGGCGGTGTTCGACGACTTGTTCAGGGCCGAAGGCTCCGAAATCTACCTCAAGCCTGCCAGCGACTACGTAGCCTTGGATCAGCCACTGAACTTTTACACGGTGCTCGAAGCGGCCCGCCGAAACGAGATCGCCATCGGTTACCGGCTCAGAAGCGAGGCGGAGAGCCCGAAGCTGGCCTATGGCGTGCACCTCAATCCCCCAAGTCGGGTTTGATCCGTTTCTCGTCAAACGACCGCATCATCGTCCTGGCGGAGAGTTGACTCTGGTCCGCAGACCCTGACACGCAGGCCCATTGATGCCCCGTGCCCGCACATGCTTGTGTGTGATGATGCTCCAAGCGTAGGTGGTCGCCCCCATAAGATTCGGCGCCGCCCAGAAGATGAGGGATATGGTGACAGATATTCAGAAGAGTGCGGGAGATTTGCAGGGCAGCTGCCCAGGTCTGCGGCACTGAGCATGAGGGTTAGGCCAGTTAGAAAGGTGCTCCGCCTTAGAGGAATCTGAAGCAGCCAGGCCGTGCCGTTGTCACTCTTGTTGATGGCGCTCTGAGTCACGTCCTCGTGCTGCAAGAGAAAGACGAGACCGAACCATAGGTTATGACGCACAATAAGCATTTGTGCGGGGGTCTCTGATTAGCGGCTGAGGTGGAAGAGCACGTCCACGGGGTCCTGACCCCGGAGTTTGGCGGTTTCCACCGTGGACTTGATGCGCATGTATGTCTGCGCCCCCAGGGCATTTTTGCTGCACTGCGAAACTTTTCTGGCGATTACCACGGTCCGGAGACTTCGCTCTGCTGCGTTATTCGTGGGTGGAATCTGGGGGGCTGCTACTACTACAGTTGCATTTGGCGATTGGGTCCCTCAAACACGGGAATTCTCGGGAGGTGCCTGGTGACAGAAAGCCCTTGAACAACAGGTTCCTTGGGCAACTGCAACTGTAGTACTACAGGTCATCCGGAAATCCGACGGAGCAGGATGAGGATGCAGGCGAGCTGGACGAAGCCCAGGAAGTTCTGGGCTTTGCGCTCATCTCGTGTCCGAACACGCCTGAATGACTGCAGCCAATAAGGTCGTGCGTTCCACCTTCCAGCGTCGCTTGTAACGACGCATTGGTCATCCATCCTGCGTCTTTTTCTTCCTGTTCTTGCGTCCAGCTTGGCAGTTGTCGACGCCTAGGAGAAGGCCAGCATCACCGACGCTGTCCCCCCTGTCACCCTGCTGAATTTTCCCGAAGTACAGTCCGAGAGCGTCCCAGCCCTGCTCCCATCCTAACTGCAACTCCCCCGCCCAGAGGCGGGGGAGCTCAGGCCGCTAATCAGATACACGAATACATTCACTCAACCCCATACCAACATGCTGGGAGTTAGGTATTCCATTGGCCCTAATGCTTATCAGAAACTGACTGGCTTACTGTGATAAGGCTCTCTATGACTTCCCATAGAATGGACCTCATCCTAGACCAGAGCTTGAGCGAGGAAGGAACGAGGACAGCCGTGACCCACGGGTCAACACATCATAGGCGAAATAGAAAATCCCCTAGTGAGACGCGGGAAAGCCACTTTTAGTTTTAGGGAGCAGATCGAGTGAGAAGGTAGACGAGGCCCGTACTCACTGAAATGCTGCCAAGAAAAACGCTGACTTTAAAAACCGTATCGGTTATCGTGACTCCACTTGCTAATTTAGGCTTCTGTCTGTTCATAATTAAGCCTATATTCATTTTCATAACAAATTTGTTACTCAGCAGGCCCTTCTTCTTAAGGAAAACTTGCATTTAAAGTGGAAACGCAGACCCGAGGGTACCTAATCAATACCTGTCTGAGGAGGCCCACCTGCATGGTTCACGGCGACCAGGCCACCCCGACCGGCGTGGTGAACAACATCTCGCCGCACCTGCTGCAGGGCCGCACCAACGTGCAGCGTTCCAGCCTCCCACGTGCTGAATCGCAGGTATTCGGCGATACGGGTGTGGCAATCCTCATTAGTTCGGGAGTTCGGGCGGCTACACCAGACAGAACATACGGATGTGGGCCTACCATGTGAGACAGCTCGACGTCTCCTTTGGGATGAGCACACCCCAGGTCAGGACAGCCCCAAGTTACCGCATTCCGTCACGGTACGGGGGTATAACACGACCCCGACAGCACTATTTGATCACGGCGTAAGTTCGCCCCGGTCCTCTGCACCCCGGGTCACGGGGAAAATGGCCAGCACGCAGAACGTCCCACTGGAATTCATATCGATTTGTGCCGCGATCAATAGGACGTGCGGACCACCAGGTGACTTTGGAGGTGGCCACCGGAGCAAGTATGGCTTCAGCGCTGCTGGGAGTGTTCGTCACCCCTTCCCTGCTGGACATTGGGCCCCGGCGCTTGAATACCTGATTGGCTATCCCTACAGTTGCACCAAGCAAACAATGAGCCGCTTCCTACCTGCCCTGCTTGCCCGGCAAGTAGTGGGTGTGGACACCCTACCTGCTGATATGTGAGGAGAGCTGCCACTTATCACCGGACTGGGTCCAACATAACTGTACGCCATCCAGTATGTGGACGGCGGCTGAGGCTACTGGAGTACGACGACTCGACGCTGGAGATAATCTCTTACTTGAGTGGGACCTGCGACGAGCTAGAAGCCTAGGCGTGAAGGCAGACAACGCTGTCCTGAACCGCACCCTTATGTATCCGGCGCATACGGTCAAGGCCTCGAAGGAACTCCAGGGAGACCGAGCCACGACGTACCGCAGCTTGGGTGAGGTGGAACGCGTCAACATGGCGGGCCTTCAGGCCTTCGTGGGGCGCACGGAACTGACCTTGAATGCTCTGGCATACGCGGAGAGAAGAAGGCTCAGCCATTCAATGTCCTACTGCTCACATTTGCACCTTCAATATTCAGAGAGCTGCGACTAGCCCTGGAAGAGGTAGCGCAGGAGCTCCGAACTTGTTACAATTTTATTACTTCGGTGCTTTCTCTCCATCTCCCAGTCATGAAGTGGGTTTCAAAGAAACATCGTGCTTGGTTGTGCCCAACCCGTTTTGAGACGCTCAGCCAAACACCCGTACCCCTAAAAGGGGTTGATTCCCCTTTGGTCTCACACTCAACCTGAGGGTTGTGGTATTGTTAGGTTAGTTCTCACGGTAGGGGCAGTATCTGTCCCTGATTATCGCATGATAGTCAAAAAGGGAGGGAATACTCAATGTTCAATCGCTCACATCTTCTTAAGCTGGCCCTTGCTGGAACCTTGCTGGCGTCGACTGCCGGTGCACAGACTCAGCAGAGCACGCTTCCCACATCTGTCCGCGCACAGATGAATAGCATTCTGCAAAGCAGCAGCACCTCAGCCACGACGCTGTCAACTGCCGCTCAGGCACGGCTGACTGCACTGCTGCGGCAGTACCCCGAGTATGCTGCTGCTCTTGCTGCCACTGCGGCGCAAGCACGCCCCTCACTCGCAGCAGCGATTAGTGGGTTTACCGCTAACGCTGTGCCTTCCGCGGCTGCAGCGATTGCAGGCTCTGTAGCCCGCGTTGTTCCTACTGCTGCAGCCGCTGTTGCGGCTGCGGCTGCAGCTGCAAATCCTGCGGCTGCAGCCCAAATTACTGGTCAGGTTGCACTGGCAGCACCTGCTCAAGCAGCAGCCATCGCCGCTGCGGTCACGACTGCAGCACCTGCTCAAGCGGCAGCCATTGCTCAAACGGCGGCCCAGGCCAATCCTGCAGCAGCGGCAGCGATTGCTGCTGCTGTGGCGACAGCGGCTCCACAGGCGGCCGCAGCGATTGCTGCAGCTGTTGTGCAGGCGGTGCCAACAGCGTCCCAGGCTATTAGCGCGGCTGTTGTGGTTGCCGTTCCCGCCGCTGCGGCTGCAATTTCTACCGCCGTCGGCACAGCGCTTGCCAACCCAATTCCCCTCCCACCGCTCGTCAACAACACGACTTCGCCCATCACCCCTATTAGCCCCCGCTCCTAAAACCCAATTCTCCCGTCGGTGTTACTTCTATTTCGGGCATTCGTTCTAATACTGGTGGCAGTCAGTGTAGTCGGTTGGACTACACTGACTGCCATCAATGGCTATAGTGTCAGCAAGGTACGCGAACGAGCTGCTTCTTTGGCAGGATTGGCCCAATACGATCAGTCTTGGAAGGCGCTCGAAACAGAATTGAAACGAAATCCAAAATCAGCTGAACTTTGGTCTGATCTTGGCCAAACGTATAGGGCGGCTTGGTATTTGCATGATGCAGGCCTTACAACGGCTCCCGCAAAACTGTTGCGGGAGCCTGACCTATGGTTTAATCATTCAAAAGATTGGCTATTTAATCATGCACTTTCGGCATATAAGGAAGCAGCAAGGCTTAATCGCCTCAGCGCAATGCCTTGGTACGAAATGGGCCGCCTTCTTTCCTTGGCCGAGCATCACAGTGAAGCTGATGCAGCTTTTGAGCAAGCACTAAAACGAGACCCTCATAATCCCGGCTTTATAGTTGACAGAGCAAAAGCTCTTGAGCGAGCGGGTCATACGGAGGCAGCATTGGCTGCTTTTAGAAAAGCGGAGGAAATTCTTCCCAACCAGGAGAGCGAAAGTGCCGAGGAACGTCTTAAGTGAATATCTTTAGTTATTGGATCTGCCATTAATAAAATTCTAGTTAAGAGTAAAGTTATGGATGGATCATGTTAGATCAAATTGCAAAAACATCAAATACTCTGTCATTTCTTCTTCTCCTACTTTTTGTTGCTTGGGGTCCTATTGCTCAGGGCAGTGTTTTTGCAGGGGGACAAGCGATTATCACCATTTTAGGTGCTCTGGTTTTCCTATTCTGCATTCTTGGTGTTGCACTTTCGAAGAGGCCTCGTTTTTATAACTTGCCTTGGATCACCTCTATAGTACTTATGATAATCTGGATAGTGCTAAGTATTTTACATGCTCAATATTCTTTTGCTGCTTTCCAGCAGGGAGGATTGCTAGTTAGCATGTTTTTGGCGGCCTTATCCGCCCAGTATCTCCTCAGGACAGTTTCCAGGAGGAATATCTTCGGCTTATGGCTACTACTTGTAGGTACAACCATGTCGGCCTACGGAATTATACAAAAAATGGGGTATGGGAAAACACTTACAGTGGACCCAGCACTCATAACCTCCTTCTATTATAACCCCAGTCACTTCGCGGGCTATATAATTCTTGCCCTACCAATTTCGCTTTGGGCACTTCTTTTTCACAAATCTATACTCACAAAAGTTTTAGGTCTTGCTACATCGGTTGCCCTCTTCTATTGCCTTTTACACACAAGCTCCTCGAGTTTTCCGGCAGCGGTTCTTGCCTCATCGATTGTATTTACCTTATGGATATGGAGACTTTTTCGCCCTCTTGGTTTCATTTTTGCTACATCAATAGTGCTTTTAGTTGGAGGAAGCGTCTGGCTGATATCGGACCAGCAGAAATGGCCTCTTATTGATCAAGCACTAAAATTTTCTCAAAAAACCTCCATGTCCGGCTTTGTTCTTCCAAGAAAACGCATCTTGGAACAGGACCTCAAGGCGACTCAACATACACCCTTATACGGAGTAGGTCCTGGTAATTTCGTCTACTTCATGCCTAAATTTCGCCCTGATAAGGCGGATAAGGGAAATGACCCTTCATTCAAGCTCGTTAATTATGCACATAATGACTATTTCCAAGTTGCTATCGAATTGGGAAAAACAGGCCTGGCAATATATTTAATTATTATTACCTTAACACTCCTCTCCGGTAGGCGACAAGACATGCTTGGTGCTTCTTTGCTCTCAGGTCTTACAGGCCTGTGGATCTCGGGTCTGTATGATGCCCACTCGACAGTAATAGCTGGCACCATGGCATGGGCCTGGGTTTCCACAGGGGCTATTGCCGGCTTTTCTATCCCTTCTCAGGACCATGCAGCTATTACTGCTCCCGTGGAATCGAAATAAACTCCCATTAATATACACTTCTTATATTGTCTAACAGTTTTTCGAACAGAAAATCACAAATTATCTCCCACTAAATAAAAGAAGGATTAGAAAGCTGTCAAGTTAAGATTGAGCCCACTATAGCTAATGATACCAATTTCACTAAAATATCAGCTTATGACTTTCCTGTCTCCCTAACATCATCCAACTTCTCTATTTCTGAAGAGCGTTCTGCTTCGAATGCAAGGTATAGGCGGGCCAATAGTGCGGGATCCTTCAAACTGCCTCCCAACAATTCCTCAGCACGTTTCAAGCGGTAGCGGAGAGTATTGACATGGATATGAAGGTGTTCCGCCAGTTCAGGGAGGCTGCCAGCAAAACTGAGAAAGGACCGGAGGGTCGAGACAATGCGTCCCTTATCGTCCCCACGGCAAAGCCGTGCAATGAGTTGATCATGGAGGGTGTCGAGGGCTCCTGTGGTCAGCAGGGCATACAAAGGATCCATCGTGTGATACGTCGTGAACATCTGCTTTTGGTGCGTGGCCGCTAGGGCTTGTCGGGCTTCACGCTCTGCTGCACGCACAGAGGACAGGCCCATGTGGAGCCCACTTACGCCTACCCGCACCTCGCGAGCAGTACTGACGGTTAGCGCCCTATGTAGATCGCGGGCTTCCCGCTCGAGGGTGGCCCGCTCCACTTTTGTCGGGTGCCAAAGCCATACTCCACGCTCACCCCGAACAGTGGAGGATGACGAATATCCCCGCTCCAAGAAGTACCCCTCACCAACCGCCGTAAGCACATCCAACGCTTGAGCGAATGCCCCTCGCCCCACCGTTCCTGGTCTGGGAGAATGAGTGAAAGCAGCGACGGCGATAGCGACAGGTTCCTCACGCGAAGCCTCTTCACTCTGGAGAGTTCCGGATAAAAGCGCTTCCAAGGCCCGCTCCCCTACCCGCCTCCGCGCTGCTCCTGCAGCCGCCGCTTGCAACCGTGCAAGGAGGGCATATTCCGAAGCCAGGGGCAAGAGCGTTCTCCATGCTTCCGGAACAGAAAGCGTCAAGGTACCGACCTGGCGATCCCCCATGGGATCGCTGTACGTCAGTCGGCGTATGAGGAGCGGTCCAGTCTCTTGTCCCGACGACGCCACAACATCTCCCCAGCTGGCACGGATCTCAGCGAATCCACCTGTCAGCTGGGCGAGCAACGCCGTCAGTTCGCGCTCCGGCTGAGGCCCGGTGGCGGCGGAGCGCAGGGCCCGCAGGAGGTCAGCCATGCCGGGCAGGGCCAGGACCGAGGCGTCGGGCAGTTCGGGAGGCCGAGCCATTTCTGCACGCTGAGGCATTTGTTCAAAACTACAAGGTTGGGGCTCAGGATTCACCTTTTGCACCATTCGCACCATGTGCCCTTCCCCTTATGCTGAGGAGGCAACCCTTTGCACCCAGACCCTTTCCTCTGCCGGAGGACCTCATGATTGGAGCGCATCCTTGAAACTCGCCCGCTTTATCGCCGGAGGCCGGTTCCTCAACGGCTTTCTTCAAGACGGCCACCTCATTGACGCGGCTGGCGTAGCCCACGATCCAGAACAGGTGCAGTTCCGCCTCCCGGTGGACCCGCCCAAGGTCATCGCCCTCGCCCTGAACTTCAACGACCACGCGGGCGAACTGGGCCTAACGCAACCGAAAGAGCCCGCCCTGTTCTGGAAGCCCAACACTACGCTGCTGCCACACCGGGGCACAGTGATCTACCCGCGCGGGGCTGAGTTCATGCATTACGAAGTCGAACTGGGTGTGATCATTGGGCGTGACGCCCGGCGGGTAAAGGCGAAAGACGCCATGGACTACGTTGGCGGCTACACCATCGGCAATGACCTGGTGGTCCGCGATTACGTAACCAATACTTTCCGCCCCCCCTTGCGCGGAAAGGGCTGGGACACCTTTGGACCTCTAGGCCCGTACTACGTCACCGCAGACGAAGTTGCTGACCCGCACAACCTGAAGCTCACTGCCCACGTGAATGGAGAGCTGCGGCAGGAAGGCAGCACCCGCGACATGATCTTCGGCATTCCCGAACTGATCGAGCACATCTCGCGCTTCATGACCCTCCAGAAAGACGACGTGATCCTGACGGGTACCCCCAAGGGCATTTCCCACGTTCACCCCGGCGACGTGATGCGGCTGGAGGTGGAAGGCCTGGGCGTGTTGCAAAACGACATTCAGGAGGAGGATGAGGGGGCTGAGCCCATCAAGGGAAAAGAAAGCAAGGAAGGCGAGTGGGACGGGCGTTGAGGAGCGTTGGACCGGGAGAAAGGCTCATGCACCGGGCGCAGGCTGGAAGCATGAAGCTCCTGTCTGCCCTATTGCTGGGCCTCCCCGGGCTTGCCCTGGCCGCGCCTGTACATTCTGAGATGCAGTCCTACGCCAATGTGAATGGCCGGGTTCAGCCGGTCTTTGCGTGGTGCGACGCGCCTGACCGGGTGCTGGCGGTGACACAGCCGACAAAAGTCGCCATGACGCCCCAGCCCGTTACGCTGCTGACGTGGCCCAAAGCCAAGACCGGTCAGTTGCAGCGAGCCTCTTGGCAACTTGGCCCCAATGATGCGGGGGCAGGCAACGTCTACGTGGCCCTGACACCTGCCGGACAGATGGCGGCGCAGACCCCAGCCTCCTACGTCCATCTGAGCAATGTCCAGAACGTCAACGATCCTGCTTACCGCATGACGAAGGTGGGACCGTTCAAGCTCGGCAACAGGATCTATGACTGCCGTTATGAGCCTCAGGCCACGTTCGTAGGTACAACGGCCAACCGCACCGTCACCGTGTGGGACAGCGGCAAGCGGACTACATACGGCACCCAGAACTTCAACGGCACGCGGGGCGTTCTGCTGCGGGGGGACCAGACGGCCTACGGAGCCACGACGCGGGAATCCAGCCGAGTGACTGGCTTTCAACGCGTTTACCTCTGGACCACGCCCGACGGCTACACCTACCGGGTAGAAATGACTGAAAGCGGGGCGAGCGTGACTGTCCTCAAAAACGGCAAAGTCCTGCGCCGCGAACCCTTCCTCGCCTACTCCGTCTCCCTCCCTGCCAAGGAGCAACCATGACCCAGACCCTCAGCCCCAACCACGAGCTCGCCGCCCGGCTGCGCGAGAGCCGCTTGAAAGATGGACTCAAGCACTTCATCGGCGGCGAGTGGGTGGATTCACAGAGCGGCGAGACCTTCCACACCCACACGCCCACCGACAACTCCCACCTCACGACCGTGGCAAGTGGAGACGCGGCGGACATTGACCGCGCTGCTCGCGCCGCACACGACGCCTTCCAAACGTGGCGCGAGGCCAGTGGGAGTGAACGCCGCAAAATACTGCACAAGGTCGCAGACCTGATCGAGAAGCGTGCGCAGGAGATCGCCGTGCTGGAAAGCGTCGACACCGGACAGGCCATGCGCTTTATGAAATCGGCGGCAGTGCGCGGGGCGGAGAACTTCCGCTTCTACGCGGACCGGGCCCCCGGAGCAGCGGACGGTCAAAGCCTCCCTGCCCCTGGCTTCCTGAACTACACGTTGCGCCAGCCCATCGGCCCCGTGGGTGTGATCACGCCCTGGAACACACCCTTCATGCTCTCCACCTGGAAGATCGCCCCGGCCCTTGCGGCGGGTTGCACCGTGGTCCACAAGCCTGCCGAGTGGAGCCCGGTGACGGCCACCTTGCTTGCCGAAATCATGGATGAGGCAGGACTCCCAAAGGGCGTGCACAATCTCGTCCACGGTTTCGGTGAGAGCGCCGGCAAGGCCCTCACCGAGCATCCCCTCATTCACGCCATCGCCTTTGTCGGCGAGACGACCACCGGCAGCCACATCATGCGGCAGGGAGCTGACACCCTCAAGCGCGTGCACTTTGAGCTGGGCGGCAAGAACCCGGTGGTGGTGTTTGACGACGCGGACCTCGACAAAGCCCTCGACGCCGTGGTCTTCATGATCTACAGCCTAAATGGCGAACGCTGCACGTCCTCCAGCCGGGTACTGATTCAGGAAGGCATCTACGATGAATTCACCGCTCGGATTGCCGAGCGCGCGAAGAACATTCGGGTAGGGGATCCGCTCGATCCCAACACGGAGGTGGGGCCGCTCATTCACCCCCGCCACTTCGAGAAGGTGATCTCGTACTTCGGTAAGGCCCAGGAGGACGGCGCGACCATCGCGGCGGGCGGGCAGCAGGTGGGCGAGCAGGGCAATTTCGTGACACCTACGCTGTTTACCCAGGCGCGGAACAACATGCGGATCGCCCAGGAAGAAATCTTTGGTCCTGTGCTGACGGCCATTCCCTTTGCTGACGAATCCGAAGCCCTCTCTATTGCCAACGACGTGCGCTACGGGCTGGCGGGCTACCTGTGGACCAATGATCTCACCCGCGCTCACCGCTTTGCACAGGGGCTGGAGGCGGGCATGGTGTGGGTGAATTCGGAAAACGTGCGGCACCTGCCGACGCCCTTCGGTGGCGTGAAGAACAGCGGCATCGGGCGCGACGGCGGTGACTATTCCTTCGACTTCTATATGGAAACGAAGAACATTGCCATCAGCCTGGGGACGCACAAGACGGCCAAGCTCGGCGTGGGGCAACCCCCCGTGGTGGACAAGACGGTGGCGGAGGGATGAGCAGCGTTCACCGCCTCCTCATTACCGGGGCCGCTGGAGAAGTCGGCTCGGCCCTGCGCGAGGGTTTACGTGGACACTTCCCCTTTCTGCGCCTCACAGATAACCGCGATCTGGGAGAGGCGATTGAAGGCGAGGAGCTCGTCCAAGCCGACCTCATGGACTTCGACGCCGTTCGGCGGGCCTTAGAAGGTGTGGACGCCGTGATTCACCTCGGAGGCATCGCCAACGAGCACACCTACGAGCGCCTCCGCGACGTGAATATCGACGGCACGTACAACGTCTTGGAAGCGGCGCGGCAGGCAGGAGTGCAGCGGCTCGCCTTCGCCTCCTCCATCCATACCGTCGGCTTTTACCCACGCTCAGAGCAGATTGGGACGGACGTGCCCGTGCGCCCCGACACCTACTACGGCGTCAGCAAGGTCTTTGGCGAGGCGCTCGGCCGCATGTACTTCGAGCGATACGGCATGGAGTTTGTCAGTGTCCGCATCTGCTCTTTCCAGGACATGCCGAAAGACGCCCGGCATCTCAGCACCTGGTTTTCGCCCCGCGACACAGTTCAGATGTTCGAGAAGGCTGTCACCGTGCCGAGCGTCGGCTTCCTGGTCGTTGCGGGTATCAGTGGCAACACCCGCCGTTGGATGACGGAGGACGGCTGGGACGTGCTGGGCTACGTACCACAGGACAACGCCGAAACCTACGCCGCCGAGGTGGAGCACATTCACGGTGCCCCAGAGGACATCACCGAGCAGCGTCAGGGCGGAATTTTCGTGGATTCGAGTTACACCGGCCTTGCCGGGAAGGAGAAGTAAGATGCCCGCCATCACCGGCCAAGAGTTCCTCGACCGCCTGCGCCAGAACCCGCCCACCCTCTACATCGACGGGCAGCGGGTGGAAGACCCCACCACCCACCTTGCCACCCGCAACATGGCCCACTCGCTCGCCGGGCTGTACGACCTTCAGAACCAGCCCGATCTCCGAGACGTGCTGACCTACGAGGAGAATGGACAGCGCTACGCCACCTCCTTTATGGTGCCGCGCACGAAGGAAGACCTGGCAAAACTTGGGGAGTCGCACCGCATCCGCGCCAATTTCAGTCTGGGCTTCCTGGGCCGGGCACCTGACTACATGAACGCCAACGTGATGGCGGCGGGCATGGGCGCGGACTACTTCGCCTCCTGCACGGCCAGTGGCGAGGGCAAACGCGATTTTGCAGCGAACATGCGCAGGTACTACGAGTTTGTGCGCAACAACGATCTGTGCCTGACGCACGCCCTGACCAATCCCCAGGTCAACCGCGCGAAGATGGCTTCGGAGATGCCTGACCCCTACATCGCCCTCGGGGTGGTGGAGGAAACGGAGGAAGGCGTCATCGTGCGTGGCGCACGGATGATGGCGACGCTGCCCATCGCGGACGAGATTCTGGTCTTTCCCTCCACTGTGCTGAAGGAAAACGCTGACAAGAGCCGCTACGCGATGGGCTTTGCGCTGCCATGCAATGCGCCCGGCCTCAGCTTCCAGTGCCGCGAGCCGTTCGACGTGGGTCGCGACCCAGAAGATCACCCACTTGGTAGCCGCTTTGACGAGCAGGACGCCTTCGTGATCTTCGATGACGTGCTTGTACCCTGGGAGCGCGTCTTCCTGCTGTATGACGTGGAACTGGCCAACAAGGCATATGCCGCCACCGACGCCGTGCTGCACATGGCGTATCAGGTGGTCAACCTGAAAGTCGCCAAGACCGAGGCGTTCCTGGGCACCGCGCAGAGCATCGTGAACGCCATTGGCAGTGGGCAGTTTCAGCACGTCCAGAGCAAGGTCGCCGAGATCATCGTGATGCTGGAGATTATGAAGGCGCTGGAAGTGGCAGCGCGCGATGGAGCCACGCTCAACAAATACGGCGTGATGACGCCCGCCCGTGGACCGCTGGACGCCGCACGCAACTACTACCCGGCCGTGTACGCCCGCCTGCCCGAATTGCTGCAGTACCTGGGAGCGTCGGGGATCATCATGATGCCGAGCAAGGCCGACCGCGAGGGACCGCTGGGGCCGCAGATCGCCAAGTACCTGCAAGCGGGCAACGCCACCGCCGAGGAGCGCCTGAAACTCTTCCGCCTCGCCTGGGATATGTCCATGAGTTCTTTCGGCGGACGGCAGAGCTTGTACGAGAAGTTCTTCTTTGGGGACCCCGTGCGGATGCATTCGGCGCTGTACGAGGTGTACAACAAGGGGCCTTATGTGGACCGGATTCAGGCGTTCCTCAACCGCAGCGAGAAGCCGCAACAGGAAGAGGTGACGGCATGACCGCCCCCGCTCGCCCCGATGTAATTCGCATTGCGCAGACCATCTTTACCGTGACGGACCTCGAAGCTTCCCGCGACTTTTACGTGAACCTGCTGGGCCTCAACGTGCTGCATGAGGAAAGCGGAGCGCTGTACCTGCGCGGCGTGGAAGACCGCGAATGGACGCTGAAGCTGGAGCAAAGCGCGGAAGCGGGCGTACGCCACCTGGGGTACAGGGTGCGGAGTGATGCCGACCTCGACGCCCTGGTGGTATTAGCCGAGCGCGAGGGTCTCCCCTACCGCTGGGAGGAGGAGCTGGACCGCCCCCGAATTCTGCGGATGCAGGACCCCTTCGGCGTACCTGTGGCGTTCTACCGCGAGAGCAAGACGCACAAGTGGCACCTGCAGGACTACCACTTGCACCGGGGGCCAGGCTTGCAGCGCGTAGATCACGTGAACGTGATGACGCCCGATGTGGAAGCCATGATGAACTGGTACGGCTCTGAACTGGGCTTCCGCACCTCTGAACTCACCGAGGACGAGCAGGGCCGCATCTGGGCTGCCTGGGTGCAGCGCCGGGGCGGCGTCCACGACCTCGCCATGACGAACGGCGCAGGCCCAAGACTGCACCACTGGGCCTACTGGATGCCCGACGCCCTGAGCATCATCCGTACCTGTGACATCCTCGCGGGCGCACGCCAGCCCGAGCGCATCGAGCGTGGCCCCGGGCGACACGGCATCTCCAACGCCTTCTTTCTGTATATCCGTGACCCTGACGGCCACCGCATCGAGTTGTACACCTCCGATTACATCACCGTGGACCCCGATTTCGAGACGATCCGCTGGCAGCGCGACGATCCCCGGCGGCAGACGCTCTGGGGCGCGAAAACACCACGCAGCTGGTTCGAGGAAGGTTCGCGCCTGGAAGCCTTCGGCGGTGGCTGGGTGGAGCCGGTCGAGGGGGAACTGAAGGGGATTCCGGTCCATGTCATCTGAGCCATCGGCCGTTGGCCGTTCGCCAGCAGCAGGGAGGGTCATTCCCGAGGAAGCCCTTTCTGGCCTTGCCACGGAACTGGAAGGAGCGGAGGTGAGCGGAGTGCAACTTCTCCCCTTCTCCGAACGCTTCTCCAACATGACGATTGCAGACGCCTACGCCGTGCAGCGGGCATGGGTGGCACAGAAGGTAAAGGGCGGGCGGCAGGTCGTAGGACACAAGATCGGGCTGACCTCGCGGGCGATGCAGATGGCCTCGCAGATCACTGAGCCGGATTACGGGGCACTACTGGACGACATGTTCTTCGAGCCGAACGGGGATCTTCCCCTGTCGCGCTTTGTGGCCCCGAAGGTAGAGGTGGAACTCGCCTTCCTCCTGAAAGCGGACCTGCAAGGCCCCAATGTCACCGTCTTCGATGTGCTGCGCGCTACCGAATACGTGACGCCCGCCGCTGAGATCATCGACGCCAGGATTCAGCGAGTGAGCAAAGAGACAGGCAAACCCCGCCGGGTGACGGATACTATCAGCGACAACGCCGCGAATGCGGGCGTAATTGTAGGTGGACGTGCCGTGCGCCCAGACGACCTGGACCTGCGATGGGCAGCGGCACTCTGCATCCGTAACGGCGTAATTGAGGAAACGGGCGTGGCAGCAGGCGTGCTGGGGCACCCGGCAGCCGGTATTGCCTGGCTCGCCAATCGTCTCGCTCCCCACGGGGAGGGACTAAGGGCTGGAGAATTCGTGATGGCTGGGTCGTTCACGCGCCCAGTGGACATCGCTTCGGGCGACGTCTTTACATTCGACTACGGCCCGCTGGGCACCTTCTCGTGCCGCTTTACAGGAGATGCGCGTGGACACAACTAACGGGTTCAAAGCGGCGCTCGAGCGGGGCGAGACAGTCTATGGCCTCTGGCTCGCGCTGGCGAATGCATACACGGCTGAGATCTGCGCGGGAGCTGGATTCGACTGGCTGGTGGTAGACGGCGAGCACGCCCCCAACGACCTGCGGTCCATCCTCACTCAGCTTCAGGCCATCGCGCCGTACCCTTCGCATCCAGTGGTGCGTCCCCCTGTAGGTGATCCTGTTCAGATCAAGCAGTTGCTGGATATCGGCGCTTGCAACCTCCTAATCCCGATGGTGGAGTCGGCAGCGCAGGCCCGTCAACTCGTGGCGGCTACCCGCTATCCGCCGGAAGGGATTCGCGGAGTGGGAGCTTCTATCGCCCGGGTCAGCGGGTTTTCCCGAAGCGCGGCGTATTTGAAGACGGCGAACGAAAGTATTTGCCTACTACTTCAAGTGGAATCTGTAACTGGCCTGGAAGCCCTCGAAGAGATCGCTGCAGTAGACGGCGTAGACGGCGTGTTTATTGGTCCAGCAGACCTCGCAGCCAGCTTCGGCCACCTTGGTCACGCCGGGCATCCGGAAGTTCAGGCGGCCATTCAGGACTCGGCGCGGCGTATCCGGAGCGCAGGCAAGGTAGCAGGCATTCTTGCGACAGACGAGGTGATGGCCCGGACATACCTGCAATGGGGCTACACCTTCGTCGCCGTGGGGGTGGACAGCATGATGCTGGCTCAGCAAACCTCGGCCTTGCTGGCAAAGTTCAAGGCGTAAGGCCCGTTGCTCGTCACATGACGAGCATGGGGTGTGCAAACGAGGCAGAACGCCAGCCTGCACCGTTCCTCTCCCGTTGACGGAGGCATTCTTTCTCGGATGTCACCATCAGGCCGAAGACTCTTTAAGGGACCGGTGCGTGTCTAGAGCGCTTCGCTTGCTACACTGTGAGTCGCATGCAACCGTCTCCCTCTCGTGTTCCGGACGCGGACCAGATCGACCTCAAGCAGGTGTTCGGAACGCTGCGCCGCTACGCTCCCTGGCTGCTGCTGGCCCCGGTGCTCGCTGCAGGGGGAACCTATGCGCTCTCGAAGCGGCAGCCACCCGTATATGAGGCGACGACCAGCGTGATTGCCCTCGACAACGACGCGCAGAACTCGGTAATCAATAACACGTTGGTTACGGCTCCGCCGCTCCCGCAAGGCGCAGTAGATCAAGTGGTCCACAGCCGCAGCTTGGTCCGGGACGTGGTGGCGCGGCTCAAGAAGACCGACATCGACCCTGCCGTCATTCGAAAGATCAGTGGGGATTTGGAGAATGAACTGGCGAGCGGCACGTTCTCCCGCCTCAAGGTGCGGGCTAGGCTGGACACCCAGCAGCGCGGCGTGTACGAGCTCCGGGCGCGTGGCGAAACTCCCCACGCCGCCCAGCAACTTGCACAGGTGGGGGTGGAGTCCCTGATTGCCTGGGACAACAACCGCGCGAAGCAAGGCGTGATCCGCTCACGCAACAGTCTGCAAGCTCAGCTCAGGGACTTAGGCGTCCGCATTCAGGCTACGCCTGTGAACAGTTTGGAGCGGCAGAGCTTGGTGGCCGCACAGGGCTCGGTACTGCAGAACTTGTCGCAGGTGGCGGTGCTGGAAACAGCGGCGAGCGGTACCCTGGTGCTGGTGGCTGACTCAGTTGAGCCGCGTGCCCCTGTCTCTCCGAGGCCCCTGCGAAATGCCGCGCTGGCTGGACTACTCGCTCTGTTTTTGAGCGTTGGTGGAGCGCTGCTCACCGACAGCCTGCGTCGCCGTGTCAACGGCTCGGAGGACCTGCTGCCGCTGGGGCTGCCCGTGTTGGGACAGCTGCCACTGCTCCGCCGCCGTGACCTCGGGCAGGGCTTCGTACAGGCCAGCCAGAACGGACCGCTGTACGAGGGCATCGGCTTTCTACGCATCAACGTGCAGTCGCTGCTGCAACGCGGCACACACCGCCGCCTGGTGATGTCCAGTGCCTACCCCAGTGAGGGCAAGAGCTCAGTCACGGCGGCGCTGGCGCAGAGCATGGGTGCCAGTGGGCTGAAGGTACTTGTGATTGACGCCGACCTACGCCGTCCTAGCCAATCCAAGGTCTGGGGAGTGGAACGTGGCTCTCGACAACCCCTCCCGGGCACCGATCCCACACTTCCCCCAGCAGCCACGCTCAGTGAGATCTTTCTACGCCCCGAGGCTGGATACGTCACGCGGGTGGCTGAGAATGTGGACCTGCTGCCTGCCGGAGCACCACTCCGGGGTGCGGGGATGCCGACGATGCTCAACCAACCCACCTTCCGCTCGCACCTCGAACGCTGGTCGGAGGGCTATGACTTCGTGCTGATCGATTCACCCCCCATGCTCTCACTGCCCGATACCTTGGCGGTCGCACCCTTTACTGAGGGTGTCATGCTGGTGGTGGAAGCGGGCAAGACGCGTCTCAGTGACGTTGAGCGCACCATACAGAACGCTCGCGTGGCCAACGTGCCCATCCTCGGCTTTGTGGTAAACAAGATTGCTCGGCAAAGCAGTTCGTACTACTACGCTTATGGCTATGGAAGCGAGGGTCAGGCGGGAAGTCGCACTTCCAGTCCACAACCCTAAGTCCGAGTCAGGTCAAAGAAGACGCTAAGCGGCATAATGGACAACGTTGATGATTGGGTTGATGGATGCAGGAGTGGAGGAGACTCTATTTGCCCGTCTGGGCGACAGCTCCATTGGCTCGTTTATAGGGCAGTGATGTTCGTCTTCTCCTTTCACCGCCTGCACAATAACCTTACCGCCATTCTCGGAACTTTGTTTTTCGCCTTCGGTAGGCTGGCAGGGCGACCTCCGGTCCTGTTGGAGCAACAGTTCAAGGACAATCCTCCACCACTTGACCTTGAACTCGAAGTCTTGAAGTGCCAGGAACATAAGAAAGGGGGCCGAAGAGAAGTCTCTCTTCGGCCCCCTCTGTCTTCCTAATCTGTGCTAGCCCTCACATCCCAACGCGCGCAGCACGTCGTCAAAATCTACGGGGGTGCCCTTTGCTGGGGGGTTATGCGTCAGTGGAGTTACCTGGGGCATTGGGCTAGAACTTAGGACGAGGGGAGCCGGCGGGTAAGGCGTAGACAGTCCACCCAGGGGCATCCGGAGTCGCGCCAAATGTAGCAACACAACGGCCACCGTAAACACACCCACCACTAGAAAGACTAACGTGTCCACGGTCATGTCTTAGTGTCACTTAGAGGAGCCGGTTGGACATTAGAAGAGCGTGGTGAAAGTTGGATTTTCGCATAGGGGGGCTTCAGCCAGGCTTAAGCTCGGGCTAGGTGGCTCCCAGTAATTGCGGCATGGAGGGTCTGACGAATCGCCACGCCATCTTCTGCCTTCGCTGCCCGTTCCAGTGCAATGAGGAGCTCATTGAGGTCATGGGGATCAGGCTGCTCCGGGCGAGCGGTGAAAATCTCGGCGTGCTGCGTAGCAGAAACGCCCTCGCCATTTGTCAGAAGTTCCTCGTACATTTTCTCTCCGGGGCGAATCCCCGAATACACGATCTCAACGTCCTTGCCGCCCGACAGGCGAATCACATCGCGGGCCAGGTCTACGATTCTGACGGGCTCGCCCATGTTCAGCAGATGGACGGCCCCATTGTGCCCCAGCGCGCCCGCCTGCAACACGAGCGCCGACGCCTCAGGGATGGTCATGAAGTAGCGCGTCATTTCAGGGTGGGTGATAGTGATAGGGCCGCCCGCCCGGATCTGAGCTAGGAAGGTGGGCACGACGCTACCCCGGCTGCCCAAGACGTTGCCGAATCGAACGGACATAAACCCCTGCCCAGGGTGGGCCCGCACCGCGCCGGACGAGACCACGCGCTCTGCCACCCTCTTGCTCGCCCCCATCACCGACGTAGGGTTGACCGCCTTGTCCGTGGAGACGTTAACCAACCGCTGTACGTCGTAACGTAAGCAGCACTCGACGACATTGCGTGTGCCGAACACATTATTGAGAATCGCCTCGCTGGGCGACGCTTCCATCAGGGGGACGTGCTTGTGTGCCGCCGCGTGAAAGACGACATTGGGGCGATAAGTACGGAAAATCTGGTCCAGCCGCCCCGCCGATCGTACGTTAGCGATCAGAGCCACGAGGTCAATTTCTGGCCAGTCACGCCGGATTTCCTGCTCGATAGAAAAGATGCTGTTCTCACCACGGCCCAACAGGATTACGCGTCTGGGCCGGTACTTCACCACCTGACGGACGAGTTCAGAGCCGATGGATCCCCCCGCCCCTGTGATCAGAACCGTTTGCCCCTCCAGGTAGGAGTGGATCGAAGCCGTGTCCAGTTCTACTGGGGGGCGACGCAGAAGGTCCTCTACCCGCACCTCGCGGAGCTGATTGGCTGTTATCTGTCCCCCCACAAGTTCTGAAAACCCGGGAATAATGCGCGTCTGCATCCCTGAAGCCTGCGCTGCCTCCACATACCGCCGAACAGCGTGGCCGTCTGCTGAGGGCATCGCGACAATGAGCAGGTCTGCCTGCGCCTTTTGCTGAAGCTCTGGTAGCTGCCCCGCGCTTCCCAGCACCGGCAACCCCAGCAGCCGCCGTCCCTTCTTTCGGAGGTCGTCGTCCAGAAACCCCACTGGATTGAGTCCGATTGGACGGCGCAGCAATTCGGTGGCAATCATCCGTCCTGCGTCGCCCGCTCCAGCTATCAGGACCGATGTGGTAGCTGGGGTCGCCGCCTTCCGCTTGCGCCGATCCAGGGCGAGGCGGGTAAGAAAGCGCAGCCCCGAGAGTCCAGCGAGCGCCAACAGGCCCTCAATCAGTGGTACGGTCCATGGCACGAAGATCAGCGAACGCAAAAACGCCGTGAGAAGCAGTAGTAGCCCCGTAACGATGGCGACCATCCGCCCCAACGCGGCCAGATCCTCGAACGTCACGTACTGCCAGATATGGCGGTAGGTCTGAAAGCGGTTCAGGGCAATGTACCGGATGGGCAGGGTCAGCAAGACGTAGTAGGCGATATCCCTGACGTAGCGCTCAATGCCTCCCTCCAGCCGGAGCCAGTAGGCGAAGACGGCGGCCAAGCTGAACACCCCTACGTCCAGCAACGCCTTGACCAAGGCTGTATTCGCCTCAGGCGGTCTTGCTGTTCTCATTTCTGTTCTTCCTCCACCGGATGGCTGCACCTCTACTCACTGTTCTCGCACCACTCTACCCGATGTTACCCATGAACGCTTTGTGAAGCAAACCAAAAACAAAAATATTCTGATCTTATCCCCACGAACTCCTTTATATGCAATTTGGGCTAAACCAAAAGGAGTCAGCTTGACCCTCCGGCAGTAAGGGTCAAGCTGAGGCACGGAAAAATGTCAGCGCGTGGCCTGAAGTACCACCTCTTCCACCAAGTCGGCTACAGCTTGTAGGTCAGACGACGACAGGGTGGGATGGACCAGGAACATCAGCGAGGTCTCGCCCAGTTCGCGCGCTACGGGCAGTCGCTCTGCGGGGCCATATCCGGCCTCGGTAAATGCCTTTTCCAAATATATTTCTGAGCAACTGCCGCTGAAGCAGGGTACGCCACGAGCAGTAAGTTCATTCATGATACGGTCCCGCGACCAGCCCTCACCCAGCCGTTCCGGGCGGACATAGGTATAGAACTTGTACTGGGCGTGGATGAAGTCCTCATGGGGCGTTGGAGTGCGCAGGGCCTCTAGGACGGAGAAGCGTTCGTATAAGACAGCCGCATTCTGCTGGCGTCGCGCTGTCCAATCGGGCAGCTTACGCAACTGGAGCCGTCCAATGGCCGCCTGAAATTCCAGCATGCGCCAATTGGTGCCGAAGGACTCGTGCAGCCAACGAAAGCCAGGTGGGTGCTCACGGTGATACACAGCGTCATAACTCTTGCCGTGGTCCTTGAAGGCCCAAGCTTTTTTCCACAGGACCTCATCGTTGGTGACGAGCAGGCCGCCCTCGCCGCCAGTGGTAAGGATCTTGTCCTGACAGAAGGAGAAGCACCCGACGTGTCCTAAGGATCCCACAGGCTGCCCCTTGTACATCGCTCCATGTGCCTGAGCGCAGTCCTCAATCACGTACAAGCCATGCTCACGGGCCAAGTCCATGATGGGGTCCATATCGCAGGGCCATCCGGCCAGGTGAACGGCGATGATGGCTTTCGTGCGCGGTGTAAGCACCCGCGCGATGGTCTCGGCCGTGATGTTGCCACTATTCGGGTCCACATCTGCCATGACCGGTACCGCCCCGCGCATGACTGCTGCGCTGGCCGAGGCAATAAAGGTGCGCGGCGTGGTGATCACCTCGTCGCCCACACCGATGCCTAAGCCGTGCAGTGCCAGTTCCAGCGCCACCGTCCCGTTATGCAGGGCGATGGCGTGCTTGACCCCAAGGGCATCCGCGTATTCCCGCTCGAACTCGCGGCCCTTGGTGCCGGTCCAGTAGTTAACCTTTCCTGATTGAAGCACATGAGTGGCGGCCTCCACCTCGTCCGCCTCGAAGACGGGCCAGGGCTGCAAGGCCCGCTCCAGCTTCCGCACTGCCGTTTCCGTCATGCCTCTCCCCTCTCTTGTTTTATCCTGGGCCGGGCAGGAATTCCGGTTGCCGTGACGCCCGCAGGTAGATTCTTCACCACGACGCCCCCCGCTCCCACCGTGGTCCATGCGCCAACCTGCACGCCCGGGACGGCAGAACTGCCTATGCCCAGAAATACACCCTCAGCCAGCTGCACGTTCCCCGCCAAATTGGAGCCGGGAGCCATATGGACGTAATCTTCCAGCACGCAATCATGATCCACTGTTGCGCCCGTATTAATGATGACGTGGTTTCCCAACCAGGCGTCCGGCTGCACCACTGCTCCTGCGAAAATCACCGTTCCTGCTCCTAGGTGAGCAGTTCTATGTACCGTCGCCGCCGGATGGACTACCGTGACCCACTCAACCTCTGGAAAACGAGCGCTAATTGCTTGCCGGGTGCGGTTGCTGCCGATGGCGAGGATGGCCGACTTCTCGCCGCCCTCCAGCCGCTCGGTTCCCCCTAGAACAGGGCAGCCCAGCACCTCCGTTCCCCAGGAAGCGGGATTGTCGTCCAGCACACTTCCAACCACTCCCCCAGCGGCCCGGAGCGTGGCGATCACGACCTTGGCGTGTCCCCCTGCCCCGACTACCAGTATATCGCTCACGCCTTACCCTGCTGCGTCCCTTTGAAGGTAGGCATGGTGGCTTCGCCCGCCGCGCTGATGCCCTCGCGCCTAACAACCTTAAGCAACGTCATCCACAGAATTTTGAAATCCAATGCCAAGCTCCTATTATCTACATACCACACGTCCAGTTTGAACTTTTCCTCCCATGAAATTGCGTTACGACCGTTGACTTGGGCCCAACCCGTGATACCGGGCCGTACCTCGTGCCGCCGCGCCTGCTCAGGCGTGTAGCGGTCCAGGTACTCCATTAGCAGAGGGCGGGGACCTACCAAGCTCATGTCGCCGCGCAATACGTTGAACAGCTCGGGCAACTCGTCAAGGGACGTGGAGCGCAGAAAGCGGCCTAGGGGCGTGAGGCGCTCTTGATCGGGAAGGACTCGTCCCTGGCTGTCGGTCACGTCGCGCATGGTGCGGAACTTGTACATGGTGAAGGGCTGGCTGTACAGGCCGGGGCGCTGCTGGCGGAAGAGGACGGGCGAGCCCATCTGGCGGCGGACCAACAGGGAGATTCCGCCCAGGACCGGACTTAGGGCCAGCAGTCCTACCCCAGATGCCACTACGTCAAGCGCGCGCTTGGCCTGATTCGCCTTTCTTCGACTTGCTGCGCGCATCACCGTTTCCTCCCTTTGCTCCCGGCCACCACGTGAAGCACATTCGCCAACCGCCGGGCCAAGCGCTTCATATCGTGGTGTTCAGCCACGTAAGCGAGCCCGCGCTCACCCATAGCTTCCCGCTCCTGCGGCGCGAGGGCGGCTAGGCGCAACGCGGCGTCGGCCAGGGCCTGGGGGTCTTCGGGCTGAATGCTCAGCCCGGCCCCCGCCTCCTCCACAGCGCTCAGGGGCGTGTTAATGGCGAAAATGACGGGTCGGGCCGCAGAGAAATAGTCGAATAACTTGTTGGGGCTGACCCCATGCTTGAAGACGGGCGAGTCCTTGAGGGGCATCAGGCAGGCGTCGGCGCCGGCGAGCACCTCCGGCACCTGACGCTTAGGCACCGGGGCCCGAAATACGACGTTTGTCAGGCCACGCTCTTCGGCCACCCCTTGCAGCCTCGCCTTTTCGGGGCCGTCGCCCACCAGCACGAAACGAATGGTGGCCGCTCGGGGGTCTGCACTCCGGCGCAGGACCGCCGCCGCTTCCAAAACGGTGTCGAGGCTGTTGGCCGCACCGTGTGCTCCGGCATAGACCACATCAAAGGTGTCACGCTGGCCCGTAGGGGAAAATTGTCTAAGGGGCTGCACATCTATGCCGTTGGGAAGCCACATGAACGGGACTGAACGCCCCGCTACCTCCTCAATGTGACCCCTTGATCCTGGCAGCAGGCTGACCACCACCGCCGCGTGTCGGTAAAGCCACCTTTCCAGCCACCCAAAGACCAGCACCAAAGGGTGATGCTCAGACATTCCCCCCAGGTCCACCAGGGTCTTGGGCCAGATGTCCCGAATCTCCAGCACAAAGGGCACACCAAATTTCCGAGCCAGAACCCAGGCTGCCCCCGCCGCGAACAGGTGCGGACTGGAACCGATTACCACGTCCGGACGGGGCAACTCGTCAGAGGGCCGCAGCGCCAGCACCGCCTGCGCGAAAGCAAGCATGTTGCGGCCTCGCCCCAGGTTGTTGCCGGTGTACGTTGGGGTTCTGATCCAAACGAAGCGCACGCCCTCTTCCCGCTTGATTTTGAGGGTCTCCCCCGTGGTCAGACGCGTGTCTTGCCGGGAAGTGTAGTCCACGCTGGAGGCAATCAGGGTCACGTCCACGTCTTGCGCCTGCATCAGCCGCGCCAGGGTGTGGTGACGCGTTCCGCCCGCTTGGTCGGGGGCTAGCGCGTAGTGGTTGACAAACCACACGTGCAGGGTCATGCGGGTCCCCGGAGCACCTGCAAAATTTGGCGCGCGGCGTCGCCCGTTCCGTACAGCGCCACATCCTGCCCCCGCTGCCCTAGCCGAGAGACAATGCCCCCCTCTACCTGCTCGGCGCTCGCAGGGGTCAGCAGAGTATTCCAACCCGCTTCCAAGAGTTCCGTCCACTCGGTCTCGTCCCGCAGGGTGACGCAGGGGACCCGGTAAAAATAGGCCTCTTTCTGCACGCCGCCGGAGTCGGTGGCGATCAAGGCCGCGCCCTGCTCCAGCCTCACCATATCCAGGTATCCGACGGGCGCGACCACCCGGATGTCGCCAAACTCCAGGCCCATCTCTAGGGCGATCCGTTTGGTGCGTGGGTGCAGCGGCAACACAACGGGCGTTTGACGCGTCACCGCCCGCAAGCCCTCAATAATGGCCCTCAGCCGCTCGGGTTGATCGGTGTTCTCAGCTCGGTGAACCGTACTCAGGATGTACCCGCCCTCGGTCAAGCCCAGGTCGCCCAGCACGGGGCTGCGTTCCCGTGCACGCTCGGCCATGTTGAGCGCCACGTCGTACATCACGTCGCCCACCAGATGCACCTGAGGGCCAAAAATCCCCTCGCGGCGCAGGTGCTCGGCGGCGCTCGACGTGGGCACAAACAGCGCGTCGCTTACGTGATCAGTCAGGATGCGGTTGATCTCCTCCGGCATCTTTTTGTTGAAAGACCGCAGCCCCGCCTCCACGTGGGCAACAGGGACGTGGAGTTTGGAGGCCGCTAGCGCACCCGCCACCGTACTGTTGGTGTCGCCGTACACGAGCAGCCAGTCGGGTCGCTCCTCCTGAATGACTTTTTCGATGGCCCCCAGCATTTCCCCCGTCTGGACCCCGTGGGTGGCCGAGCCTATGCCAAGGTGATAGGCCGGGGCAGGGATACCGAGCTCTTCAAAAAACACGTCGCTCATGTTGGCGTCGTAGTGCTGGCCGGTATGTACCAGCACCTCCTGAATTCCAGGCACCGCACCGAGGGCACTAGAGAGGGCCGAGGCTTTGATGAACTGAGGCCTAGCCCCCACCACAGTCAAGATTTTCAAGTTAAGCCTCCATTCTTTCGGAATTTTCCCTCAAGTTGACTCACCACAGCCTCAAGGGCAAAGGATTCCTCTATCCGCCTCTGTCCCGCTTCACCAAGCGCTCTTCGCCAATCTGCATCCTCCGTAAGGGCCTGGATGGCTTGGGCCAACGCTGCCACATCGGCAGGAGGAACCATTAGGCCAGCGCCGCCCTCCAAAAGCTCAGGGATGCCGCCCGTAGACGTAGAAATCACTGGGATGGCGTGGGCCATCGCCTCCATCAGAGAGACCGGAATGCCTTCATGTAGCCCGTTTCCGAGATCGAGACTGGGTAAGACCACGAGGTCCACCTCGCCCTGCCTGTACAGCCCGATCAGCTGCTCATGGGGCAATTGCCCGAGGAATTTGACGCTCTCTTCTAGCCCCAGCTCCACGACTTCCTGCTCAAGCGCCTCTCTCAGTTCCCCGTTTCCCGCCAGCCACAACTCTACGTTTCCCTCTATGTGGGACACTGCTTGAAGGAGGTACGCGTGACCCTTTACTGGTACAAGGTTGGCGGGGCAAATAATAATTGTTCTTCCTCTATTTTCGTGAACCGCAGTCTTCTCCCTGGAGAGAGGAATACCCATATGAATAATGGTAGCATTCGCTTTACCTGGCATGCCTCTTTTTATCGCCATATCCAGACCACTTCTCGATATAAAACGTATAAATCTAGCTCTCTCCGACTTCCTGTGAAGTAGATTGTTTTCGGCGATGTCCCATCGGTGTGCCGTCAAACTCCAAGGAACACCAGAAATATGGCTTGCCAGCATTGCTAGAGTTGCACTCGTAGAGGCCCAGTGGGCATGTATATGAGCTATGTTTTCTTCTTTGATTCGCTCTGCTAGCCAGAAAGCTTTGGGAACGACTGACAAGTTTTTCAGAAGTCTTTCAGGCCGTGAAGGTAAAATTAAACTTAAAGCCTGTAAGGAAATATTTGGTTGGCGCAAAAAGGCCATAATGAAAACAACCAACATATTAAAAGAGATGAGCCCTGGTTTCGACCAATACGCTTCATATTGCTGGGCAGTAGCATGAACGACAGGACCTCGCGCCCTCGTTGGAAGAAGGTGAACCCCATGTCCCCTCTTCGTCAACTCTTGTATCTCCGGAATAATAAATGCTTCTCCAGGGCCATAGGGAAGAGAGGCGGAAATGTAAAGAAGGTTCAACTGACCACTTCCTTTGTCGGCTTAGAAATCTTTTGCCCTATTTTTATAATTACAGATAAAGCTTTATCAATAGGATTAGAAAGCTGCCTCTCAAATTCCTTACGCACCACAGAAAAGGCAGCGCTGTGATCTAAAAAGGTTATTTCTAGTGCTTTTAATTGTGCAATATGCAGTTCGTGGTAGAAAGGACTTGAAATATTGTGAGATAGATCATAATAAGACCAGAATCCCGAATTGTAATCTTTTAAAGAATTAACAAGGGTTTTTAGCGTTATCTGCAGTCTCTCATCTACCATTTTATCTTTTCCAACAAGTAAAAGGTCATAAAGACCGAAGATGGCGAATACCCACCCGTTGAAGACTGCCTTTGCTTCTTTTGCTGGCAACTCTTCGAGGATGATTTTTCCATTCACTTCTCTGGAAACCCCTCCTTGAGATACATCCTTCAATAAGGGCTGCAAAGCGCGCCTAGCCGCTACCATAAATTTTTCCTCTCCTGTAAGGCTGTAAGCGCGAACCAGGAGGGATATGCCTTCCCCCTGCGTCATAGCTGAATAGGGGGAAGCTGAAGGAAGGTTGACGAGGGACCACACCGACCAACCGCCTTCGGTGTCCTGCTGACTCACCGCCCACTCGGCCACTTTAAGAAAATCTGTCCTGTGGCCCATCCTTGACACCTCTTCTATCTCTGCATTTAACGAACAGTCCCAATGACCTAGAGCTTTTTGAAAAAGAGTGGTTGGAAAAAGAACCTCGCGTCCACCCACACGGACCAAAGGAAATCCGTTTTTATCAGTCTTACCCAACCATATTGTTTTAGCTGTCATATCATTGAAATAGCCCAACAACTTGCCTGGCTCAAACTGCTTTCCCAATCCTTGAGGCATATGCCAATAGCTTTTGCCTAATGCGATACTCACCCACCTGGAGATCAGCTTATATAAGGAACTAACTCTGTACAATTTTTTCATAGAGCGAGATATACCTTTCTGCCATCACTTCTGCGCTGAATTGCTGAGCATATGCTTTCGCGCGGCGACCTGTTACCCTTCGAAATTCATTATCCTGGGCCAGCGTAAGCATCGCTTCTGTCAACTCCCTAGGCTGCTGAGGAGAAACCAATAAGCCGGTTTCTCCAGTACTAATGATTTCTGGTATTCCCCCGACAGCAGTGGCAATGACGGAACGTCCAGCAGCCATAGCCTCCATAACTGAAAGCGGATTTCCCTCCCAATCGGACGACATCACAAAAACATCTGATCCTGCCAAGACTTCAGGTATGTCGCTTCGAAGACCCAATAGCTTCACATGTGCCTGCAAATTTAATTCTTCCACCTTATTGTATATTTCACTCCGCAACTCTCCCTCGCCCACAATCAGTAGAAGGCAGTTGTTCAATCGATCAACGACCTTGCGGAATGCGTCTAAAAGCATGTTGTGATTCTTTTGCCTTGTTAGTCTCCCCACACAGACAAACACGGTATCCTCTGCCGGGATTCCCTCACGTTCTCTCCATTCATCTCTTATGTCATTGTCATGATCAAAAGGCCTTAGGTTTATTCCATTAGGGATTAACGGGATTCTGCTTTCTTCCAGGCCATACACTTCTCTCAAACTCTCTCTAATACGCTCGGCTATAGCCACCGGCGTAACCCCACGCTTAAAGGCCAAATTGTGCACCCTCTGGTCCAGCTTTCCCACCTCTCTAGAAGCCAGATTATGAACTGTATGCACCACCTGCTTTGGTCTTGTAAAGATGTATGGCGTCAAATATTTTATGCAGTATCTATGACTATGCAATACTACTGGCTTAAAGTCCTTTATTTCATCGCTTATATGACGCACAACTCCTATATCAAGTCCCATTTTCTTATCTAAATATCTGATATCAATATTGTTTTCCTGAATATATTGGCTGTTCGCATTTTCCTCTCTAGCGAATAGACTAGTGATACGAACATCAACTCCTCGACTTTTTAGCTCAGCGGAGAGCTGAATAACCATTTTCTCTGCTCCACCCAATCCCAAATTTGGTATTATTTGCATTACTCTCAAGCATTCACCTGCTCTTTCCAACATCTACGATGTTACGCCTTGATTTAAGAGTAGGACTCCCAATCGCTATCACTAGCAAAGGCATCCAGATATAGAAACTGTCTCTTAGAAAATTTACAGGGTCAGCATACATAATTCCAACACTGATAAAGTATATAATAATCATATACTTTACGGCACTTACAATCGGATTGTTATGCTCGCTAAATACTGAATTTATCGATTTCATTGCGAAACCAAAAATGAGGGATGTAATTACAACTCCAATCACACCCATATTGTAGTATCCCAGCGTCACTATATCAACCGGAATCTCACCACTACTATAGGTTCCAAGGAAAGCTACCGTGTTTATTTTTGCTACCGATTCCTGCAACTCCGGGACGAACCCAAAGACAAAAGCAGATATAGGTAATCCAAAAACATATATAGGAGCTAGAGCATAGTCAATAAAAAAACGCCATAGTATATTTACACTATGAGTAGTCAATTCCAGAGACATCACTGGAAAACCAAACTCAGAAGCAGCGTCAGCTATTTTGGAAAAGTACGTAACATTATCGTTTGAAGTCTGTACTCCAAATAGCGATTTCCCGCTTGTCAGAATTAAATAGCCTAGTGCGAATCCAAGTATTGCAAAAATTAGTCTAGTTTGCCACCTAACTCTTCTGGTTAGAATTATAAATATAAGCACTATAAAATTAAATAAGTGAAGCCTTCCGGCCTTTAACCATAATATTAAGAGTGTAATCCCTATAGATATCAGCATTGAAATAAAGAGGCCAGTTTTTATATTATCGCTTGTCTTATAAGACCTAACCTCAGAGTAGATAGCAGAAATAACGGCAGAGGCAAATATGCTGCAAGTCGCATAACTTAAAAATGTCCAACTTGCATCGTTTACCCCTACTATACTCTCACCATTCCTGAGTCTTCCTGCGTTCTGCAATAGAACATATAGCGAAGCTCCCCGTTGGGAAGTATAGAGTTTTAGAAAGTATAGGGAGGCTAATTGCGTAATGAACGCAAATACGAACCAAGATCGCAGAGAAATTCGAGAGTACGTTTTATTTATACCTCGAATGACACCACTCCCGCTCACGTTAGGACCGTATACATAACTTAATGATATACAAATATAACTAAGTATCACCAGGAAAGAAGAATATGGCGAAATGCCACGATCGTATTCCACGACATTAAACCAGTAGAAACGAGGGCCTATATCTTTATACAAAAAAAGTAGTAATACTGGTATAACCCCATATATAACAACATATACCAATGCCGTCCACCATATAGGTTTTGGGTCAACAACATTTTGACGACTTAAGTATCCAAACAGTAATGCACACAGCAAAATCATCACTGATACAACAATACCCATCATAATTCTTTTGCAAGCCTTATGTGTCTAGCAGCAAAACTTTTAAGACTGTACTTCGAGTTATACAACCCCCTCACTTTAGACTCATCTATCAACAAAGTGTCATTAACGATCAAATCTATAATAGCCTCTGCAATCTTTCCAGCATCTATGTTTGTAACGATTACGGGCTCTCCCAAAAAACTCTTATTGCCACCAGCGTTACTCATAATAATCTTCTTACCCAGTGACATGGCCTCTAGTATTATCAAGTCAAAATAACTGAACCTGTTAGGAACAATGACGACATCCACTGCATTAACGTAGTCCGCGAGCTCGGAGCCGGCATATCCTAGATCTATAAAATTTGGCGGAACTTTAAGATCTGACTGGGGACCACTTCCTGCGGTAACAAATTTTATATTTCTGTAGCCCTGTTTATATATTAAACTCGCAACTTCCAGATATATATCGTAGCCCTTATGGCTGTGCCTTCTACCGAAAAATCCGACAAATAAAGTTTGCGGTTCGGAGCTCCAGGATGCCCTAACGTCTTCTCTCGACTTTACAGGCTCTAATCGTCTTGCTCCAGAAGGAAGTTCGTATATTTTGGTATGCTTATGCCAATCCTTCTGTTTAGGAAAATAAGCCTCAAGGGCAAATTGAGTAGGGGTTAGGAGTCCATCGCTTTTTTTTAATACAGAAAGCTCTATCCTTTGAAGATATTTGTATAATAAAGACCATAATATGGAGGCCCCGAAATAACTCTCCCAATTTTCCAAAAACTCCGTTGATAAATCTGTCGGTGAATGTGGCATAATTATAATTTTTTGACCACTCACCTTGTGCTTGGACATATACTCATATGCTAATCTAAAGTCGTGAAAGACTACAGTGCTACTAGTTTTCATCCTAGTAATCTGATCACTACTAAAGCCAAAATGAGAAAAAGCACTTTTTAAGCTCTTAATGGTCTGTCTAAGGATTATTAAAAACTGTATCAGCTTAGGTAGCTTTTTAAGTAAGATGAAGTTTTTAGATGGGCCTGAATTTTTGTTAACAGAAATTACTGGATAAAGAATTGCTATAACTTTATCGTCTTGTTGCTGCTCAAGGAGGGCATTATGCAAATTCATTCCGTACCCGGCCGGCCCCCCTCCTGCTTTCAAAGCCGGAAAAACATGTAATACTCCCATAACTCCCCCTAACTCAAAATTTGGTGTTGTTTTTCTAAATCTCCGCGCGCTTCTTTGAGGTGTTCGTGTCTAATGATATAGCTAGAATCATCATAATCAAAACTAGAGCCTCAGACAACAGAATGCTCCAAATTATTCCATACAACTCATATTGGGGCACCATTATAACTATGCCAAGTACATTAACTATTCCTGCTACTAAAATAATGTAATTAAAAGACTTATCCATTCCTCTTGGCACCATCCACTGCATCCCCAGGGCATTATTTACAGCTATTACAGGAATAACAAAAGAATATACTTTTAAGAAGGGAGCTAGGCTTGTATACTTATCTCCCAAAATAATAAGAATTATCTTTTCTGAGAAAGTGAATATTACCGCAGCAAACAAGAGGCTTAAAACGACCGTTACAAACAGAAAGATTTGGTGTACTCTATTAGCTTGATTTCTGTTACTATCAATTAGGCTGACTATCTTCGGGAAGATCACTTGATTTATGGGAGACAGAAGACTAAGTGCAGACTTACATATTTTATCTATCGAAGAGAAACCACCAACTATGCCTACCGGCGCTACTAGTCCCAAAAAGAATGAATTTCCATAAGTATACAGGCTTACTATAATTCTATAAGTAAGCATAGAAATACTCCTGCGAGCGGTAGAAAGCACATCACCGAGACCAGCAAATTTAAATTTTACCTTCTTAAATATGAAGAAATGCAGTATAGCATCTGAGGCAAGAAGAGCTAACGACTGATACGAAATTGCTTTATAACCATAGCCACCTTTACCAACAAGAATTAATACCAACATCGCACCCAAAAGCCTGAATATCGTCTCGGATAAGGAAAATATTCTCATCGACTGGGTTGATTGAAAGTACCAGAATGGACTCATTCCTGTCGCCACAGCATATAACCAAACCGAAATAGCATAAATACTCAAGCTATGGGGAACAACCCCAAAATCTTCAAATATAATAATCAGTATTCCAACCAACACGGAGGCTATTAGTTTTATAATAACAACAGATGTAATAAAATGTGATCGCTTCTCCTCGTTCTCCAATTTAGAAAGCTCTCTAGAAGCAGATATATTAGTGCCGAACTCAATCAAAAAAGATAATAAAAGACCTAGGGAGGTAAAAAACATATACCTTCCGAATTCGTCTATCGAAAGATTCCGCGAAAGGTGAGGAATAACAATCAATGGTGTAATTGTCGAAAACAACTGCAATAAAAATGTATATGCAACATTTGATACTAGAACCTTATTTACCTTGATCATATTTCTAAATACGAGAAAGTATATCTGATATGGCTACTATCTGGCTTCTATGCAGATTTGACGATATAGGAAGACTAATAACAGAACGACTTACACTCTCACTATCTATAAAAGAGCTTTGATTATCCTCATATATAGGCAACTTATGCTGTGGAACTGGATAATACACCATCGTCCCAATCCCCTCATTCGCCAATTTCCCCTGCGCTTCATCGCGGTCGGCTTGGGTCAGGCGAATGGTGTACTGGTGAAAGACGTGCCCCTCGGTGATCTCTGGCGTTACCACACCAGGCACGTCCGCCAGCAGCTCGTTGTAGGTCGCCGCCACCTGTCGCCGCCCCTCGTTCCAACGGTCCACATGCGGCAACTTGACGCGTAAGATGGCCGCCTGAATCGTGTCCAGACGACTGTTGTAGCCCAGAATCTCGTTGTGGTACTTCTTGCGTGAGCCGTGCGCCCGCAGCATCCGCGCCACCTCGGCAACCCCGTCGTCGTCGGTGGTCAGCAAGCCACCGTCGCCAAAGGCTCCCAGGTTCTTGCTGGGGAAAAAGGAGTAGGCCCCAACATGACCGATGGTCCCCGTCTGCTTGCCCTTGTAGCGCGCACCGAAAGACTGGGCACAGTCCTCGATCACGAGTAGGTTGTGTTCACGTGCAATGGCCATAATCTCGTCCATCTCACACGGATTACCGTACAAGTGAACGGGCATGATGGCTTTAGTACGCGGAGTGATGGCCTCACGGATACGCGCGGGATCAATGTTGTAGCTGCGCGTATCAATGTCGGCAAAGACCGGCGTGGCTCCCACACTGCTGATGCTCTCGGCAGTGGCGAAGAAGGTAAAGGGCGTGGTGATGACTTCATCGCCGGGACCGATGCCTAGGGCGCGGAGCCCAATAATAAGGGCGTCGGTGCCCGAGTTAACACCGACAGCGTGCCTAACGCCCAGGTACGCGGCCACTTCTTCCTCGAAAGCGGTCACATCGGGGCCCATGATGAAGTGACCCGAGCGTAGTACCCGTTGAATGGCGGCATTCAGTTCATCCCACAACTCGTCGATTTCGGGCGAGAGGTCCAAGATGGGAATCTGGACCCGTTCGGTACTCGTCATGCAAGCCTCCTGATCTCGGTGTCGCTCACCCTCTGGTAGGTGTGGCCGATGCTGTCGGTGACGGTATCGCCCGCCGAAAAATCCAAGCGGTCGCCGCTGGCGCTCATGTACCCGACGGGGCGTGCGGGAACCCCCGCCACAATGGTATAGGCGGGCACATCACTGGTGACCACTGCCCCTGCCGCCACGAATGCGCATTCGTGCAGGGTCACGCCCGTGACGATGGTGGCGTTCGCGCCGATACTGGCCCCGCGCTTGACGATGGTGAGCGTGTAGTCACCGCTCGTGTTGCGGGGAAACTCGCTGCGGGGTGTGCGGACGTTAGTAAAGACCATGCTGGGGCCGCAGAACACGTAGTCCTCCAGCACCACCCCCTCGTACACACTGACGTTGTTCTGAATCTTCACGCCATTGCCTATGGTCACGTTGCTGGCGACGAAGACGTTCTGCCCCAACGAACAGTGCTCGCCGATCACGGCCCTCGGCATGACGTGGCTGTAGTGCCAGATTTTGGTCCCCGCTCCAATCTGCGCACCCTCGTCCACGTAGGCGCTCTCGTGCTTCCACCACTCCGCTCGGCCCGTCACCTCAGCGCCTCAGGAAGCGATGACCGGTATCCGCCGTGGGCGTGGTCAGGGCTGCTTTCCGAATCTGGGCTACAGTGGCGATTGCCTCGAAGGTGTCGTCCAGGGTGAAGCCCTGCCCAGCCAAGGTGCGGCGGTAGACCTCAGTGTGGAGGTCCGTAAAGCCCTCGCTGAACTCAACCTCCTGCCCATCGATGGTGATGGAGCGGTAGGTGCGCTGACCTTTGGCACTCAGCGCCTCCGGGATATAACTGGGATCAATAGACAGGAACCACCGGACGCGAGCGCGGTCGAGTTCGAGGTATCCAGCGCAGACCGTCTCAGTCCGCTCGTGGACTTCCACATGCTCAATGTGACCGAACATCCACGACAGCATGTCGTAAAAATGCACACCGATATTGGTAGCAAGACCGCCGCTCTGCTCCTCACGGCCCTTCCAACTGCGGAGATACCAGGTACCCCGGCTGGTGATATATGAGAGGTCCACATCACGCTTGCCACCCGCCGAACCGTCCAGTTCGGCCTTCAGCCTCTCCAGCGCGGCGTGGGCACGCAGTTGCAGGATGGTCCAGACGCGCTGGCCCGTCTCAGCCTCTACTTCCTTGAGGGCCGTGATGTCTTCTGGGTTTAACACGATGGGCTTCTCACACAGTGCATCGCCGCCCGCCCGCAGGGCCATTCGGATATGGGCGTCGTGCAGGTAGTTGGGGCTACAGATACTCACGTAGTTCACGCCCTGTCCCCGCCGCCGCGCGTCGTGCAGGTAGCGTTCGTAGATCTCGGGCTGTGTAAAAAACTCGGCCTGTGGAAAGTATGAGTCGAGGATGCCTACCGAGTCGAAGGGGTCCAGCGCCGCGACGAGCGTGTTCCCACTATCCTTGATGGCCTTGAGGTGACGAGGGGCGATATAGCCAGACGCGCCCGTCAGGCCGAAGCGCTTTTGTTCGGAAGCGGTCACAGGAGGGTCACCTTCTCGCTAGCGATGCCGCGTGTGGCATATCGGGTGTCGAGAACAGCCTGGGCCTTCTGCACCACACCGGCATAGTCCACGTCGCTGTGCTTGGTGGTGATGATGATGAGGTCCGCGCCATGGATGGTCTCATCGGTGAGGTCCACGCCGGTAGCGTGAACTCCGTGCTCATTGACCTCGGGCGTCCAGGTGTCGTGGAAACTCACTTCTGCCCCAGCACGCTGAAGCAGCTTGTAGACCTCAATGGCCGGGGACTCGCGGTAGTCGTCGAGGTCGCTCTTGTAGGCCATGCCCAGCAGCAGCACCTTGGAACCGTTGAGCGGTTTGCGGGCGGCGTTCAGCACCCGCGCTGCCTTGTCCACCACGAACTCGGGCATTTTGCGGTTGGTCTCGCCCGCCAAGGCGATGAAGTGGGTCTGGAAGTTGTACTCGCGCGCCTTCCACTCCAGGTAATGCGGGTCGAGGGGAATACAGTGGCCGCCTACACCTGGGCCAGGGTAGAAAGGCATGATGCCGAAGGGCTTGGTAAACGCCGCGTCCAGCACCTCCCAGACGTTGATGCCCATGCGGTCGCACAGCAGGGCGATCTCGTTGGCGAGGGCAATATTCACGGCGCGGAACGTGTTCTCGTAGACCTTGACCATTTCGGCGGCCTTGGCGCTGCTGACGGGGACGACATGTTCGATGGCCTGGCGGTAGAACGTGACGGCCACCTCCAGGCTCACTGGATCATGGCCGCCAACCACCTTGTTGGTGTTCTTGGTGGTGTAGCGGGCGTTGCCGGGGTCGACCCGCTCAGGCGAGTGGGCCAGGAAAAATTCCTCGCCCACACGCAGGCCGCTCGCCTCCAGCAGCGGCTTCATGACCTCTTCGGTCGTGCCGGGGTAGGTGGTGCTTTCCAGGCTGACGAGCTGGCCAGGGCGCAGGTACTTGGCAATCTCAGCAGTGACACCCTGCACGTAGCTGAGGTCGGGGCTGAGGTTTATATCGAGCGGCGTGGGTACGCAAATAACAATCACGTCGAGATCCGCCACGACAGCAAAGTCGGTAGTAGTACTGACTAAGCCCTGTTCCACGATGTCCCGCAGATCCTCGTCGCGCACGTCGCCGATGTAGTTCTGACCGCGCGCCACCATTTCAGCCCGCTGGGGGTTGCGGTCTATGCCCGTGACGTGAAAGCCCACCTTGGCCTTCTCGACCAGGAAGGGCAGCCCCACGTAGCCCAGCCCCACCACACCGATCCTTGCCGTGTGGTCCTCTATCCGGCGAATCAGGGCCGCCGCATAACTCTCCTGCACTACCTGCTCCATAGTCACCTCGTTCACTCTCTGTTTGAGACGCCATCAACAGGATGAATCTTATTTCTGGTCCTGCGGGCCGACGAACAACAACGGCCCAAGAATAGCCCACGCTTTCCTCATGATTGCAACGCGGGCGGGAATAGCGTGAGGAACGCCACGGAAAAGTGGGAACCTCCCCAAGGCACCCATCAGGCTGACCGCCGTTCTTCGCCATATCGTACTTTCATTGATTCACAGGAGGGAGACACCATGAAGATGCTTGAAGGCAAAGTGGCGTTTATTACAGGCGGAGCCAGTGGGATCGGCGCAGGTACAGCGCGGAGGTTTGCGCAGGAAGGCGCTCAAGTGGTCCTCGCCGACGTGCAGGCTGAGGAAGGCGAACGCGTGCGCACCGACATTGAGGAGCAGGGCGGTCAGGCACTGTACGTGAACTGCGACGTGAGCGACGCTGAATCGGTACGGCAGGCCATCCAGGCTGCCGTGGAGCGGTTCGGGCGACTAGACGTGGTGTTTGCAAATGCGGGCATCAACGGCGTCTGGACACCTATCGACGAGCTGGAGCCCGAGGAGTGGGATAAGACCTTGAACATCAACCTGCGGGGCACCTATCTGACCGTCCACTACGCTGTACCGCACCTCAAGAAGGCGGGCGGCGGAAGCATCATCATCACG